>NZ_JAWOTX010000024.1:0-87395 GCF_033339115.1 Vibrio sp. 947 | reverse complement strand
CGGATAAATTTGCATCAAAAGCGGTCAAAAGAGCACGTTATTTCTACAGTTCTCTGAATTTATCTGCGAAAAGAGCCACTTTTTCCCAATTGGTGTACTCCACCTCTTTGGTCGTATCAGTTTCGCCACCCGTCATCGACATAATGAACCTAATCATAGTTCTGTCGAACCAGCTGTAACGTGGGTAATAAAGTGCACCAGCAAAAACACCTATTAGCGTTGGTTTCCAAGGCGACTTAATTAGGAACTTGTGAATGTAGGCACTACCTTCAGGTGTATCCTTTCCTTGGTCCTCTTTACGAGCGGTTAGGTTTACGCAGAAAAATGCCACTTTATTTTGCTCCAATTGATTGAGGTTTCGCTCAATAAACTGGTATAGCTTTTTATTAAGATGGCCATAGCGAATAGAGGCGCCTATCAATACTCTGTCGTATTGGCTGAAGTCAATCGTCTCGACATTATGTAAATCCACCAGCTCACAATCGAAGTCTGGAAGTTGTTCATCTATATAGTGGAGAATTTTTTTAGTCTGCCCTTCGCGGGAAGAGTATAGAAATAATGCTTTTGCCACGATTTCCCCTTAGCTACGCCAAAACGTCGGCGTAAGTAGAATAAGTAAGGTAAAGATTTCCAAACGACCAAACAGCATAGAAACTATCAATACCCATTTTGCTTTGTCGTTAACATCACCAAAGTGCAGCGCTACTTCTCCCAAGCCAGGACCGAGGTTGTTCAGAGTCGCAGCCACCGCCGAGAACGCACTGAGCTCATCCATTCCTGTTGCAATCAACCCCAACATACAAACCACAAATACCAATGCGTATGCGGAGAAGAAACCCCAAACCGCATCGACAACACGTTGCGGTAGGGCACTGCCACCTACTTTGATGGTGTAAACCGCGCGTGGATGGACTAAACGTTTTAGTTCACGCGCACCTTGTAAGGTAAGAAGCAGGATACGGATCACTTTCATGCCGCCGCCTGTTGAACCAGCACAACCACCTATAAAGGAAGAGAACAATAACAGCACAGGTAAGAAGAGCGGCCAATCCGCAAAACCTGTTGTCGTAAAGCCCGCTGTTGTGGATATTGATACGGTTTGGAACAGAGCCTGATCGAAAGCATCGTATGTCGATGTGTAAGAGTGATGTTTCAGTAATAATAGAAAGCAAATGATAAATAGCAGCACTTGAATGAACAAGAAGGCACGAAACTCAGGATCTTTCCAGTAATACTTGGGATGTACGCCACCTGATGCAAATGCAGCAAAGTGCAGTGTGTAGTTACATGCAGATATAAGCAGAAAAACCACGGTAATAAGATTAATCGCGTAACTATCAAAGTATCCGATGCTGGCATCGTGGGTAGAGAAGCCACCAATGGCAATGGTTGAAAAGCTGTGACTGATGGCGTCAAATGGCGTCATACCAGCTAACCAAAAAGCCGAAGCACAGGCGATAGTCAGGCTCAGATAGATGTACCAAAGCGCCTTAGCAGTTTCTGCTATGCGCGGCGTCACTTTAGTGTCCTTGACTGGACCTGGGATCTCGGCGCGGTAAAGCTGCATACCACCGATGCCAAGTACTGGCAAAATCGCCACCGCTAATACGATGATTCCCATACCGCCGAACCACTGCAGTAACTGTCGATAGAATAGAATCGCTTTAGGTAACTCATCCAAACCAACAATAACGGTCGCCCCGGTCGTCGTGAGAGCAGAAAACGATTCAAAAAACGCATCTGTCACTGAGACGTTCGGATTGTCAGCAATGAGAAAGGGGATCGAGCCTGCACTGCCAAGTACTGTCCAGAATAAGACGACAATAAGAAAGCCATCTCGAGCTTTAAGCTCGTGCTTATACCTGCGGTTTGGGTACCAACAAACGGCCCCACAAAACAGCAGAACAAAAAATGTCGTGACAAAAGGCACACCAGCACCATCTCGATAGATCAGCGCAACGAGTGCTGGCGCAAGCATAGTGACACTAAAGAGTGCGAGCAGTAGCCCGACGATTCGAATAATTGAACGAAATTGCATGGATAAATTGACTAGCGAAGCTGTCCCTGTTGCTTCCTGTTTTTCATTATTGTCCGTCTAGCGGAGTGACAATTGCCTTTGCCCCGCTTTTATTGATGATTGCTTGGGTAAACGCGCTCACTTCTCGAAGCTCAATTTCCACCACTAATACGACCTGATCGCTGTATTCAGCCTCGACTTCTATCGCACCAAATTGCGGCATGATTGATTGTGCGATAGGCATAAACCCATAGTCTAACGTTAGTCTGAGCTTTGTGGTTATTTTTTTCTCAATAGTTTGAAGCAGCTTGAGCGCTTGTTGAACCCCACCCCCATACGCTTTAACCAAGCCGCCTGTACCTAACTTGATTCCACCAGAGTATCGCGTGACCACAGCCGTGATCTCCCCCACCCCAGATCCAGACAGCTGCGCCAGGATTGGTTTGCCTGCCGTCCCTGAAGGTTCTCCATCATCACTAAAGCCCCACTTCATCGAATCTTCTGGTCGACCAGCAACAAAGCCCCAACAGTTATGTCTAGCATCAGCGTGTTTAGCTTTGATTTGATCAACAAATGCTTTTGCAGCTTCGATACTTGGCGTGTGTGCCAAATAAGTAATGAAGACGCTCTTTTTAATTTCTTCTTCAAATTGAGCGGGCTCTGCTGGAATCAGATAAGGCTTGTCATTCATAGGATTATGGATTCATGTCTATTTGCCTGAAGTCTATCACGAGTGTGATTTACCCGTCGCATAAGATCTGCCACAGCGCACAATGTTAAACACTTGTTTAAAAAATGTATTGAAATTAAACAATCCACGATCCAAACTAACCTTACTGGTCAAACCAGAACAAAAATAAAACGACTTCCTCGATACCTATTTGCCGAGGTACACGGCGTCGTTGAAATAGGTATACAGACAATCCACGATTGTATGTCATGGAGATAGACAATGATTTACCAAGCCGAAACCCTACAGGTAAAGGAAATACAAGATGGTATTGCAGAGCTAAGCTTCTGCTCTCCAAAATCCGTCAACAAACTCGACCTAGCGACATTAGAATCGCTAGATAAAGCTATTGATGCGCTCATTGCCCATCAAGGCCTCAAGGGGTTGTTGCTCACTTCAGATAAAGACGCATTCATTGTAGGCGCAGACATTACCGAGTTTTTAGGTCTGTTTGCTAAAACGGATGCCGAGCTCGACCAATGGCTGCAATTTGCTAATAGCATCTTTAACAAATTAGAAGACTTACCCGTTCCGACCATCTCAGTGATCAAAGGCCACGCTCTTGGTGGCGGTTGTGAATGTGTGCTAGCAACAGACATGCGTATTGGTGACAAAACCACCAGCATCGGCCTACCAGAAACGAAACTGGGAATCATGCCGGGCTTTGGTGGTTGTGTACGCTTACCTCGCGTTATTGGCGCAGACAGCGCAATGGAAATCATCACCCAAGGTAAAGCATGCCGAGCTGATGAAGCATTGAAAATTGGCTTACTCGATGCTGTTGTAGAGACTGATGCTTTATACGAATCAGCACTACAAACTCTTAACTCTGCAATTAATGAGAAACTTGACTGGCAAGCACGCCGAGCACAGAAAACATCTCCGCTAACGCTGAGTAAGCTTGAATCAATGATGAGCTTCACCATGGCGAAGGGTCTGGTGGCACAAAAAGCAGGTCCTCACTACCCTGCCCCAATGACAGCCGTTATCACGATTGAAGAAGGTGCTCGCTTTGCACGTAATGAAGCGTTAGACATTGAACGTAAGCACTTCGTGAAATTGGCTAAAACGGAAGAAGCAAAATCACTCGTTGGCCTATTCCTTAATGATCAATACATCAAAGGCATTGCGAAAAAAGCAGCGAAGTCAGCAAGTAAAGACACGCAACGTGCAGCCGTATTAGGTGCAGGTATCATGGGTGGCGGCATTGCTTACCAATCAGCGCTAAAAGGTGTGCCAGTCTTGATGAAAGACATCGCACAAGCGTCGCTCGACCTAGGCATGACTGAAGCATCTAAGCTGCTGAATAAACGCTTATCTCGCAGTCGCATTGATGGCTTTAAGATGGCGGGTATTTTAGCGTCAATCACACCGAGCTTACATTACGCAGGTATTGAAAACTCTGATGTGATTGTTGAAGCTGTCGTTGAAAACCCGAAAGTAAAAGCAGCAGTTTTGAGTGAAGTTGAGTCCCATGTCGGTGACGACACCGTTATCACCTCAAACACCTCGACGATTCCTATCAACCTATTGGCAAAATCACTAAAACGCCCAGAAAACTTCTGTGGTATGCACTTCTTCAACCCAGTGCATCGTATGCCTCTTGTTGAGATCATCCGTGGTGAGCACACCTCTGATGAAACCATCAATCGTGTTGTGGCGTATGCTGCGAAAATGGGCAAATCACCAATTGTCGTTAATGACTGCCCAGGGTTCTTCGTTAACCGCGTATTGTTCCCATACTTTGGCGGCTTCAGCATGCTACTTCGTGATGGTGCTGACTTTACGAAAATCGACAAAGTCATGGAGCGTAAGTTTGGCTGGCCGATGGGACCGGCGTACTTGCTTGACGTAGTCGGCATTGATACCGCGCACCACGCACAAGCTGTGATGGCAGAGGGTTTCCCTGAGCGTATGGGTAAACAAGGTCGTGATGCGATTGATGCACTGTTCGAAGCAGACAAATATGGTCAGAAAAATGGTAATGGCTTCTACAGCTACACCATAGATAAAAAAGGTAAGCCGAAGAAAACCTTCTCCGAATCGATCTTACCAGTACTTGCTGACGTTTGTGCCGATAAGCAGGACTTTGACGATCAGACCATCATTCAACGTATGATGATTCCAATGATCAACGAAGTGGTGCTGTGCCTACAAGAAGGCATCATCGCGACTCCGCAGGAAGCAGATATGGCATTGGTTTATGGTCTTGGTTTCCCTCCATTCCGCGGTGGCGTATTCCGCTATCTAGACAGCGTGGGTATTGCTGAATACGTTGAAATGGCAAAACAACACGCCGAGCTAGGTGCGATGTACCAAGTACCGCAAATGCTGATTGATATGGCGGCGAAAGGTGAAAGCTTTTACGGTGCACAACAGCAAGGTTCTATCTAAGGAGGGATTCTAAAATGACTAATCAAACAAGAAATGTTGTCGTAGTCGATTGTCTACGTACTCCAATGGGTCGCTCTAAAGGTGGTGCTTTCCGTCATACACGAGCAGAAGATCTATCTGCGCGCCTAATGAAAGGCATTCTTGCGCGTAACCCACAAGTGAACCCAAGCGAGATTGAAGACATCTACTGGGGCTGTGTACAGCAAACACTAGAGCAAGGCTTTAACGTTGCACGTAATGCGGCGCTGCTTGCTGGTCTGCCGATTGAAATTGGCGCCGTGACGGTGAACCGCTTGTGTGGCTCATCAATGCAAGCGCTTCACGACGGTACACGTGCCATCATGACTGGCGATGCTGAAATCTGCCTAATTGGTGGTGTTGAGCACATGGGGCATGTGCCAATGAACCACGGTGTAGACTTTCACCCAAGTATGTCAAAGAACGTAGCAAAAGCTGCGGGTATGATGGGCTTAACGGCTGAAATGCTTGGTAAATTACATGGTATTAGCCGTGAGCAACAAGACGAGTTTGCCGCTCGCTCTCACGCTCGTGCGCACGCAGCAACCGTAGAGGGTCGTTTTAAAAACGAAATTCTACCAATTGAAGGCCACGCAGCAGACGGCACACTGTTCACTCTGGATTACGACGAAGTGATTCGCCCTGAAACATCCGTTGAAGGTCTATCTCAACTTCGCCCAGTGTTCGACCCTGCAAACGGTACAGTAACAGCCGGTACATCATCGGCTCTGTCTGATGGTGCATCAGCGATGTTGATCATGAGTGAAGAGAAAGCCAATGAGCTTGGCTTGAAGATTCGTGCACGTATTAAAGGCATGGCCATTGCGGGCTGCGATCCTTCTATTATGGGTTACGGTCCTGTACCTGCGACGAAAAAAGCGCTCAAGCGTGCCGGTCTTTCAATTGAAGACATGGGTGTGGTTGAGCTAAACGAAGCATTTGCCGCGCAGTCTCTGCCGTGTGCTAAAGACTTAGGCCTGCTTGATGTTATGGATGAGAAGGTCAACCTTAACGGTGGTGCGATAGCATTGGGTCATCCACTAGGCTGTTCTGGTTCACGTATCTCAACAACGTTGATCAACCTAATGGAAGCCAAAGACGCGAAATACGGTCTGGCCACCATGTGTATCGGTTTGGGTCAGGGCATTGCGACAGTATTTGAACGACCATAACAGTTCAAGACGTTGTTGTAGTGATCGAGCCAACAATCATAAGCAAATGAACTAGTACTAAAATTTTTAGTATTACACTTAAGGGCGACAATTGATGTCGCCCTTTGTTTTACATCAAACATGCATGAAGAGCATACATTAAATGCTCAAGTTTCATTTTATTCATAGACAAAGAAGACATACACTTAGACCAGTTGATATCTTGCTGCATGTGACCCAGAGTCATGCTACCGCACAATCGGAGAACCTTATGTTTAATGCTCTAGTTCTAAATCAAGAAGACAAACGTACTATCGCTAACATCGAGCAAATCGATGAAACACAACTGCCTGAAGGCGACGTTCTGGTTGACGTTGATTACTCATCGTTAAACTACAAAGACGGCCTTGCGATCACAGGTAAAGGTAAAATCATCCGTAACTTCCCGATGGTGCCAGGTATTGACCTAGCAGGTACGGTAGTAAGCTCAGAAGACGGCCGCTACCAAGCTGGTGACAAAGTTGTCCTTACTGGCTGGGGCGTGGGTGAAAACCACTGGGGTGGTATGTCTCAGCGTGCTCGTCTAAAAGCGGATTGGCTAGTACCACTACCAAAAGGTCTAGACAGCAAGAAAGCAATGATGGTTGGTACTGCTGGCTTCACTGGTATGCTGTGTGTTCAAGCACTGCTTGATGCAGGCATCAAACCTGAAAATGGCGAAATCCTAGTAACTGGCGCAAGTGGCGGTGTAGGCTCAGTCGCAGTAACGCTTCTAGCACAGCTTGGCTACAAAGTTGCTGCAGTGACAGGTCGTGTAGAGAAAAATGGCCCGCTACTTGAAAAACTAGGTGCTAGCCGCATCATCGACCGTACTGAATTTGAAGAACCAGCACGTCCGCTTGAAAAACAAGTATGGGCAGGTGCGGTTGATACTGTAGGCAGCAAAGTACTAGCAAAAGTATTGGCGCAAATGGATTACAACAGTGCAGTTGCAGCTTGTGGTCTTGCAGGTGGTTTTGATCTACCAACCACAGTGATGCCGTTCATCCTACGTAATGTTCGCCTACAAGGTGTGGACTCAGTAATGTGCCCAACAGAGAAACGTATCGCTGCATGGGAAAAGCTGGTAGAGCTACTACCAGACAGCTACTTCGAGCAAGCGTGTACTGAAGTTGCTCTTGCTGAAGCACCGAAATATGCAGAAGACATCACCAACGGTCAAGTAACGGGTCGTGTGGTTATCAAGCTATAAACACTGACTCAGTGTAAACAGACGAAGAGCCGGCATTGCTGGCTCTTTTTTGTTAGCAGTTCAGTCCCATATCTTCGATACGTTTAGCTATCAGACGACTACACTCTTCACGCACAATCGTTCTTAACCATTCTTGAGCGGGAGAATGCTCGCAACGCGCATGCCAAATCATCGAGTATTCAAACGGCGTGAATTGGAATGGTAACGGTTTCACCACCAAGTCATAACGCTCGGCAACCAGATACGCCAAATCCGCTGGCACTGTGATGATAATTGGCAAGGTATCCATGATCGCCAATGCGGCTTCTAAATGGTACGCCCGCAGGACCATTTTACGCTTAGGTTTCTCCATCAAAGCTTGTTCGATCAGTGCCTTAACACCATCACTGATGGCGATCATGGCATGTGGATGACTCAGATAATCATCCAAGCTCATTTCTTTATTCGCTAATGGATGCTGTTTTGAAAGCATACACAGCACCCCCACTCGCCCCAACACTTCACTGCGTAGAGGCTCCACCGGGCCTGTCGGGCGACAAATCGCTAAGTCTGCACCTTCATAAGTGAGCTGATCTGATAAACGGTCGTGTTGCAGTGGTAAGAAGTTGAAAGACACGTTTGGCGCTTCTTGGTAAATTCTCGGCAAAGCGAACGGTAAGATCGTTTGCATGGCATAGTCGGTGGTCACGATGTTGAAAGTCTGTACGCATTGCAATGGGTCAAACTCAACCGGAGATAACAACTGACGTAAAGACTCTAATGGTTCGCCCAATGAGCGATCGATCTCTAACGCTTTCTGAGTTGGGATCAAATGCTGTCCCTGACGAGTAAACAGCGGGTCTCCCAATAAGTCGCGTAGACGACCAAGCACACGACTCATTGCCGATTGACTCAAGTTCAGACGTGTTGCCGCCTTACTGACACTGTTTTCTTCTATCAGTACTCGCAACGCAACCAGTAAATTTAAATCTCGGCGATAGATGTCTTCCAGTTCCACAAATTAGCCACTTATTTTGTATGTGTTTGGGTAAATTGTACTCTTTAGGCAAAAAAAATCCCGCCTTTCAGCGGATAGTTTCCGTGGGACGTGTGGGTTTATAGATATGTGTTACATAACAATACGACATTGTGTACAAATTATAAAGCTTCCAACCCATTGCTGGTGGTGCTTCTTGGTGGAGATATTAAGGTAAATATCTTGCGTGCTTCGTTTAGTAGCGCAAATACAACGTGCTAGTTATAAAGCCTTTGTTTGAAATATCCTAGGCTGCTTCCTCTTTGTGCTTCTTCACTATGCGTTGAACTGACGACAAACTTATACCTATCTGTTCTGCAATCTTTCTTTGTGGTACACCATCGTTAAGCAATGCAATCACCTCAGCTTTCTGTCTTATCGCTGTTGAACGACCTTTGTAAACACCTTTTGCTTTAGCAATCTCAATACCTTCACGCTGTCTCTCTTTCTTGATATCGACCTCAAACTGGTACACAGCGCCGATAAGGTTTAGCAAAAGTTCATTTGTAGGGTTTGACTTATCACCTGTAAAAGTAAGGTTTTCTTTTGCAAAGGTAACTGTTACGCCTTTACTAGTGATTTGATGGAGTAACTCGTTTAAATCCTTCAAGGAGCGCGCTAGACGGCTTATATCATCGACTAACACCTCATCACCTACAGACAGATTAACTAACATGTTTGTAAGCTCTGGGCGCTTTGTAGAACGTCCAGACACTTTATCGATGATTTGCACATAACCTTCTGGTGTTTTCACTTCCTGACGTTCAGTGTGCTGCTCTGCGGTACTCACTCGGATGTAATGATACTTAGTCATTGTCACTCTCCCTTACTGAATTAATCTAGTTGCATAGTAGTGTAATTCTTTTGTATTCACAAGTCTAAACCCTAGATATTTTGCAGATTGAAGTGTATTTATGCTAGTAATTACGTTGCTTTTGTATTCATTTAATTTGCATTTTTTAGGGTATACATGTGAACACAAGGCTAGAGTCGCACTGGGTTTTTAGCGTTAAATCATTACTTAGAAAAATTATTGGAGAATGTGATATGGCAAGCGGGGGCTGTTAAGCAAATTGATGTATATTAAACCTTTGTCGATAGATTAAGGTTCTAGTATGTCTTACAAACCGTGGTACTTAATACCTTTAGTTCTTTGTTCATTCGGTAGCATTGCTAAGGAGCCACCTAAAAGTTATTCTTTTGAGATCAAACAAGTATTTGATTCAACGAAAAACAAAGAAGAATACCAATCGCTTATTCAACAAGTGAGAGAATCACAAGACGCATTTAAACAAGATGAATCTATAGGTGCAGCTCTCAGGCCAATTTGTACACGAGGACGTGACTTCATCAATGGTATGTCTAAGGTGATACTGAATGTAGAAGATGTAGAATTTAAACAAGAATACGAGATTAGCTACCTTCCGGGCACCGACTTTAATGCCGACCTACCTAGCTATATTGTCGATTGTAATTTCTTCACAAAAAAGTCTGAGAACTTACCGAAATCCGTCAAGGTGAACTATAGAGAAACAATGAAACTAGATAAGTTTTCCGGCTCTTATGAGTTCAAAGTTAGCCTTCGATAGCATTAGCAAAAACTAAAGTATTGATTCTCATATAACCAAAACAAGTTCTTCTTTTTCATGTGGTTGATGTCGCCATTACTTCGAAAAGTCAGTTTGGTGTTATCGGTAAAAATTACAACGTGGTTGATACCTTTTGACTTCAAACTGGCTTGAACAATGGTTTGTTTATCCGTGGAATGATTCCAACCATGATTGAGTTGAGCTAATGCTTTGGTTTTAGCTGTTTTGGCATGTTGCAGAGCGAGATTAAGAGATATTAAGCTGTCACGCTTGGTACTGTACTTGTTCAAGGCACAAGACTTCAGCTCAATCCACCAGCCTGTACTCATATCGTAGAAGTCACCAACAGCAAGAAAACTGTCTCCGTTGCTATCCTTGAATGTCAAATCAAAAGGCTTGCTGGTGGAGTTGTAGAGTAAGTTTGGGTGACGCTGGTGAAATAGATATTCTTGCTCAGAATCGTACAAGCCATTAGAAGGGGAACTCTCCCCATTCGTCATTTGAAAGAATGTTTTCATGTTCATCTTCTTCTGGAGATATGGAGGTGACATCAATCGCAATTGTGTTTT
This sequence comes from Vibrio sp. 947, assembly GCF_033339115.1. Taxonomy (NCBI): domain Bacteria; kingdom Pseudomonadati; phylum Pseudomonadota; class Gammaproteobacteria; order Vibrionales; family Vibrionaceae; genus Vibrio; species Vibrio sp. 947. Next base: position 76,660 of record NZ_JAWOTX010000024.1, on the reverse strand, counting down.
TGTGTTTCTTGATTGATGGATGAGCATCGAGTCGTGACTTCAACATCTGGGAGGTTTTGAAACTGTCACCAGTGTATTCACTTGGTAGAACCTGTTTAGGGTCTGCCTTAGCTAAATAGCTGAGATGATGAAACAAAGCTGCAAAATGCTCTGGCTGAGTATTCTTGATTGGATGTTTTAGCGGTCGGTTTTTCCAGTCACGCTCAAGTTCTTTTGGGGTATGTACTGTATTGCTAATATGCACTTTGCCGTGTTTCCAATGCTTCTTGATTAGCTCGGCTAAGACTGTTGTTGACTGAGTGATATCACGATTAAAAGCAAAGACAACATGGTAATGAAACCCCACAGCTTCTTTGCTGCTGTCGCCAATAGGACGGTGCTCTAATTTCCAAACGGTGTGCAAAGGAACTTTATTGTCCTTAACTTTCAAACTACGTCTTAATTCTTTAAGGAGCTTAGTGATGTTATCAGGCTGATGTTGGGCATTATCCGAATAGTTCAGCGTTAGGATTAGGAAGGTGTACCTGTATACTCGGTGGTTAAGGTACTCCCACCACTTAACTAACGAGGTCAGATGATCATAATCGTAGCTGTAACTTTTATTAACACGATACGCACTTCGAAAGAGATAACCCTTATCTTTAATTGGTATGTATTCTTTACTCATAATCGTTCATTCCATTCACTATTACACTTACCACACAACCCACCAATAGTCGAAACCCTTACAGAGCAAGGGCTGGGAGTCGGTATCTACATTTCACCCAAAAGAATATTGAATATCTATTCAAGGCTTATGCAAAAAGGCCCTAAGTAGGGTTACTATTCTCACTTGACTTTGTTCAACTACGGGAATGACAACAAACTAAAATTTACACATATGCAAATTAAAACTATAGAAATCATATTGTAGTCACATTTAAGTTGCAGGAGAGCAACTCTGGAAGGTTTCGGTTTTTATTGTGTAGGTATGGTCGGTTTTGATGTAAAAGCTTGCCTGAGCGCGTTATAGGCACTTTTAAGACTACTTTCTCATTGCATCTAGTAGCTTACGTTTGAACTCACGCTCTTTTTCTTCTGCTTCAGCAAGTGCTTGTGCTTTTTCTTCGTCCAGTAGGGTTTGAATCTGGTCTTCAATCCATCGCTGTTGTTTAGCTTCAATATCTGATTGGTAATCCACTCGCACCTTGTCTAATGATTCGGCTAACTTCTGCTTAGCTTTTGCTTGTGGTAACTCATAAACAATGCTGATGCCAGCACCAGCCAATCTGTATTTGTCGGATACTATCACGTATTTCTGTTTAAGCTTTTCCGGTACATCGTTGAGAAAATGATAGATAGAAGAATAAAACTCTTTTACGTATTTCCCTTCACGTTCATGTAGCATCTTGGCTGATGCTTCGAGTGTATCTAGTCGCTCTTGGTCAAACTCAATTGGGCAGCGCTCGTTTAATTCGTTGATAATTTCTTGATTCATATTAGTGACTCTCCTGTGTTGGTTGGTATTTGCTGGCGTAATATTGGATTGTGCGGATTGATAGGCTTGGGGCTACTTGTTCGCGGATGATTTGTTCTGCGGTCTTACCCTCAATAAGAGCTTGGATTACTGCCAATACTGGTTGCAAGCGTCGATTTTGAGTGCAGTAGACCATTGCTGCTTCTTGTGTGTAGTGCATAAGATTTCCTTATATTTCAGAAAAAAGAAAAACACACCGATCGCCATTTACTATGGGATAGTGCGTTCAAACCGTATCGCAACTCTAAAAGAGTGCGAATTGTTAAGATCGGCTAGTCAATTAACCAATCCATAGAGCCATATTAACATTAACCAATAAATTTTGCAAGCAATTCATATTGACCTGTCAGTTTATTTGTGCTAGGGGTGATATTGTATTTTGTTGATTATCCTCTGTGCTTCTACCAATTCAATAGATGTGTAGTTAGTAGTTACGGTCTTAGTACCATGACCAACTAATCTATATTTCAACTCCGTACTTAAATGACCAAGCTGAGATATGACGTTATGTCGCAGGCTATATAGGCTTTGTAACTCACCAGCGCTATTCTTCGATGGGATATCGAACATAGGACGCAACTTAACATTGAAGTAGTTTGTTAGATGCTGGCGAGTGAACTTAAACAATTCATTAGAACATGAATCCACATAGTCCCTGAACCCCGCTTTCAGTAACTTACGGTGAACTGGAACTTTTCGAATAGCGTTAGCTGTCTTGCCGGAAAGAATATTAAAATACACAACGTTAGTATCTTCATCTGTCACCACTTGAGACTTGGTTAATGAAGTAACCTCACTGGGGCGCATGCCATGATATACCATCATTAAAATTGCCATAGAATAACTATCACGGACGCCTAAAGCATGTGTTTCAATAGCTGCAACGATTGTCTTTGATAATGGTGCTCGTGTCGTTTTACGATATTCTGGTATTACTAAGTTAGCCATGTCTAACGGGTTTGTCGTGATATAACCTTTGCGCATTGCCGTAATAAAGATATCTTTTAGAAATGCGACTTTATCACCAAGCGCACTCGCCTTTAGCATATCTTCTTCATCTACATCAATATCGCCACTAGCAACTAATTCCCATCGAGATAACCGTTTTTCTTCTTTGCTATCTCCCTCAATGCCGTATTTTGTTATAGAGAATTTGTCTAATTTGGGTAATCCAACAAACGTATTCCACATCTGTTCTAGGTCTTCGAAAGTAATCCTGTCTATTTGTAACCCTTGGAAAGCCGGAACAAAGTCTTTAAAAGCTGCGACTTTGTTTTCGGCTGTTTTGGGTTTTAGCTTGCGTACTTGAATAATATATTGCTTCACATCTTCGAACATATCCTCAAATAACGGTGCTTTAGACTCAGGTTCTGGATTGGGTTCTGCCACCTGATGAACTGAGGGAGGAGTGGTAGATAGCAATGGGGCAAACTTAGTCTTGAGTTCCCCTAGCTCCATACGAGCACGTACAGAATGACCTTTACTGTATGCGTTAGCGAGATTCTTTGCGTGTGTAGTTACTTCACTGTCTAGATGACTTTCCCACTCACTTGCATGAGAAGTGTAATCTCTGAAATCCCAATAGAATTGATGGTCTTCATTGATACTCCATCCCTCGTCTTCATCCCATTGAGATAAATCTTGTACAAGAGGGCTATGATTCGCAGCCGACTCCATTCTTGCTGTTAGCCACTGATTATATGAAGGAGAATCACGTAGATGAGTTGATATATCAACATCAATCGGCGCATTACCGCTACTTTCTTCAACCATCAGGTTGTAATCTCTTGCAGCTTTTGTTTGATGAAACCAGATGTCGAAATAAGACTTCGCTGTTGCACTCATAGGCTCAGTGATTGCCTTGCCTAACCTAACAACTTCATTCACTTTGTTAGAAATAAGCATCTCAATAAACTGGTCAATATCTTCCTTTTCCACCGACACTCCTAATACTTTACTTCGTTCGATAAACGATAAGATATCAGATACATATTGCCGAGACGTAGATGGAGAGTCTGTTTTTAAGCTCTTTCTGTAAACAATGTCTCCAATCCTGTGATTGAAATGAAACATTTCACCGCGCTTGATCGTATGTTTAATTGCTGTCATGTGTGACGCCTATTGTGTTACACGTCACACATGTAGAACTAACAATCTGATTTCAGACAAAAAAAATCCCGCCTTTCAGCGGGGAAGCCCAAGAAAAATGGGGATAGTATCGGAATGAAGTGTCGGTAAAATAAAAATAGGTGAGCGTTATTAAAAGCATTCTGATCCAAGCAAGAAGCGCTAATTTTCTTGCTCAGATGCGCCAGACCATCTGCGCATCTCGATCCAAATCCCAATAATAGTGGCAACCATGCCTACTAGAGGCGTCAAAGAGGTGTCAGCTGGCGTCCTGAGTACCAATGCACAAAACGAGATAAAACACAGCACTGAGTAAATCGTAAGTCTGTCTAACGCTGTTAACATTGCCTCTCCCTTGCCAGTTGTTACCAAATTGTTAATTCAAGGTAAAACAAAAAATTCGGTTTGCCAAGTGGTTATTGAATATTTTTTCAACGAAAGTAAAATTCAACGCTCAGTTAGTTACGAGAATCACACTATGAGCTTTAATCCTGAACTGGCAAACAAGACATTAGAGGCGGAAGGACTGCGCTGCCCAGAGCCAGTGATGATGGTCAGGAAGACAATTCGCAACATGCAAGATGGTGAGATTTTGCTGGTCAAAGCAGACGATCCATCCACAACTCGAGACATTCCGAGTTTCTGCCGCTTTATGGACCATCAATTAGTTGCGGCACAAACGGAGCAAGTTCCGTATCAGTACCTGATCAAGAAAGGATTGGAATAATCTGGTCGAACTAAAAACGGCAGCCTATATTGGCTGCCGTTTGTTTATTCGTCGTATTCGAGTGTGCGAACTTCTGATTGGAGCTTGTTAAGTTGTTTCTTCATTGCCCGCATCTCTTCATGCATAGGAATGATGTGAGCGACACGAATCCACGCTTCTACTGTCAATCCAGTAAGAACGAACGATCCTGCTACAATCGGTAACCACATATCAGTTAGCACCATCGCTAGTAAACACAGCGCTAAACCAAAAGTGAATAAATAACTCTGACTCTTCGGGGACATCCCCATGTAACGTGTAAGCATAAACTTGCCCTCTCGCTATCATTCACACCATTAAACTACCATGACAAGTATGACACTTATATGTCATCCGTCACGCAACGGAACGATTTTGAGTCAGAGTTTGAACTCGCGCAGCACGCCACTAATGATTGATAACTCACATCATTTCACGTGCAAAAAATCAGAACAGTGCAGCCCCTATTGCCAGAGCAATAAACAAAAATGCGGTGATTTTACGGATCAGCCCTAAAGGCATCTTGTCGGCCGACAATTTACCAATCAGGACCACAGGTACATTCGCCAGCAGCATACCGATTGTGGTACCGATAATCACCAAACTTAACGCATCCGCGTATTGCGCCCCTAAGATGGAAGTGGCGATCTGAGTTTTATCGCCTATCTCCGCAACGAAGAACGCGATAAAGCTGGCAATAAATGGGCCTCGATTAGAAATCTGCTCGTCATCATCCAGTTTGTCCGGGATCAGAACCCAAGCCGCCATCGCGACAAAACTGACCACCAGCACCCACTTTAAAATCTCAGGTGATAGATAGTCTGCGACAACCACACCTAACCATGCAGCCAAAGCGTGGTTGGCAATAGTTGCCAAAAAGATTGCTGCAATAATTGGGATTGGTTTTCGGTAACGACTTGCAAGTAATAGAGATAGCAATTGGGTCTTATCGCCAATTTCTGCTAACGCTACAGTAGTAATTGAAATAGCTAAAACGCTCACGACATGCTCATTGGGGCAGGGATTATTATTTTTAACCGAAGACAAACCTCACGCCCCTACCCCGGTTCGTGATGATTTGTCTAAGGTCTTGCTAAACTTGAAAGGCTTCAAGTCTCGAACGCCATGGTGATTTTGCACCAATTATGTTGACGGACGAACCAGATGAAACAGAAACTTCATCAGGTAAGCTACTCCCCAAAGACAGGCGCAATTCTAGCCACCTTTGTTGCGCTTCTCAAGAGCCAAAGCAGGCAAAAACTCCCTTTTAGGAAAAATACAGCAGATAACGCGGTAAAAATTCATTAAAGGAGAAAATCGCCCACGAATTAATCAAGATTAGCTCTACTCCCATGCTCAATATCTGGTTATACTAGATTGTTAATTTATTCAACCGTAATTACTCTTTATCGCCGTTGTTAGAGTTGAAAAACTCGGCATAGATGACGAATTAACGAGTAACAAGAGAATCGCGCGAACCTGACTTATGCAAAAATACGATATCAAAACCTTCCAGGGAATGATCCTCGCGCTGCAGGATTATTGGGCTCAAAATGGTTGTACCATTGTTCAACCGCTAGATATGGAAGTGGGTGCGGGTACCTCTCACCCAATGACCTGTCTACGAGCGCTTGGCCCAGAGCCAATGTCGACAGCTTACGTACAACCTTCACGTCGTCCTACTGATGGCCGTTACGGTGAAAACCCTAACCGTCTTCAGCACTACTACCAATTCCAAGTAGCGCTAAAACCATCGCCTGACAATATTCAAGAGTTGTACCTTGGCTCCCTTGAAGTTCTTGGTATTGACCCTCTTGTACACGACATCCGTTTCGTAGAAGACAACTGGGAAAACCCAACACTAGGCGCATGGGGTCTGGGCTGGGAAGTTTGGCTAAACGGCATGGAAGTGACTCAGTTTACTTACTTCCAGCAAGTTGGTGGTCTTGAGTGTAAGCCAGTAACTGGTGAGATCACTTACGGTATCGAACGTCTAGCAATGTACATCCAAGAAGTAGACTCTGTTTACGACCTAGTTTGGAACATCGCACCAGACGGCAGCAAAGTGACTTACGGTGACATCTTCCACCAAAACGAAGTAGAGCAATCAACTTACAACTTCGAGCACGCAGACGTTGAATTCCTATTTGGCTTCTTCGAACAGTGTGAAAAAGAGTGTAAAGAGCTACTTGAGCTTGAAAAGCCACTGCCACTACCTGCTTACGAGCGCATCCTAAAAGCCGGTCACGCATTCAACCTACTAGACGCACGTAAAGCGATCTCAGTAACTGAACGCCAACGTTACATCCTACGCATCCGCAACCTGACTAAAGCAGTTGCAGAAGCATACTACGCATCGCGTGAAGCTCTTGGCTTCCCAATGTGTAAGAAAGAACAAGCGTAAGGGGTAGAGTAACATGGCAAAAGAATTTCTAATCGAGCTAGGTACAGAAGAGCTACCACCAACGCAACTTCGCACACTAGCTGAAGCATTCGCAGCAAACTTCGAAGCAGAACTAAAAGGCGCTGAGCTTGCTCACGAGGGCGTGAAATGGTTCGCGGCACCTCGTCGTCTTGCTCTAAAAGTAGCAGCACTAGCAGACAGCCAGTCTGACAAAGTTGTTGAAAAGCGTGGTCCTGCGGTTTCTGCAGCATTTGACGCAGAAGGCAACCCAACAAAAGCGGCTCAAGGCTGGGCACGCGGTTGTGGCATCACGGTTGACCAAGCAGAGCGCATGGTTACAGACAAAGGTGAATGGCTACTGTTCAAACAAGAAGTGAAAGGTCAGCCAACGTCTGAAATCGTCGTTGAACTTGCAGCGAAAGCACTAGCAAACCTACCTATCGCAAAACCAATGCGCTGGGGTAACAAAACAACTCAGTTCATCCGTCCAGTTAAGACGCTAACCATGCTAATGGGCAGCGACCTAATCGAAGGCGAGATCCTTGGTGTCGCTTCAGACCGCACTATCCGTGGTCACCGCTTCATGGGTGAGCAAGAGTTCACTATCGATTCTGCTGAGCAATACCCTGCGATTCTAGAAGAGCGCGGTAAAGTAATGGCAGATTACGAAGCGCGTAAAGCAATCATCCTAGCTGACGCACAAAAAGCGGCAGCAGCGGTTGGCGGTATCGCTGACCTAGAAGATGACCTAGTAGAAGAAGTAACGTCTCTGGTTGAATGGCCAGTGGTACTAACAGCGAAGTTTGAAGAAGAGTTCCTAAAAGTGCCTTCTGAAGCGTTGGTATACACCATGAAAGGTGACCAAAAATACTTCCCTGTTTACGACGAAAACAAGAAGCTACTACCTAACTTCATCTTCGTATCGAACATCGAATCAAAAGAGCCTCGTTACGTAATCGAAGGTAACGAGAAAGTAGTTCGCCCTCGTCTTGCTGACGCAGAGTTCTTCTTCAACACAGACCGTAAGCGTCCGCTTATCGACCGTCTACCTGAACTAGAGCAAGCGATCTTCCAAAAGCAACTGGCTACGATCAAAGACAAAACAGACCGCATCACAGAACTTGCTGGCTACATTGCTGAGCAAATCGGTGCTGACGTTGAGAAATCAAAGCGTGCTGGTCTACTAGCAAAATGTGACCTAATGACCTCAATGGTATTCGAATTCACGGATACTCAAGGTGTTATGGGTATGCACTATGCTCGCCACGACGGTGAAGCAGAAGAAGTTGCAGTCGCACTGAACGAGCAATACATGCCTCGTTTCGCAGGTGATGAACTACCATCTAACGGCGTTTCAACTGCAGTTGCAATGGCAGACAAGCTAGACACTATCGTAGGTATCTTCGGTATTGGTCAAGCGCCTAAAGGCAGCGACCCATTCGCACTTCGCCGCGCATCTCTAGGTGTACTACGTATCATCGTTGAATACGGCTACAACCTAGATCTTGTTGACCTAGTAGCGAAAGCGAAGTCACTGTTTGGCGACCGCCTAACCAACGACAATGTTGAGCAAGACGTTATCGAGTTCATGCTTGGTCGTTTCCGTGCTTGGTACCAAGACGAAGGCTTCAGCGTAGACATCATTCAAGCGGTTCTAGCTCGTCGTCCGACGAAACCAGCAGACTTCGACCAACGAGTTAAAGCGGTTTCTCACTTCCGTGAACTAGAAGCAGCAGAGTCTCTAGCAGCAGCGAACAAACGTGTAGGTAATATCCTAGCGAAATTCGACGGCGAACTAGCAGCAGACATCGACCTAGCACTTCTACAAAAAGACGCAGAGAAAGCACTAGCAGAAAGCGTTGAAGTAATGACTGAAGCGCTAGAGCCAGCATTTGCTACAGGTAACTACCAAGAAGCCCTAAGCAAGCTAGCTGACCTACGTGAACCAGTTGATGCGTTCTTTGATAACGTAATGGTAATGGCAGACGACGAAGCACTTAAGAAGAACCGTCTGACACTACTGAACAACCTGCGTAACCTGTTCCTACAGATCGCAGACATTTCTTTGCTTCAAAAGTAATTCATTACTCTTCGAAGTGATTAAGAAATAACTAAAAGGGAAGCTGATGCTTCCCTTTTTTGTTGCCTTCAAACCGATGAAGGTGACGCTTATTATTCATTTTGTGAACAAGACTAAAATTTGTAGGGTGAGACGCGTTTAACTTGTTGGTGTAGAGCTCGGATTGTAGAGGCACAGTTTTGCTATAACTGGACTGTTTATTCGGGGGAAGGACACAATGAAAAAAACAATTCTCGCACTCTCTATCGGTCTACTGAGCGCCTGCAGCCAGATACCAGAAAATGCCATCGTATTAAACGTTGGTGATGACACTGTTGTTTTTGAGGAAAACTCACAAGGCTTACTTGTCGCTGAGCAAAAACTCGAAAAAGGCAGCTACACCTTTACCATTGCCGACAGTAAGCAAAGCTGTGGCAGTAGCTTTGCCCTAGCAGAAGAAGATCGCATCAAATTCAATCGTCCATTAAAAATGGATAACTGCGCCACTGACGCACAAATGCCGCTGCGCATCTTCAAAGCCAATACCTATCAATTTACGCTCAATCCAACCACCAATGAGCTGACGGTAAAAATCAAACCAAAACAGAGTCAGGACATCACCTACTCTTGCCCTGTCGCAACTGACACGCCAAAAACCATCAACGTTGCCCAAACCTTTAATGATGGCACTGTCGTTCGTGATGCCTTAACCGGACAAGAAACCACTGTCGCCAATGGCAGCGTCACCATGCAACCGGGTCCTATGAGCCAAGGTCTATTGCTGCTAGAAGAAGTTGAACAGCAAGCCGACAAACCGTTCAGTTGGGACAATGCGACGGTGTACTTCGTCATGACCGACCGCTTCTACAATGGCAACCCAGACAACGACAACAGCTACGGTCGCAGCAAAGACGGAAAATATGAGATTGGTACCTTCCACGGTGGTGACTTAGCGGGTCTAACGAAAAAACTCGATTACATCGAATCACTTGGTGTCAATGCTATCTGGATAACTTCACCACTGGAACAAATCCACGGCTGGGTTGGCGGCGGCGATAAAGGCGACTTTAAGCACTACGGCTACCACGGCTACTACCACCAAGATTGGACCAAGCTTGATGCCAACATGGGCACCGAAGATGAACTCAGAACCTTCGTCGATACCGCCCACAAGAAAGGCATCCGCGTGATTTGGGATGTAGTCATGAACCACACTGGCTACGCAACATTAGCAGACATGCAGGAATTCGGCTTTGGTCAGCTTTACCTTGATGACCAAGAAGCCAAAGAAGTCCTCGGTGAAAAATGGACCGACTGGCAGCCAAAATCAGGACAAAGCTGGCACAGCTTCAACGATTACATCAAATACGGTGATAGCGAAGCGTGGGATAAATGGTGGGGCAAAGATTGGATCCGCACCGACATTGGTGACTACGATGCTCCGGGCTACAACGACATCACCATGTCTTTGAACTACCTACCGGATCTCAAAACCGAATCAACTCAAAAAACCGGACTACCAAACTTCTTCCGCAATAAAGACACCAATGCGCAAGATGAGCTGCAAACCCCGCGTGAGCATCTCATTACGTGGTTATCCGATTGGGTGCGCGACTATGGCATTGATGGCTTCCGTGTCGACACCGCTAAACACGTAGAAATGGAAGCGTGGTCAGAGTTGAAAACCAGCACCACTCAGGCGCTTGCTCAGTGGAAGCAAAACAACCCGGACAAAGCCTTGGATGACCTACCTTTCTGGATGACAGGTGAAGTGTGGGCACACAGCGTAGTGAAGAGCCCGTATTTCGATAACGGCTTCGATTCCATCATCAACTTCGAGTTCCAATCTGACGTAGCACCAAAAGCCCTGAAGTGTTTCGCTCAACTTGATAATGATTACCGCCGCTATGCAGAGCGCATCAATACCGATCCTGAGTTCAATGTGTTGAGCTATCTGTCTTCACACGATACACAGCTGTTTTGGTCGGCTCGCAGCCGCAGTTTTGATGACCAAGCTCGTGCCGCGAATGCACTGATGCTGGCTCCCGGTGCAGTACAGATCTATTACGGTGATGAGATAGCTCGTGATTTTGGCATTACTGGTTCAGACACCCACCAAGGCACACGCTCAGATATGCCATGGGATAAGATTCATGGCGAGCGAGAAGATCTACTGCAACATTGGCAAAAGTTGGGCGAATTCCGTAAACGCCACCCAGCGGTAGCTCAAGGTAAGCACATCACTCGCAACCAAGAAGGTTACTACGCGTTCGAACGCCAATACCAAGACGACAAGGTGCTGATTGTTTACACCGGTGAGTAAATCACACTCTCTCCACCAGCAAGGGAAGCATAAGCTTCCCTTTTTTATTGTTCTTTTTGCCCTTTTGTCTCGTTCCTCTGGTCTGATGACGCACTTTTTTCTTTCTCGGCTTAATTCACACTTTGCGTTAATTACACATTGAGGTAAGGTCAAGGATTACTCGATAAGCCGATAAAACATCGGCATAAACATACACAAAGCAATCACAATGAATTAGGTATAAGTCAGCATGCAGTTCTCAAAGTTTGGTGAAAAATTTAATCAGTATTCAGGTATTACGCAGTTAATGGACGATTTGAATGATGGTCTGCGCACACCAGGTGCCATCATGCTCGGTGGAGGTAATCCTGCCGCCATTCCTGCCATGCTCGATTACTTTCACCAAGCCAGTGAGGAAATGCTCGCCAGTGGGGAGCTCGTCGCCGCCCTCGCCAACTACGATGGCCCGCAGGGTAAAGACGCGTTCGTCAAAGCGCTAGCTCAGTTATTCCGTGAAACTTACGGCTGGGATATTTCCGAAAAAAACATCAGCCTAACTAACGGTAGCCAAAGTGGCTTTTTCTACTTGTTCAACTTGTTGGCAGGTAAACAGCCAGACGGTTCGCACAAGAAAGTGCTACTGCCTATCGCGCCTGAATACATCGGTTATGGTGATGCTGGCATTGATGAAGATATCTTTATCTCTTACCACCCAGAAATCGAGCTGTTAGATAACGGCCTGTTTAAATACCACGTCGATTTTGAGCAACTCGCCGTCGACGACTCTGTTGCGGCAATCTGCGCGTCTCGCCCAACTAACCCAACGGGTAATGTACTAACAGATGAAGAAGTACGTAAGCTGGACAAGCTAGCACGTGAGAACAACATCCCACTGATCATCGATAACGCCTACGGTCTACCTTTCCCGAACATCATCTTTGAAGATGTCGAACCGTTCTGGAATGAAAACACCATCCTATGCATGAGCCTATCTAAGCTTGGTTTACCGGGCGTGCGTTGTGGCATTGTGATTGCGAGTGAAGAAATCACGCAAGCATTAACCAATATGAACGGCATCATCAGCCTAGCGCCGGGCAGTGTTGGTCCAGCGCTGGCAAACCACATCATTGGCAAAGGCGATCTGCTTAAACTAAGCTCAGAGGTCATTAAGCCGTTCTACAAACAGAAGTCACAACGTGCAGTTGAACTACTCCAAGAAGCGATTACCGATGAGCGCTTCCGCATCCACAAGCCAGAAGGCGCTATCTTCTTGTGGTTATGGTTTGATGAACTGCCAATCACAACAATGGAACTGTACCAACGCTTGAAAGCGCGTGGCGTATTGATTGTCCCTGGTGAATATTTCTTTATTGGTCAGCAAGACGAGTGGGATCACGCGCACCAATGCCTGCGTATGAACTACGTTCAAGATGATGAGATGATGCAAAAAGGCATTGCGATTATCGCTGAAGAAGTGGAAAAGGCTTACCGCGAAGGTAAATAGACGGATTGAACTCAGCCGTTCTTCTCTTTGAAATTACGGCTTTGAAATAGCGGATTTGAAAACCCCCAAACTAAAAAGAGCGCCCATATGGCGCTCTTTCTCATTCTATAACCGGGTGGTTAACTGATTAGTTGTTCTCAATCAGGTTGTTGCCACCGATAGCAATCTTACGTGGTTGCATGGCTTCAGGGATTTCACGAACTAAATCGATATGAAGCAGACCGTTTTCCATTGATGCACCCACGACTTTTACGTAATCCGCTAGCTGGAATTTACGTTCAAAATCACGTTCTGCAATACCTTGGTAAACGTAGTTTTTGCCTTCTTCTGCTTTACGTTCGCCCTTCACAATCAACATGTTTTCGTTTTGAGTCAGATCGAGCTGTTCTTCAGCAAAGCCAGCAACGGCCATAGTAATACGGTAGTTGTGCTCGTCTTTTTGCTCAATGTTGTATGGAGGGTAACCGCCAGAAGTATTTTTCGCTGTATTCGCTTCCATCAGGTTTAGCAGACGATCAAAGCCAATTGCATTACGGTATAGTGGTGAGAAATCTACATTACGCATAAATCTATCCTCTTAATTAAGCAATAGTCTTAGTTCAGATGAGTTTCATCCTACTGGCGTGTTTATGCAAAAACCAACGCCGAACTAAGAGATTCTTATCATTCCACTGGCCTTGGTTTGGCTCGGAGACATGATATTGAATCTAAAGGTTTAAGTTGTGTGCTAAAACGCCATATCCTCTTCTGAGCGATCTCGTTTTAGCGATTTCAGAGGGCTGGTCTTCTAGTCTCTAGCAAGCCAGTCACCCTCTTCACAACTAGATATAAGGTCGTCAAAAATGACTTTCAAGGGAAAAAATAAAAAATTTTTAAAGCATCCACTATCCCCTTGAACAGCTTAGTTCCTCATCACTTCGCGATCAGTGATAAAAAGCCCGCCGTTCTGGAGGGCTCAATCTACACTTTACTTGCGGGAGGATTTACGCGCTTTTACAACGCCCTTTTCTGCCGCCTTTTCCTGCTTTAGTTTGCGCTTTTCTTTTAGACTCAACTGCGGTTGTTTCTTTTCTTTCTTACTCATGACTTCACCTCTATTTATTGGCACAACAGACAACCACACAGCATTTTCTGAGCTGGTGGCTGCGATTGATGAACAATTTCAGTAATCACAAAGCAGCGTCGCTGATTAAAAATTTCCACTTCGAGCGCATCATTTTTAGCTCGACCTAACAGTCGAGACCCCAAATAAGAATCGACCGCGAGCATACCTGTCATGGGTTGCCCCTTACGCGAGCTGACCAATGTCATGCGATATTGATAGGCGCGTTCAACATCCACTAAGCGAACCGTGTCCCCAACCGCAATACGAGCTCGGTTACGGCAATGGGCTTGTTGCTCGCAGATTTCAAATAGCGATAACAACCTTAGTGGTGATTGATAGGTTAAAAAGCGACTGGTTAACCACCAAGTTCGCAGCGCCAAGCAGTACGCTGAGAACCAGCGTTCAAACATGATTATTTCCTTCTTAATGCCTTGTCTTACAAATAAATTCAGTGCATTGAACCGGAAGTGCATCACTTCCGGCTTAGTTCAGGAAAGTCATCACCATTTTCTTAGTCTCCTTATTCATCAGCTCTTCAGCACTATAGCGAGCAGAAAAAAGAAAGCAAAAGCGCTCAAGCGAACAAAATGGCGAGAAAAAAAGAAAACAGATATAAAATGGCAGGCTTGATCGGGTTGTTGGCAGTTAGTACCAGAAAAACATCCGCTTTAGCAGAAAGTGGCGATTTTAGCTGGTGGTACAACAAAAAAAGCAGCGATTTCTCGCTGCTTTTTACTATCACGAACAGTGTCGTTATACGTCTAGGTTCGCTACTTTCAGTGCGTTCTCTTCGATGAAGTTACGACGAGGTTCTACTTGGTCACCCATTAGCGTAGTGAACAGTTGATCTGCGCCTACCGCATCTTCAATCGTTACCTGCATCATACGACGAGTTTCTGGGTCCATGGTGGTTTCCCAAAGTTGGTCTGGGTTCATCTCACCTAGACCTTTGTAGCGCTGACGGCTTAAGCCACGCATTGACTCTTTCACTAACCAGTCAAGCGCTTCTGCAAAGTTTGCCACTGGCATAGTACGCTCACCACGTTTGATGTACGCGCCTTCTTCCAGAAGTCCATCAAGTGCTTCTGATAGATCGGCCAACTTGCCGTACTCTTTCGAGTTTAGGAAGTCGATGCTAATTGCATGTTCGTGCGTCACGCCGTGAGTACGAACCACAATCTTAGGCAAGTTTAAGCCTAGCTCTTCGTGCTGCTCAACTTCGTAGCTGTACTGACTTGCACCCACTTCTTTCGCATTCAGCTGTTCAATAAGCTGCTTCGTCCAAGCTTCCACAACTGATGCGTCATGGCATTGCTCTGGCGTTAGGCGAGGAGTGTAAATCAACTCGTTTACCAAAGCACTTGGGTAGCGACGGCTCATACGTTCCGCCAGTTTAATACCCGCATTGTACTGTTGAACAAGCTTCTCTAGTGCTTCACCTGCCAGTGCAGGTGCTTCTGCGTTTACGTGTAGCGATGCATTGTCCAGAGCCAATGATACTTGGTATTGGTTCATCGCTTCTTCATCTTTGATGTACTGCTCTTGTTTGCCTTTTTTCACTTTGTATAGTGGTGGCTGAGCGATGTACACATAGCCACGCTCGATAAGCTCTGGCATTTGACGGTAGAAGAAGGTCAACAGTAGCGTACGGATGTGCGAACCATCGACATCGGCATCGGTCATGATGATGATGTTGTGGTAACGAAGCTTGTCCGGGTTGTACTCGTCACGACCGATACCACAACCTAGTGCGGTGATCAGTGTTGCTACTTCTTGAGAAGATAGCATCTTGTCGAAACGCGCTTTTTCTACGTTAAGAATCTTACCTTTTAGCGGTAGGATCGCTTGGTTCTTACGGTTACGGCCTTGTTTTGCGGAGCCGCCTGCCGAATCACCCTCCACTATGTACAGTTCAGAGAGTGCCGGATCTTTTTCCTGACAGTCTGCAAGTTTACCTGGAAGACCAGCTAGGTCTAGTGCACCTTTACGGCGCGTCATTTCACGAGCTTTACGCGCAGCTTCACGTGCACGTGCTGCATCGATGATTTTCGAACAAACCATCTTCGCTTCTGTCGGGTTCTCAATCAGGAACTCAGACAGTTTTTCACCCATTGCAGACTCAACAGCTGATTTCACTTCAGAAGAAACTAGTTTGTCTTTTGTTTGGCTTGAGAACTTAGGATCAGGCACTTTCACCGAAACAACCGCAGTTAGACCTTCACGCGCATCGTCGCCTGAAGTCGCTGTTTTCGCTTTCTTCGAGAAACCTTCTTTATCCATAAAGCTGTTCAATGTACGTGTTAGCGCAGCACGGAAACCAGCAAGGTGAGTACCACCATCACGCTGTGGGATATTGTTGGTAAAGCAGAAGATGTTCTCTTGGAAACCATCGTTCCATTGCATCGCCACTTCAACTGAAATGCCGTCTTCACGCTCAGAGTTAAAGTGGAAGATTTTTTCGATGATTGGCGTTTTGTTGGTGTTTAGGTGATCAACGAACGCTTGAATACCACCTTCATACATGAAGTGATCATGTTTGTCCGCTTCACGTTCATCAACCAATTTGATCGACACACCAGAGTTCAGGAATGACAGTTCACGCAGGCGTTTCGCCAGAATGTCATAGTGGAACTCTGTGTTAGAGAACGTCTCGGCACTTGGCCAGAAACGAATTTGTGTACCGGTTTTATCCGTATCACCCACAACGGCTAGTGGCGCTTGAGGCTCACCATGGCGGTAGGTTTGCGTATGGATATGGCCACCACGATGAATCGTTAGCTCAACTTTCTCTGATAGTGCGTTTACTACTGAAACACCTACCCCGTGAAGACCACCCGATACTTTGTATGAGTTATCGTCGAACTTACCACCCGCGTGAAGAACCGTCATGATTACTTCTGCTGCAGAGACATTTTCCTCTGAGTGGATTTCTGTTGGAATGCCACGACCATCATCGCTAACGGAAACCGAGTTATCCTCATGAATTGTCACAACGATGTCTTTACAGTGACCTGCCAACGCTTCATCAATTGAGTTATCCACCACCTCGAAAACCATGTGGTGAAGGCCGGTGCCGTCGTCCGTATCGCCGATGTACATTCCTGGACGCTTACGTACCGCATCCAGACCCTTCAGTACCTTAATACTCGATGAATCGTAATTTTCAGACATGAGTTTCTCTCTTCTAGTTTGACTCTATCCTGCCATGTTCCACATGAAACAATTTACCGTTATCGTCCAACATATCGGCGATTTGGCTTTCAGTGATAGAGCTTACAAATACTTGTGCGCCCGTCTCTTTTAAGCAGTCAGCAAGACGCTTGCGACGTTGGCTATCTAATTCCGACGCGAAGTCATCAATTAGGTAAATGCATTGTTTACCGGCCATCTCTGTCAGGTGTTGCCCTTGCGCTACACGCAATGCACACACCATGAGTTTTAATTGACCGCGTGACAGAACATCTTCAACGGGCGTTCCGTTCACTTTAATGCGCAAATCAGCTTTGTTTGGGCCACTAAAGGTGTATCCCAATGCCTGATCACGCTCAAAATTCTTTTCTAGTATCTCGTGGTATGGAGTGTCTTTATCCCAGCCACGATAATACTTCAATTGGATCTCAAATTCTGGCAAAAATGTCTGACAGATAGTTTCTGCGACGGTTTTCATCTGCTCGATGTAACTTGCTCGCCATTGGCTGATGTTTTCAGCCAACCCTGCCATTTCCTGATCCCAATAACTGAGCTCACGATAACTATTGGCGGTTTTCAACAACGCGTTGCGCTGCTTGTTCAGACGCTTGAACCTTCCCCATGCTTGATAAAAAGCGGGCTCGGTATGAAACACGCCCCAATCAATAAACGCACGACGATGTTTAGGGCCATCTGTCAGTAAATCAAACCCTTCTGGGTGTATCAACTGCAGAGGCAGAACTTGTGCCAGCTGCGCTAATTTTTGTCCAGATTGACCGCCTATTTTAACCTCTGTTGAGCCATCACGCTGCTTATTAATGCCGATAGGTAGCTCAAATTGATCCGAGTTCAAAAAACGACCATGAACAAACAGTTCGTCACACTCATTTTGTATCACTCGTCCGGTGAGAGAGCTCTTGAATGAGCGGCCATGCCCGAGCAGATAAACCGCTTCTAAGACACTGGTTTTACCGCTGCCGTTCGGCCCGATAAGAAAGTTAAAGCCTGCTGATAACTCAATATCACAGGCTTTAATGTTTCGAAACTGCTGAATGATGAGACGAGAAAGAGGCATTCAGTTGGCTTATAGACGAATTGGCATCACCACGTACATGGCA
Organism: Vibrio sp. 947; assembly: GCF_033339115.1. Taxonomy (NCBI): domain Bacteria; kingdom Pseudomonadati; phylum Pseudomonadota; class Gammaproteobacteria; order Vibrionales; family Vibrionaceae; genus Vibrio; species Vibrio sp. 947. The sequence continues at coordinate 58,591 of NZ_JAWOTX010000024.1, read as the reverse complement.
CTGTCATCGTCGGCATTTTCAATCAATGCGCTAGCGTTAGCATCCGACATCGACACACGTACATTTTCACAACGCAACGTGTTCAGAACATCAAGCACATAGCTTACGTTAAAGCCGATTTCGATGGCGTCACCTTCAAAGGTTACATCAAGCATCTCTTCCGCTTCTTCTTGCTCTGGGTTATTCGCGGTTATGCGCATTTCAGTATCAGCCAGATTCACACGCACGCCACGGAATTTTTCGTTGGAAAGAATCGCAGCACGAGAGAAGGCTTGGCGCAACTCGTCACAACTTGCTATTAGGGTCTTATTGGTGCTCTGAGGCAATACACGGCGGTAGTCAGGGAAACGACCATCAACCAACTTAGAGGTAAAAGTAAAGTTATTCACCTCAGCACGAACATTGGAGCTACCGATCTGAAGTACTACAGGCTGCTCTGGCGCATCCATCAACTTTACTAATTCTTGCACACCTTTGCGTGGCACGATGATTTGCTTCTGCGCAAAGTCTGCACCTAGCTGAGTTTGCGATACCGCCATACGGTGGCCGTCCGTCGCCACGCTGCGTAACGTGGTGCCGTCAATTTCAAACAACATGCCGTTGAGGTAGTAACGAACGTCTTGATTCGCCATCGAGAACTGAGTTTTGTCGATCAGCGTACGTAGATCGGCTTGGCTCAGTGATACTTCCACTTCGCTTTGCCAGTCTTCAATATTAGGGAAATCGTTCGCAGGAAGCGTTGCCAACGAGAAACGGCTGCGACCAGAGCGAACTTGTACGCGATCACCTTCTAATACAAATGTGATGATCGCATCGTCCGGTAAACCACGGCAGATATCGAGAAACTTACGCGAAGGAACGGTAATGCTGCCCGCTTCAAAATCACCTTCTAGCGTCACTTTGCTTACTAACTCTACTTCAAGATCGGTTGCCGTCATCGACAATACGTTCTCTTCTACTTTAATAAGTAGGTTACCCAGGATTGGCAGAGTTGGTCGGCCACCTAAAGCGCCCGAAACCTGCTGTAGCGGTTTGATTAAATGACTACGTTCAATGGTAAATTTCATGCTTGGCTCTTTACGCTGTCAGCTCAATAAATGATTTGCTTAGAATACCGTTATTCTAACCGATTACGAAGACAGGGTGCGAATCAAGTTAGAGTAATCTTCTTTAATGTCGTGGCTCTCTTCACGCAGCTGCTCAATCTTGCGACAAGCATGAAGTACGGTCGTATGATCGCGGCCCCCAAACGCATCGCCAATTTCAGGCAAGCTATGGTTGGTTAGTTCTTTTGCTAACGCCATAGCCAGCTGACGAGGACGCGCTACAGAACGAGAACGACGCTTAGACAGCAAGTCCGCTACTTTAATCTTGTAGTATTCCGCCACGGTCTTTTGAATGTTATCGATAGTCACCAGCTTCTCTTGTAGAGCAAGCAGATCGCGCAGCGCTTCACGAACAAAATCAATCGTAATTGGACGACCAGTAAAGTTCGCGTTCGCGATAACACGGTTCAGTGCACCTTCGAGCTCACGAACGTTCGAACGCAGACGCTTGGCAATAAAGAATGCCACTTCATCAGCAAGGTGGATTTGGTGATCTTCAGCTTTTTTCATCAAGATCGCCACACGCGTTTCAAGCTCAGGCGGCTCGATCGCAACAGTAAGACCCCAACCAAAGCGAGATTTAAGACGATCTTCAACGCCATTAATTTCTTTAGGATAACGGTCAGACGTTAGAATGATCTGCTGATTACCTTCCAATAGTGCGTTGAAGGTATGGAAGAATTCTTCTTGTGAACGTTCTTTATTAGCAAAGAATTGGATGTCATCGATAAGGAGCGCATCCACGCTGCGGTAGTAGCGTTTGAATTCTTCAATCGCATTGTTTTGCAACGCTTTTACCATGTCTTGCACAAAACGTTCTGAGTGCATGTAGACCACTTTTGCGTTCGGGTTGTTATCCACAATCGCGTTACCCACCGCATGCAATAAGTGGGTTTTACCCAAACCCGTGCCGCCGTATAGGAATAGTGGGTTGTAAGCTGCACCTGGGTTATCCGATACCTGACGCGCCGCAGCCAAACCCAGTTGGTTCGACTTACCTTCAACAAAGTTGTCGAACTTGTGTTTTGGGTTCATGTTTGAGCGGTGATTGATAGCCGCAATCGCTTGAGCGTCGTCATCCCAGGTTTTGTGTACTGGCTTACGCGCCTGTAATTGCGCAGGTGCAGATGACTCGGCAGCCACATCTGCAGGCGTACGTGTCGGCGCTGGTTTTGGAGCAGAGACAGGTCGGCTCCCCACTTCAAAGCGTAAGTTAGGAATATCGCCACCGCAGTATTCCTGCAGTAAGCGAGTAATATTGTTCAGATACTTATCACGCACCCAGTCCAACACAAAGCGGTTTGGCGCGAATAGAGTGAGAGTATTGTCATTGAGCTCCGCTTGTAGCGGACGAACCCACATGCTGAATTCTGTAGCTGGTAGCTCTTCTTGAAGCTGCTGCAAACATTGCAGCCAAAGCGAAGATGACACGGTGCCCCCACTGAGTAATTGAATTATCGGAAAAGACTGGCAATTTTACCTGTTGATAACCAAGATCGCCAGCGATTGATCGACGATCCAGTGAATAAGATCCAAGTTATTCACAATTATTTCTGCAAACTTGATGAGATCAACACACCTTGCCCCAAATTTGCCCACACAACGATCCACAATTGGGCAAAATTCACAAGATCGAGCGATTGGTGATAAGTCTGTGTATTATTTTATTCCCAATGTTGATTTTGTCGATCATTTCGCTAGGTTCAGTTCGCATTTTCGTCACATTTAACATTCTTCTTCTATTATCTAATAACTCACAGGTCTAGGTTATTGCTCTTGGTTATTTATTTAATTGAGCTAACTAACAGTAGTATTTCCAACCATAAAATTATGGAGATGTATTATGAAAAACTGGATTAAGGTTGCCGTTGCAGCCATTGCACTGTCGGCAGCAACCGTACAAGCCGCTACTGAAGTCAAAGTTGGTATGTCAGGTCGCTACTTCCCGTTTACTTTTGTAAAGCAAGACAAGCTACAAGGCTTTGAAGTCGACATGTGGGATGAAATCGGTAAACGTAACGATTACAAAATCGAATACGTAACAGCCAACTTCTCTGGTTTATTTGGTCTTTTAGAAACTGGTCGTATCGATACGATCTCCAACCAAATCACCATGACTGATGAGCGTAAAGCTAAATACCTATTTGCTGACCCTTACGTTGTAGATGGCGCACAAATTACCGTGCGTAAAGGCAACGACAGCATCAAAGGTGTTGACGATCTTGCGGGCAAAACCGTTGCGGTGAACCTAGGCTCTAACTTTGAGCAACTGCTGCGTCAATACGACAAAGACGGCAAGATCAACATTAAAACGTACGACACAGGTATCGAACATGACGTGGCGCTCGGTCGTGCAGACGCGTTTGTAATGGATCGTCTTTCTGCGTTAGAGCTGATTAAGAAAACAGGCCTTCCTCTGGAATTGGCAGGCGAACCGTTTGAGACCATTCAAAACGCATGGCCTTTCGTTGACAACGAGAAAGGTCGTAAGCTGCAAGAAGAAGTAAACAAAGCACTGGCTGAGATGCGCGCAGATGGTACAGTAGAGAAAATTTCCGTGAAGTGGTTTGGCGCTGACATCACGAAATAAGAACTCTTTGTACTTTAGGCCGCAAAGTGGTATCACTCTCGGACTAAAATAAACTTACGTAAAGGTGGAACTTGTTTTCCACCTTTTCTTTTCTCTAGCCTTTAGGTAAGCCGTATGGGATTTGACTTTAATTACATGTTGGAACTGCTGCCGATATTGCTGAAATATCTTGGCACAACCATGGAAATGGCGACATGGGGATTGGTGTTTTCGCTGATTTTATCCGTCATTTTAGCCAATATTCGCGTATTTAAACTGCCAGTTCTGGATCAATTAAGCCAACTGTACATCAGCTTCTTCCGTGGCACCCCACTGTTGGTTCAGCTTTTCCTGCTTTATTACGGCTTACCGCAAATTTTTCCATTGATGGTCGGTATCGACGCCTTTTCAGCAGCGGTTATCGGTTTAACGCTGCACTTTGCCGCTTATATGGCGGAAAGTATTCGTGCCGCCATTATTGGCATTGATCGCAGCCAAATGGAAGCGAGCTTATCGGTCGGTATGACGACATCCCAAGCAATGCGCCGAGTGATTTTACCTCAAGCAACGCGTGTCGCACTGCCTTCATTGATGAACTATTTCATCGATATGATCAAGTCAACGTCTCTCGCTTTCACGCTTGGTGTGGCCGAAATCATGGCGAAAGCACAGATGGAAGCCTCATCAAGTTTCCGTTTCTTTGAAGCTTTCCTTGCGGTTGCTCTTATTTACTGGGGCGTGGTGGTAATTCTGACTCGCGTACAAATCTGGGCAGAAGCAAAACTGAATAAGGCGTACGTACGATGATTAAGTTAGAAAATATTCACAAACGTTTTGGTGAGACTGAAGTGCTGAAAGGCATCGACCTCGATATTAAGCAAGGTGAGATCATCGTGATTATCGGCTCAAGTGGTACGGGTAAATCAACCTTGCTGCGTACGGTGAACTTTCTAGAACAAGCAGATGAAGGTCGTATCACGATAGATGACATCTCCGTTGATACTCAAAAACACACTAAAGCCGAAGTATTAGCGCTGCGTCGTCGAACTGGCTTTGTGTTCCAAAACTATGCCCTGTTTGCCCATATGAATGCGCGCCAGAACATTGCCGAAGGTCTAGTGACCGTTCGAGGTTGGAAAAAAGCCGATGCTCTCAAACGAGCGCAACAAATTCTGGATGACATCGGCCTTGGGGATAAAGGCGATAGTTATCCAGCGGCATTATCTGGCGGCCAACAACAACGCGTGGGTATCGGCCGAGCGATGGCGCTGCAACCAGAACTGCTGTTGTTTGACGAACCAACTTCTGCGCTGGATCCTGAATGGGTCGGTGAAGTTCTCTCATTAATGAAGAAGTTAGCTAATCAGCATCAAACCATGCTGGTGGTGACGCACGAGATGCAATTCGCGAAAGAAGTCGCTGATAGAGTGATCTTCATGGCGGAAGGCAATATCGTTGAGCAAGGTTCTCCACAGGATATCTTCGATAATCCACAAGATCCTCGTTTGAAAAAATTCCTTAACCAAGTAGGAATAGAGTAACGATCAAGCATCAGGATCGATTGATCCTTGAGATTTTACTCACACTACGTATAATCGCCCGGCCGGAATTTCGTACTCATTGAGTCATTGACACATTATGTGAGTGTGATTACAATTCCGCCTCTTTGTTGAGAGGCGTCGGTTGTCCTTCTCTATATAAAGAGCTTCTTTATATAAGAAAGCAAATACCCACGCCGGGTTTAACAAGAACCTAAAACTACTGATCAGTAAAGGTAATTATCATGAAACGCACTTTTCAACCTACAGTTCTAAAGCGCAAGCGTACTCACGGCTTCCGTGCTCGCATGGCAACTAAGAACGGTCGTAAAGTTATCAACGCACGTCGTGCAAAAGGCCGTGCGCGCCTATCAAAATAATCGCTAGTTTATTTTGAACACGTACGCGTTTAATCGGGAGTTACGTTTGTTAACTCCCGAGCATTATCAAAACGTCTTCCAGCAAGCTCATCGAGCTGGCTCGCCTCATTTCACCATCATTGCTCGCAATAACAAACTTTCTCACCCACGATTAGGTTTAGCGGTTCCCAAAAAGCAAATCAAAACGGCTGTCGGTCGTAACCGATTTAAGCGTTTGGCTCGTGAAAGCTTTCGTAACAATCAACATCAGCTTCCAAACAAAGATTTTGTTGTGATTGCGAAGAAAAGCGCGCAAGATTTAAGCAATGAGGAAATTTTTAAGTTGTTTGATAAGCTATGGCAACGCCTGTCTCGCCCTTCACGTGGATAGCCATTGGGCTCGTTTATCTGTATCGCTGGTTTATCAGCCCTTTGATTGGTCCTCGTTGCCGGTTCACACCAACCTGTTCCACTTACGCGCTAGAAGCTTTGAGAGCTCACGGTTTTGTAAAAGGATGTTGGTTATCAGGCAAACGTCTATTAAAATGCCACCCTTTGAATGAAGGGGGGTATGACCCCGTTCCACCAGTCCAAAAACAAGACAGAGATAACTAACGATGGATTCTCAACGTAATATCCTGCTCATCGGTTTGGCCCTGGTTTCTTTTTTGCTGTTTCAACAATGGCAAGTTGCAAAGAATCCAGAACCTCAAGCAGTTGAACAGGCTCAATCAAGCAGCACTCTACCTGCACCATCTTTTGCTGATGAACTTGACCCAGTTCCTGGTCAACAGCAAGCTTCTGCAAAAACTATCACAGTAACGACTGATGTTTTAACTCTGTCGATCGACACCGTTGGTGGCGATGTGGTACATGCCAACCTTAACGAATACTCTGCTGAGTTAGATTCATCAGATTCCTTTGTTCTGCTTAAAGACGCTCAAGGTCACCAATTTATCGCTCAAAGCGGTCTAGTGGGCCCTCAAGGTATCGACTTGAGCAGCACAAATCGCCCTCACTACAACGTAAGTGCAGACAGCTTCACAATGGCTGACGGTCAAGATGAACTTCGCGTTCCGATGACATTCACTGCAAACGGTATCGAATACACCAAAACTTACATCTTTAAACGCGGCAGCTACGCGCTTAATGTTGAATACGATGTAGTGAACAACTCAGGCAACAACGCAACATTTGGTATGTACGCTCACCTACGTCAAAACCTAATGGACGATGGTGGTAGCATTACAATGCCTACTTACCGTGGTGGCGCATACTCAACAGAAGATACGCGTTACAAGAAGTACAGCTTTGATGATATGCAGGATCGCAACCTGTCTCTTAACCTAGCCGATGGCCAAGGTTGGGCAGCAATGATTCAGCACTACTTTGCCGCAGCTTGGATCCCACGTAACGAACCAGGTACTAACCTATACACTCGTGTAATTGGCAACCTAGGCGACATCGGCGTTCGTATGCCGAACAAAACTATCGCAACAGGCGATCAGGCTAAGTTTGAAGCAACACTTTGGGTTGGTCCAAAACTGCAAGATGAAATGGCAGAAGTGGCACCTAACCTAGACCTAGTAGTGGACTACGGCTGGTTATGGTTCATTGCGAAGCCTCTTCATATGTTGCTTTCATTCATCCAGAGCTTTGTTGGCAACTGGGGTGTGGCAATCATCTGTCTGACCTTCATCGTTCGTGGTGCAATGTACCCACTAACAAAAGCGCAATACACGTCTATGGCGAAAATGCGCATGCTACAGCCTAAGCTGCAAGCAATGCGTGAGCGTATCGGTGATGACCGTCAGCGCATGAGCCAAGAAATGATGGAACTGTACAAGAAAGAGAAAGTGAACCCACTAGGTGGCTGTTTACCTCTTATCCTACAGATGCCTATTTTCATCGCGCTTTACTGGGCACTAATGGAATCGGTAGAGCTACGTCACTCTCCATTCTTCGGTTGGATTCATGACCTTTCAGCACAGGACCCTTACTACATCCTGCCGCTATTGATGGGTGCGTCTATGTTCCTAATCCAGAAGATGAGCCCGACAACGGTAACGGATCCAATGCAGCAGAAGATCATGACCTTTATGCCGGTTATGTTTACCTTCTTCTTCTTGTTCTTCCCATCAGGTCTCGTTCTGTACTGGTTGGTGTCGAACATCGTAACGCTTATCCAGCAAACTCTGATCTACAAAGGATTAGAGAAAAAAGGCTTACACAGCAAGTAACCTTTTAGGAAATGATTGAGAAAGGCGGCCAAAAGGTCGCCTTTTTGTTTTTGGCTGATTACAATTCAGCTAATTAATTGTGATGGCTCCCTAGGTATCTTCCCTATAGCCCAGCTCAAAAGGCAAAATTATGACTACAGATACGATTGTCGCTCAAGCGACCGCGCCTGGTCGTGGCGGTGTCGGTATTATTCGAGTTTCTGGCCCTAAAGCCAACCAAGTGGCGTTAGAAGTCACTGGCAAAACACTAAAGCCTCGCTACGCAGAGTACCTGCCGTTTAAGTCAGAAGATGGCACTGTGCTTGATCAGGGCATCGCACTGTACTTCCCTAACCCACACTCATTTACAGGTGAAGACGTACTTGAGCTGCAAGGCCATGGCGGCCCTGTCGTGATGGATATGCTGATAAAACGCATTCTAGGTATAGATGGTATTCGAGCTGCTCGCCCTGGTGAGTTCTCTGAACGCGCATTTCTGAACGATAAACTCGACCTCGCTCAAGCCGAGGCGATCGCAGACCTCATTGATGCCAGTTCTGAAGAAGCAGCAAAATCGGCACTGCAATCCTTACAGGGCGCATTTTCAGGCCGCATTAATACCTTAGTTGAGTCGCTGATTCATTTGCGTATCTATGTTGAAGCAGCCATCGACTTCCCTGAAGAAGAGATCGACTTTTTGGCCGACGGTAAAGTGGCTGGTGACCTACAAGCCATCATCGACAACCTAGATGCGGTGCGCAAAGAAGCTAACCAAGGCGCTATTATGCGTGAAGGGATGAAAGTCGTGATTGCGGGTCGTCCAAATGCGGGCAAATCAAGCCTGCTGAACGCACTATCGGGTAAAGAGTCTGCAATCGTAACCGACATAGCAGGAACCACGCGTGATGTACTGCGTGAGCACATCCATATTGATGGCATGCCACTACACATCATTGATACAGCAGGTTTGCGTGATGCTTCCGATGAAGTAGAGAAAATCGGTATCGAACGTGCGTGGGATGAAATAGCCCAAGCAGACCGCGTGTTGTTCATGGTAGATGGCACAACAACCGATGCCACCGATCCGAAAGATATCTGGCCAGATTTTGTGGATCGCCTACCAGACAACATTGGCATAACGGTGATCCGTAATAAAGCGGATCAAACGGGTGAAGATATGGGGATCTGCCACGTCAATAACCCTACCCTTATCCGTTTGTCAGCGAAGACTGGTGCAGGAGTTGAAGCTCTGCGCGATCATCTCAAGGAGTGTATGGGCTTCTCTGGCAACAGTGAAGGTGGGTTTATGGCTCGTCGTCGTCATCTCGATGCATTAGAACGTGCCGCACAGCACCTTCAAATAGGCCAGGAGCAGCTTGAAGGCTATATGGCTGGTGAAATATTGGCTGAAGAGCTACGCATCACCCAACAACATCTCAATGAGATTACCGGTGAGTTCAGTTCTGACGACTTACTGGGACGAATCTTCTCTTCATTCTGTATCGGGAAGTAAATAATCGAACGCGCGGTGCTGAGCTTAACTCACACCGCGTTTCTTTTTGTACGGCAAGCCATCCATGAGCTTTAGCCGTCGCATTCAATAAGGAAGAAGTATGATCCACATTATTACAGGCAGCACGTTAGGTGGCGCAGAATACGTAGGGGATCACCTGAGTGATCTACTCAACGAGAATGGATTTGAAACAACGATCCACAACCAGCCTTCCCTCAGTGATATCGAAAATCAAGGTACGTGGTTGGTGATCACCTCTACACATGGAGCTGGTGAGTATCCTGATAATATCCAACCTTTTATCGCAGCATTACAAAATACACCGCCAAAAATGACTGATGTAAAATTTGCGGTGATTGCGATTGGTGACTCTAGCTACGATACGTTCTGTGCCGCAGGTCAACACGCTTATGATTTATTAGAGGATATTGGTGCAACCCCTCTCGCAGATTGCTTTAAAATCGATGTACTGAGCCATGATGTGCCAGAAGACGCCGCAGAGATGTGGTTAAAAGAGAATATCGAACGTTTTTAAACTCACGACTTTCCCTTCAACAGAGTCGAAATTCGGCTCTGTTTTCTCCCATGTGAATAACTCCCACCAAATTATTTTGTTTAACCGCTCAAAAACCAACCAAACAGACTGTGGATAACTACAATAAGATCCAGTGATTTTCCTTTAGTTATCCCAATAACAACTTTGATCAATTTTATCTCCTGTGTATAACCACCACTTTTGATCCCAGGTAATCCTCGATCTGATCCAATCATGATCACAAGATATAATCCAAAGAAGATCCATGATCTTGTTGATCATTTTTAGGTTATCCACAGAAACGGTCGATCCTAATAGTAGATCTAATAAAAGATCATATATATAGATCTTATATATATTTATCTTGAAGCTTAAAACGGATAAAACGAGAAAACGTTTTTCTCTCTGGCATAAAGCAGGTAAAATACGGCTCCTTTATCTGTCCATTAAATCCCTTTGAATACCTGAGGTCAGTTCATGCTTTATCACGAAAACTTTGACGTCATTGTTGTCGGTGGCGGACACGCAGGAACGGAAGCCGCGCTCGCATCTGCACGCACAGGACAAAAAACGCTTCTCCTTACCCATAACATCGATACATTAGGCCAGATGTCTTGTAATCCGGCGATCGGTGGTATTGGTAAAGGTCACTTAGTAAAAGAAGTAGATGCTATGGGCGGTTTGATGGCTGAAGCCATCGACCATGCAGGTATTCAGTTTCGTACACTAAATGCCTCCAAAGGTCCTGCAGTACGAGCAACTCGAGCTCAAGCCGATCGCGCTCTGTACAAAGCGTACGTTCGTAATGCATTAGAAAATGCGCCTAACTTAACGTTGTTCCAGCAGTCAGTTGATGATCTGATTGTTGAACAAGATCGCGCAGTTGGTGTGGTAACTCAAATGGGACTTCGCTTCCATGCGAAAGCCGTTGTGCTAACCGTGGGTACCTTCCTTGGTGGTAAGATCCACATAGGTATGGAAAGCTCGTCTGGTGGTCGTGCCGGGGATCCACCATCGATCGCATTAGCGGATCGACTGCGTGAACTGCCGTTCCGTGTGGATCGTTTAAAAACAGGTACTCCACCGCGCATTGATGCTCGTACTGTTGATTTTTCAGTGCTAGAAGCTCAGCACGGTGATAACCCAACGCCTGTATTCTCGTTCATGGGCAAACGTGAACAGCATCCGCGTCAGATTCCATGTTTCATCACCCACACCAATGAACAAACTCACGATGTGATCCGCAGTAACTTGGATCGCAGTCCAATGTACGCAGGTGTGATTGAAGGTATTGGTCCTCGTTACTGTCCGTCTATTGAAGACAAAGTGATGCGTTTCGCTGACAAAAACAGCCACCAAATCTTCATTGAGCCAGAAGGCCTAACCACGCACGAGTTATACCCTAATGGTATCTCGACCAGCTTGCCATTTGATGTGCAAGTACAAATCGTGCGCTCAATGAAAGGGTTTGAAAATGCACACATCGTTCGCCCAGGTTATGCGATTGAATATGATTTCTTCGATCCACGTGATTTGAAGCAAACGTACGAGACGAAGTTCATCCATGGTTTGTTCTTTGCTGGCCAGATTAATGGCACGACTGGCTACGAAGAAGCCGCAGCGCAAGGCTTGATGGCCGGTCTAAATGCAAGCTTGTTTAGCCAAGACAAAGAAGGCTGGAGCCCACGTCGTGACCAAGCTTACATGGGCGTGTTGATTGATGACTTATCGACCATGGGTACCAAAGAGCCGTACCGCATGTTCACTTCTCGTGCGGAATACCGCCTGCTACTTCGTGAAGATAACGCCGATTTACGTTTAACGGAAAAAGCGCGCGAGCTAGGCTTGATTGATGATGTTCGTTGGGCTCGCTTTAACGAGAAAATCAACAATATGGAAACGGAGCGTCAGCGTTTGAAAGCAACGTGGATGAATCCGAAGTCAGAGGGTGTTGATGAGCTGAACAAGCTGCTGAAAACCCCAATGGCCCGTGAAGCGAGTGGTGAGGATCTTCTGCGTCGTCCAGAGATCACTTATTCGCAACTGACGCAACTTGAAGCGTTTGCTCCTGCACTTGAAGATCAGCAAGCGGCTGAGCAAGTTGAAATTCAAGTGAAATACGATGGTTACATCAAGCGTCAGCAGGAAGAGATCGAAAAATCACTGCGTCACGAAAATACCAAGTTACCTGCTGATTTGGATTACCGCGATGTAAAAGGTTTATCAAACGAAGTCGTTGCTAAACTGAGCGAGGCCAAACCAGAGAGCATCGGTATTGCATCACGCATTTCTGGTATTACGCCTGCTGCAATTTCTATTCTACTTGTTCACTTGAAAAAGCATGGTTTGCTGAAGAAAGGTGAGGAAGAATAATGAGCGCATTGCGAACAAAGCTGGATTCACTGATCGCGAAAACCGATTTGGAAGTGTCAGAACAGCAACGAGAGCAGTTAGTTGGTTATGTCGAACTGCTCGACAAATGGAACAAAGCGTACAATTTAACATCGGTACGTGATCCGCTTGATATGTTAGTGAAACATATTCTTGATAGTATCGTTGTAAGCGCACACCTGCCCGGTGAGCGCTTCATTGATGTTGGTACTGGTCCGGGGTTACCGGGCATCCCTTTGGCAATAATGAACCCTGAGAAAACCTTCTTTTTGCTCGACAGTCTTGGCAAACGCATTCGTTTTATCAAGCAAGTCGTGCACACATTAGGGCTGAAAAACGTGACACCAATTCAAAGTCGCGTCGAAGAATTCCAACCTGAAGAAAAATTTGATGGCGTTTTGAGTCGAGCTTTTGCTTCAATGACAGACATGGTGGAATGGTGCCACCATTTGCCGAAACAAGAGCACGGGGTGTTTCTAGCGCTGAAAGGACAGCACCCTAAAGATGAAATGGATCAGCTTCCTGAATGGTGCAGTGTGACAGAGATCATATCTTTGGCTGTTCCTGAGTTGGAAGGTGATCGTCATCTAGTAATCTTATCGCGCAAGGAAAATTAGCGAGGTAATCGTGGGTAAAATTGTAGCAATCGCCAACCAGAAAGGTGGGGTCGGCAAAACAACAACGTGCATTAACTTAGCGGCTTCGATGGCGGCAACAAAGCGCAAGGTTTTGGTGATCGATCTCGACCCGCAAGGCAATGCTACGATGGCCAGTGGCGTGGATAAGTATATGGTCGATGCCACCGCATACGATCTTTTGGTCGAAGATACACCGTTCGATCAAGTCGTTTGTACCCAAACAACAGGGAAGTATGATTTGATCGCGGCGAACGGAGACGTAACCGCGGCAGAAATCAAATTGATGGAAGTTTTCGCTCGTGAAGTGCGTCTAAAAAATGCATTGTCGTCAGTTCGCGATAACTATGATTTCATCTTTATTGATTGTCCTCCTTCTCTAAACCTTCTTACAATCAATGCGATGGCGGCAGCTGACTCTGTGCTGGTGCCGATGCAATGTGAATACTTTGCGTTAGAAGGTTTAACTGCTCTTATGGATACAATCAGCAAGTTAGCGGCTGTTGTGAATGAAAACCTAAAAATCGAAGGTTTATTGCGTACCATGTACGACCCACGCAACCGCTTATCGAATGAAGTATCCGATCAACTTAAAAAACACTTTGGGAATAAAGTTTACCGTACTGTCATTCCGCGTAATGTTCGTTTGGCTGAAGCGCCAAGTCACGGTAAGCCAGCAATGTACTACGATAAGTACTCCGCAGGTGCCAAAGCGTATCTTGCTCTAGCGGGCGAAATGCTCCGCCGCGAAGAAATCCCAGTTTAACTCTAACCTAAGGAATTCAATCCCATGTCTAAGCGTGGTCTCGGAAAAGGACTGGATGCGTTATTGTCGACCAGTTCGTTTGCTCGTGAAAAACAGCATATTGCATCGCATAGCCAAGAATTATCGGCAGACGGTGAGTTAACCGATTTAGCGATTGGTCAATTGCAGCCGGGCGTATACCAACCGCGTAAAGATATGGCGCCTGAAGCGCTAGAAGAACTAGCGGCTTCGATTCAATCACAAGGCATTATTCAACCAATCGTGGTTCGCCAGGTCGAAAATGGTCAGTTTGAGATCATCGCAGGTGAGCGCCGCTGGCGTGCTGCAAGGCAGGCGGGTTTAAAACGCGTGCCGTGTTTGGTGAAAAAAGTTGAAGATCGTGCCGCCATCGCCATGGCGTTGATTGAAAACATTCAACGTGAAGACTTGAATGTGATTGAGGAAGCCCAAGCGCTTGAACGTCTACAAGATGAATTCACGCTGACACATCAGCAAGTGGCCGATGTGATTGGTAAATCAAGAACGACGGTCAGTAACCTATTACGTCTGAATCAGTTGGAAGTTGATGTAAAAGGTCTGGTTGCAGATAAAAAATTGGAAATGGGTCATGCTCGAGCTCTGTTAGCGTTAGAAGGCGAACAGCAAGTCGAAGTAGCTCAACAAGTGGCTAAGAAGCAAATGACTGTTCGCCAAACCGAACAGTTAGTAAAAAAGTGCTTAGCCCCACAAAATGAGCAAAAAGGGCAACAAGAGGATACCGAAGCCGAGCAAATGTCGCATAAATTGAGTCAGCTGCTTGATGCAAAAGTTTCTCTTACCCGTTCTGCAAACGGAAAAGCGAAATTGACGATAAGTCTTGATGAGCCTCACAAATTGGACCAACTAATTGCCAAGCTTGAGGCCTAGATGAGATAATTGATTTAGGTCAATTAATCTAATTAATCGAATTTTGTGCGAAAGTTGTCGTTTTGTAAACAAAACTGTAAGTTTTTGATGCAATCGAATTGCTTTACGTTGAACTGAACGTATAATTTTCGCCAATTTCCCAGCACAGAGAGTTAAGTGCGAAGTGGATATTACTAGAGGTACGAATACATGGTAGCTGCGTTAGCTAGACCAGGACGAGAGCTCGCAAGGCAATTGTTAATGATCCAGTCTGGCGCGGTTATTTTTGTGGCAGCAGGAATGGCGGTAGCCATAAATCCTGACTGGGGATTTTCAGCGCTGATTGGCGGAGGCATTTTTGTTGTTGCCAATGCAGTATTCGCGCTGTGTGCTTTCATGTTTAGTGGAGCTCGCGCTGCCAAGCGCATCGCTGCTTCCTTCTATACGGGTGAAGTACTGAAAATTCTCATCACGGTTGCACTGTTCTATGTTGCCTACATGTATATGCAGGTGGAACTTGTTCCCCTCAAACTAACCTATTTGCTGGTACTAGGTATTAATATCTGTGCACCAGTGCTATTCATTAACAACAAAAAATAGGATGAGTTATGGCTGCGCCAGGTGAAGCGCTAACATCGTCCGGTTACATTGCCCACCACCTTTCTAACCTATCGCTATACAAGTTGGGTTTAGTAGGGTCGGAGACAAGTTTCTGGAACGTACATATCGATAGCCTGTTTTTTTCTTGGTTTACTGGTTTAATTTTCCTCGGAATTTTTTACAAAGTAGCAAAGAGAACAACAGCGGGTGTACCGGGTAAGCTTCAGTGTGCTGTAGAAATGATCGTTGAATTTGTCGCCGATAACGTCAAAGACACGTTCCATGGACGCAACCCACTGATCGCGCCTTTAGCACTGACTATCTTTTGTTGGGTATTTTTGATGAACGTGATGGACTTAGTTCCTATCGACTTCTTACCATACCCAGCAGAGCATTGGCTAGGTATTCCTTACCTTAAGGTTGTACCGTCTGCTGATGTGAATATCACCATGGCTATGGCTCTAGGCGTTTTTGCATTGATGATTTACTACAGCATCAAAGTAAAAGGTCTAGGTGGATTCGCAAAAGAACTTGCACTACATCCATTCAATCACCCACTGATGATTCCGTTTAACCTACTAATTGAAGTGGTATCGCTATTAGCGAAACCTCTATCACTTGGTATGCGTCTATTCGGTAACATGTTCGCGGGTGAGGTTGTATTCATTCTTTGTGCGGCAATGCTACCATGGTACTTACAATGGATGGGTTCACTACCGTGGGCAATCTTCCATATCTTGGTTATTACGATTCAAGCCTTCGTATTCATGATGTTGACAATTGTTTACCTGTCAATGGCACACGAAGATCCTGATCATTAATTTTTTTAAAGCTTTTTATTTGGGCACTAAGCCAACAACTATAAATTGGAGATAGTAATGGAAACTTTACTGAGCTTTTCTGCAATCGCCGTAGGTATTATCGTCGGTCTTGCTTCTCTTGGTACAGCGATTGGTTTCGCACTGCTAGGTGGTAAATTCCTAGAAGGTGCTGCACGTCAACCAGAAATGGCTCCTATGCTACAAGTTAAGATGTTCATCATCGCGGGTCTACTTGATGCGGTTCCAATGATCGGTATCGTAATCGCGCTACTATTCACTTTCGCAAACCCATTCGTTGGTCAACTAGGTTAATCACCTTTAACTCGGGACGGGCGATTATCGCTTGTCACTGATTAACACTAAGTCCAAATAGAGGGGTAGCTGTTGTGAACATAAACGCAACTCTGCTAGGTCAAGCAATCTCGTTCGCACTATTTGTGTGGTTCTGCATGAAGTATGTATGGCCACCATTGATGCAAGCGATCGAAGAGCGTCAGAAGAAAATTGCTGATGGTCTTCAAGCAGCAGAACGTGCTGCGAAAGACTTGGATCTAGCACAAGCCAACGCTTCTGATCAATTGAAAGAAGCGAAGCGCACAGCAACTGAGATCATCGAACAAGCGAACAAACGTAAGTCTCAAATTCTTGATGAAGCTCGCGAGGAAGCTCAGGCAGAACGCCAGAAAATCCTAGCGCAAGCAGAAGCAGAACTTGAAGCTGAACGCAATCGTGCACGCGATGAGCTGCGCAAACAAGTTGCTACTCTGGCTGTAGCTGGTGCTGAGAAAATCCTTGAGCGTTCTATCGATAAAGATGCGCAAAAAGATATTCTCGACAACATTACTGCAAAACTTTAAGTCTGGGGGCGCATATGTCTGATTTGACTACTATCGCACGCCCCTATGCTAAAGCAGCCTTCGACTTTGCTTTAGAGAAAGACCAGTTGGACCAATGGGGCCAAATGTTATCTTTTGCTGCTGAAGTGGCCAAAAACGAACAAATGAACGAACTACTAACGGGTTCGGTTTCTGCTGACAAAATGGCAGAAATTTTTGTTGCAGTTTGCGGCGAACAAGTTGATGCGCACGGTCAAAACCTTTTGAAGGTAATGGCTGAGAATGGTCGTTTAGCGGCCCTTCCTGATGTTTGCACGGAGTTTTTTACTCTGAAAAAAGAACATGAGAAAGAAATTGATGTTGAAGTAATTTCAGCAACAGAGCTTTCTGATGAACAACTTGCAAACATTGGCAGCAAACTTGAAAAGCGTCTTGAACGCAAAGTGAAGCTGAATTGCAGTGTAGATGAGACCCTACTTGGTGGGGTTATTATTCGAGCCGGAGACCTAGTCATCGATGACTCAGCGCGTGGTCGTTTGAACCGCCTGAGCGATGCATTGCAGTCTTAATGGGGATTGGAGCATGCAACTTAATTCCACGGAAATTAGCGATCTGATCAAACAACGTATCGAATCTTTCGAAGTTGTTAGTGAAGCTCGCAACGAGGGTACTATCGTATCGGTAAGCGATGGTATCATCCGCATCCACGGCCTAGCGGACGTGATGCAAGGTGAAATGATTGAATTACCGGGTGGCCGTTATGCACTGGCACTTAACCTTGAGCGTGACTCGGTTGGTGCGGTTGTAATGGGCCCATATGCTGACCTTAAGGAAGGCATGAAAGTTACAGGTACTGGCCGCATTCTTGAAGTGCCAGTTGGTCCAGAACTACTAGGCCGCGTAGTAAATACGCTGGGTGAGCCTATCGATGGTAAAGGTCCAATCGAAGCGAAAATGACTTCGCCTGTAGAAGTGATCGCACCAGGTGTAATCGACCGTAAATCGGTAGACCAACCTGTGCAAACTGGTTATAAGTCAGTTGACTCAATGATCCCAATCGGTCGTGGTCAGCGTGAGCTTATCATCGGTGACCGTCAGATTGGTAAAACAGCACTGGCGATCGACGCGATCATCAACCAGAAAGACTCTGGTATTTTCTCTATCTACGTAGCAATCGGTCAGAAAGCATCGACTATCGCTAACGTTGTTCGCAAACTAGAAGAGCACGGCGCACTACAAAATACTATCGTTGTAGTTGCATCAGCTTCTGAATCTGCAGCGCTTCAATACCTAGCGCCTTACGCAGGTTGTGCGATGGGTGAATACTTCCGCGATCGCGGTGAAGACGCACTGATTGTTTACGATGATCTATCTAAGCAAGCGGTAGCTTACCGTCAGATCTCTCTACTACTTAAACGTCCACCAGGCCGTGAGGCATTCCCAGGTGACGTATTCTACTTACACTCGCGTCTACTAGAGCGTGCAGCTCGTGTAAACGAAGAGTACGTAGAGCGTTTCACTAACGGTGAAGTGAAAGGTAAGACTGGTTCTTTGACTGCTCTTCCTATCATCGAAACTCAAGCAGGTGACGTTTCAGCATTCGTACCGACTAACGTAATCTCGATTACCGATGGTCAGATCTTCCTACAAACTGAGCTATTCAACGCTGGTGTTCGTCCTGCTGTTGACCCTGGTATCTCAGTATCTCGTGTAGGTGGTTCAGCTCAGACGAAAATCATCAAGAAACTATCAGGTGGTATCCGTACAGCACTAGCTGCATACCGTGAACTAGCGGCATTTGCTCAGTTCTCTTCTGACCTTGATGACGCAACGAAGAAACAGCTAGACCATGGTCAAAAAGTTACAGAACTAATGAAGCAGAAGCAGTACGCTCCAATGTCTGTATTTGACCAAGCCCTAACTATCTTCGCGGCAGAGCGCGGTTACCTTGATGATGTAGAACTTAACAAAGTTCTAGATTTCGAGGCGGCTCTACTATCGTACGCTCGCGGTCAATACGCTGAACTAGCAGCTGAGATCGACAAGTCTGGCGCTTACAACGATGAAATCGAAGCTCAGTTGAAGAAACTGACTGACGACTTCAAAGCAACCCAAACTTGGTAATTAGGTCGGTGGCAGTTTCTGCCACCAACTAACGGAGAGTAACGATGGCCGGCGCAAAAGAGATACGTAATAAAATCGGTAGTGTTAAAAGCACTCAGAAAATTACGAAAGCGATGGAAATGGTAGCAGCTTCAAAAATGCGTCGTTCTCAAGATGCAATGGAAGCTTCTCGTCCATACGCTGAAACAATGCGTAAAGTGATCGGTCATGTGGCTAACGCAAACCTAGAGTACCGTCATCCGTACCTAGAAGAGCGTGAAGCTAAACGTGTTGGTTACATCATCGTTTCGACAGACCGTGGTCTGTGTGGTGGTTTGAACATTAACGTGTTCAAAAAAGCCGTTACAGACATGCAAGCATGGAGAGAGAAAGGTGCTGAGATTGAGCTAGCCGTTGTTGGCTCAAAAGCAACAGCTTTCTTTAAACATGGTGGCGCAAAAGTTGCGGCACAGGTTTCTGGTCTTGGAGATAATCCAAGCCTACAAGACCTAATCGGCTCTGTTGGCGTAATGCTGAAGAAATACGATGAAGGTGAACTGGACCGTCTATATGTAGTATTCAACAAGTTTGTTAATACTATGGTTCAGCAACCAACGATCGATCAATTGCTACCTTTGCCTAAATCGGACAGCGAAGAGATGCAGCGTGAGCATTCATGGGACTACATCTATGAGCCTGAACCAAAACCTCTACTGGATACGCTATTAGTGCGTTACGTAGAGTCTCAGGTATACCAAGGTGTGGTTGAGAACCTTGCTTGTGAGCAAGCGGCTCGAATGATTGCGATGAAGGCTGCAACGGATAACGCAACCAGTTTGATTGACGATTTGGAACTTGTGTACAACAAAGCCCGTCAGGCTGCGATTACACAAGAACTATCAGAAATCGTTGGTGGTGCAGCTGCGGTTTAAGCTTAGGTAAAACGAAATAGTTTAGAGGATTAACGATGGCTACAGGTAAGATCGTACAGATCATCGGTGCGGTAGTCGACGTAGAGTTCCCACAGAGCAATGTACCTAGTGTATATGACGCTCTAAACGTAACGGACTCAAAAGAGCGTCTAGTTCTTGAAGTTCAACAACAGCTAGGCGGTGGCGTAGTTCGTTGTATCGTAATGGGTAGCTCTGATGGTTTACGTCGTGGAGTAGAAGTGGTTAACACTGGCGCTCCAATTTCAGTACCAGTAGGTACTAAAACTCTAGGTCGTATCATGAACGTCCTAGGTGACGCGATTGACGAGCGTGGTGAAGTGGGTGCGGAAGAGGTTTACTCTATCCACCGTAGTGCACCAAGCTACGAAGAGCAATCAAACGAAATTGCACTTCTAGAAACGGGCGTTAAAGTAATCGACCTAATTTGTCCATTCGCTAAGGGTGGTAAAATCGGTCTATTCGGTGGTGCTGGTGTAGGTAAGACCGTTAACATGATGGAACTTATCAACAACATCGCACTACAGCACTCAGGTCTATCAGTATTTGCTGGTGTTGGTGAGCGTACTCGTGAAGGTAACGATTTCTACTACGAGATGCAGGAAGCGGGCGTTGTAAACGTTGAGAAGCCTGAAGAATCAAAAGTAGCGATGGTTTACGGTCAGATGAACGAGCCACCAGGTAACCGTCTACGTGTTGCACTGACTGGTCTAACAATGGCAGAGCGTTTCCGTGACGAAGGTCGTGACGTACTACTGTTCATTGATAACATCTACCGTTACACACTTGCAGGTACAGAGGTATCAGCACTACTAGGTCGTATGCCTTCTGCGGTAGGTTACCAGCCAACTCTTGCAGAAGAGATGGGTGTACTTCAGGAGCGTATCACGTCAACGAAATCAGGTTCTATCACGTCTGTTCAGGCGGTATACGTACCAGCGGATGACTTGACTGACCCGTCTCCAGCAACAACGTTCGCGCACTTGGATGCAACGGTTGTACTTAACCGTAACATCGCTGCAATGGGTCTATACCCTGCGATCGACCCGCTAGATTCAACATCTCGTATGCTTGATCCACTAGTCGTTGGTCAAGATCACTACGAAGTTGCTCGTGGTGTTCAGCAGACTCTTCAGCGCTACAAAGAGCTGAAAGATATCATTGCTATCCTAGGTATGGACGAGCTATCTGAAGAAGATAAGCAAGTTGTATCTCGTGCACGTAAGATTGAGCGTTTCCTAACTCAGCCTTACCACGTAGCAGAAGTATTTACAGGTGACCCTGGTATTTACGTACCTCTAAAAGAGACTCTACGTGGCTTTAAAGGTCTACTAGCTGGTGAATACGACGACATTCCTGAGCAGGCATTTATGTACTGCGGTAGCATCGACGATGCTATTGAGAATGCGAAGAAGCTATAAGGCTAACTAGGAGGCGATATGGCAGCAATAACCTTTCACCTAGACGTAGTAAGCGCTGAGAAGAAAATCTTCTCTGGTCGTGTTGAAACGTTTCAGGTGACCGGTAGCGAAGGTGAACTTGGTATTTTCCATGGTCACACACCGCTGCTGACCGCTATCAAGCCTGGTATGGTGCGTATTGTGAAACAGCACGGCCACGAAGAAATTATTTATGTTTCTGGTGGTATGGTAGAGATTCAGCCTGGTACAGCGACTGTACTAGCTGATACAGCTATCCGTGGTGAAGAGCTAGACGCAGCGAAGGCAGAAGAAGCCAAACGCCGCGCTGAGGAGCAAATCCAGAATCAGCATGGTGACATGGACTTCGCACAAGCGGCCAGTGAACTGGCTAAAGCCATTGCTCAGCTACGAGTTATCGAGCTGACAAAAAAGCGTCGCTAAGCTCAATTAGCAACGTTGCATGAAAAAAGGCGGCCAATTGGTCGCCTTTTTGATTAATTTTAGTTGGAAATTTACCTTACTCCATTAACTATTTTAAAAGAGCTGTTTAAAATAACGGCCAATTAACATAAAACGTCAATAGGTTATCAATGAAATTCAGTGCTGTGATTCTTGCAGCGGGTAAAGGTACCCGTATGCATTCGAACATGCCTAAGGTGCTACACACTTTGGCAGGTAAGCCAATGGCAAAACATGTGATTGATACATGTACAGGTCTAGGTGCACAAAATATCCACTTGGTCTTTGGCCACGGTGGTGATCAAATGCAAACCACTCTTGCAGAAGAGCCTGTAAATTGGGTGCTTCAAGCGGAGCAGTTAGGGACAGGTCATGCGGTTGATCAAGCGTCTCCGAAGTTTGAAGACGATGAAAAAGTACTGGTGCTTTACGGTGATGTTCCACTGATTTCAGCTGAAACGATTGAAAACCTATTAGATGCACAGCCAACAGGCGGTATTGCACTACTAACAGTGATTCTAGATAACCCGACAGGCTACGGTCGTATTATCCGTAAGAATGGTCCTGTTGTGGCGATCGTTGAGCAAAAAGATGCAACAGAAGAACAAAAACAAATTAAAGAGATCAACACTGGCGTGATGGTTGCGACTGGTGGGGATCTTAAGCGTTGGTTGTCTGGCTTAAACAACAACAACGCACAAGGCGAATACTACCTAACTGACGTTATTGCAGCTGCACACGATGAAGGTCGTGCCGTTGAGGCAGTACACCCAGTCAATGCCATTGAGGTGGAAGGGGTCAACGACCGCGCACAGCTTGCTCGTCTAGAGCGTGCTTTCCAGTCAATGCAAGCTCAGAAACTACTAGAGCAAGGTGTCATGCTACGCGATCCAGCACGCTTTGATTTGCGTGGTGAGTTACAGTGCGGTATGGACTGTGAAATCGACGTGAATGTTATCATCGAAGGTAAAGTTTCACTGGGTGATAACGTGGTTATCGGTGCGGGTTGTGTACTGAAAGATTGTGAAATCGACGACAACACCATCGTTCGCCCTTACAGTGTGATTGAAGGTGCAACGGTTGGTGAAGAATGTACGGTTGGTCCATTTACTCGCCTTCGTCCTGGTGCTGAAATGCGTAACGATTCCCATGTGGGTAACTTCGTTGAAGTGAAAAATGCGCGCATCGGAGAAGGTTCAAAAGCGAACCACCTAACTTACTTAGGTGATGCAGAGATCGGTCAACGTACTAACATCGGTGCAGGTACTATCACTTGTAACTACGATGGTGCGAACAAGTTTAAAACCATCATCGGTAATGATGTTTTTGTTGGTTCTGATAGCCAGCTGGTGGCGCCTGTCACTATCGCTGATGGCGCAACCATCGGTGCAGGCACGACACTAACAAAAGATGTTGAAGAAGGTGAGTTAGTAATTACTCGCGTCAAAGAGCGCAAAATTACTGGCTGGCAGCGTCCTGTAAAACAAAAATAAGCATTACCTACACTCTGTCTCTATATTGTCAAAGCCGCTCAACAAGAGCGGCTTTGTTGTTTCTAGCTAAGGCTTCATCGCTAGTAGCTAGGAATGGCAATACGTTTTTCGAGCCAACGAACGGCTTGAGATACAAATAGGATGAGCAACAAGTACTCCAAAACGAGGAAGGTATAAATTTCTAGGGGTAAGTACTCATTCACCACCAGCTCATTAGCACGGCGAGTGAGATCGCTTAAACCAATCACACTGACTAAAGAACTCATCTTGAGGATGTAGACGAATTGATTGCCCAGTGGTGGGAGAATTTGCCGAAACGCTTGGGGAAGAATTACCAAGCGCATCTTTTGCCAATAGCTTAAGCCCAAAGATTCAGCCGCTTCATGCTGGCCACGGCTGATAGCTTGTATTCCACCGCGAAATACTTCCGCCATAAACGCGCTCTCAGCGATAGTCAGTGCAATAACACCCGCCCAAAAGTGATTGAGTGAGACATCCAATAGCGTAGGCATGCCGTAATACACCCAAAGTAGTAAGACTAAAACTGGCACTGAACGGACTACCTCGACATAAATACGGTTTATCCACTTCAGAGAGGCAGAGTCCGACAGAGCGGGTAACGCAACGATCAGGCCCAAGCTCATCGCAAATAACATACTGAGGAGTGATACCTGAATGGTGTCATTAAACCCAGCGATTAAAAACTTTAGATTAGTGAGCCCTTGATCCGTCGAAGGGTCAAGTACATACCAGCCCCATTGATAATCTGAACAACCAGTGAGTAATAGCAGTGAAAACAGCCATAGAGTTCGAAACGTCACATTTACTCCCTGAATTAACTAAAAAACTTCCTTTGTTGCTGCTATGTTATCAGTAGAGCTCTAATAAAGGTTAATTATTAAACCGTATAAGGTCATTATTTTTAAGGGAATAAAAATGAGAAAGATTTTACTAGTGCTAGGAATGTGTTTGCTTGCTGCGACTCAAGTCGCTCACGCTGAAAGCCGTCTTCAATCCATTTTAGACAATGGCGTACTCCGAGTTGGAACGACGGGAGATTGGAATCCGATGACGATGAAAGACCCTGCGACAAACAGTTATCGTGGCTTCGATATCGATGTAACAACAGAACTTGCTAAAGATCTCGGTGTAAAAGTGGAGTATGTTCCCACGGATTGGAAGACGCTAGTTAATGGCATTACCGCCAACAAATACGACATTACTGGCAGCGCATCTCTGAACATGTCGCGCGCGAAAGTAGCTGGATACAGCCAGCCGTATTTCTACCTTGCCTTTGTACCTGTGGTGCAAAAGAAAGATCTCGCCAAATTCTCTGATTGGGCGGAT
The DNA here is from genome assembly GCF_033339115.1 of Vibrio sp. 947. Classification (NCBI taxonomy): domain Bacteria; kingdom Pseudomonadati; phylum Pseudomonadota; class Gammaproteobacteria; order Vibrionales; family Vibrionaceae; genus Vibrio; species Vibrio sp. 947. The sequence continues at coordinate 34,045 of NZ_JAWOTX010000024.1, read as the reverse complement.
TTTAATAAACCAGAAGTAAAAGTCGCGGCGACGTTAGGTACGGTATAAGAAAAAATGGTGAAAGAGTTCTTCCCGTCTGCTCAACATATTGTTATTGAAGCGCCAGCGCGCGACTTCCAAGAACTACTAGCTCGCAGGGCCGATGTATCGGTGACGTCCAATGTGGAAGCAGCGACGTTGGTGGATAAGTTTAAACAGTTGGCGATAGTGCCAGTGACCGCACCGCGTAAACCAACCCCAATTGCTATGTTGTTGCCGCAAGACGATCAAGTATGGATTAATTATATCAATCACTGGGTAGAGTTGAAAAAGACTCAAGGCTTTTTTAAGCAGACTGCCAAGAAGTGGGGGTTGAAAAGCTTATAAACAGAAAGAGCCGCATTGCGCGGCTCTTTTTATTATCTGAACGATTAAAGTTCGTCTTCACTCACGACTCGGGCGTTGTCAGGAGTCGTAAAGTGCTTGGATAATTCGCGATTCGACAGAATGTATCCCATCCACAGCCCACCCATACAGATGATGATTGCGATGCCAGTAACCATCTGAGCTTGGCTTGCCATTGCGGCTACCAATGCACTTGAGAAGCTACTTACACAGATTTGCAGGCTGTTTTGCAGACCTGCTGCTGTTGCAGGACTCTGTTGTGCGCTGGCCAGTGCACGGTTTACCACGATTGGGTACAGCGCGCCGTTAGCAACGGCAATCAAACAGAATGGCGCAAGAATAGGCCAAATCGATGACAGCTCCCACTGTGAAGCAATGAAAATCATTAATGCCGCGACACTAAATAGGCCAATCAGTTGGCGCAGAACCTTTTCATCACCAAATTTTCGAACGCCTACTTTACCTAAGTAGCCACCAGCCATAAACGCGATAGTTTGTGGGATAAAGCTCAAACCAATATCTTTTGCTTCGTAGCCCAGTTGCGCCATGATTTCTGGCATCCCAGTTAGGTAAGCAAAGAATGCAGCTGAAGCCGTCGCAAACATAAACACGTTGCCAAGGTATTTTTTAGAACTCAGAAGCGCTTTGATGTCGGCAGACATACTGGTTTGTTTGATTTCTGCTTTCTCGTCTTTTTGTGCCATGGTCGCAAAGACCAAAAAGACACCAACCAGTGTTAGCGTAATAAAGATACTGTGCCAGCCGAAGTTATCTGCCAACACAACCCCTAATTGAGGTGCTAGTGCTGGTGATAGCGCGACGAGTGGCATGATTGTCGCAAAAATTTGTTGGCTACTGCTTGAGTAGCGCTTAATGACCATAGCCTGCCAGATCACGGCTGGTGCACACACACCGATAGCTTGGATAAAGCGCAGTGTGAGTAGTTGCCATACTTGATCACAGAAAGCCAAACCGAATGACGCGATAGTAAATAGCACCAACCCGGCTGCGAGTGTATTACGATGGCCAAATTTATCGGATGCCAATCCCCACATTAGTTGACCAATCGCCATACCAACGAGGAATACCGTTAAAGAGAGCGCAATTTGCTCAGGGCCTGTTGCAAAGTCGATTTCCATCGCTTTGAATGCTGGCAGATACATATCGGTAGCAACGAAGCCAAGCATCGATAATGCTGCCAGATAAATGAGCTGTAGTTTTGAGATTTTCATGATTCAACCAGTCAAATTATTTAATCATTTTTTAATCAACATCAGTTGGCGCCAACCCTGATTTATTTACCTTATTATTCTATTTTTCGATTTTGAGAAAATAAAACGCTAAAATTGTTGGTTATCAATCAAATTTTTTGAAAGGTTAAATCATGTTCTCTAAAGCGTCTTTGGAAATGCTGGATACGGTTGCCCGTTTAGGCAGTTTCACCGCTGCGGCTGAGGTATTGCATAAAGTCCCCTCAGCCATTAGCTATGGAGTAAGGCAGGTCGAGCAAGATTTAGATGTGGTGCTGTTTCGACGTTTACCAAGGAAAGTCGAGCTAACTCCAGCGGGTGAACTTTTTATGGCCGAGGCGCGCTCTTTGCTGCGTCAAATGGAAGAGGTGAAAGCACAAACGCGGCGAGCGGCTCAAGGATGGAAAAGCACGTTAAAGCTGACCTTAGATAACGTGGTGAAGTTAGAAAAACTCAAACCTTTGGTGGAAGATTTCTATCGCGAGTTTGAATTTGCTGAATTGCAGATCAATATGGAGGTCTTCAATGGTTCTTGGGAAGCCATAGCACAAGGTCGAGCCGACATTGTCGTTGGCGCGACGTCTGCGGTTCCCGTTGGTGGGGATTTTGAAGTCAAAGATATGGGCGTATTAGATTGGGCATTTGTGATGTCTCCTGCTCATCCTTGTGTTCGCCAACAAGTGCTGACTGAAGAGTTTGTGAGTCAATTTCCGGCGATCTGTCTTGATGATACTTCGAACGTGCTGCCAAAACGCCATACTGGCCATTATCTGCAACAGCGCCGATTATTATTGCCCAATTGGTATAGTGCGATTGAATGTTTAAAAAATGGGGTGGGCGTGGGTTACATGCCACGTCATATTGCAACACCCTTAATCAATGATGGTGTGCTGGTGGAGAAGGTCATGCCGGATGATAAACCGCTCAGTCACTGCTGCTTAGTATGGCGCAAAGATGATAATCATAAATTGATCCAGTGGATGGTGGACTATCTTGGGTCGCCTAATCAGCTACATAAAGATTGGTTACAGTCATAAAAAACACCTCGCTAATGCGAGGTGTTGTCTTTGATATATTTGAAATGTGGCGTTTTATGACAAGAAAAACTTATACGAAGGGTTGTCTGTTTCGTCTTTGCATTGATAGCCAAGTTCGCGCAAATGCGCAGAAAACTGAGCTAAGTCGCTTTCATCTAACTCGAAACCACATAAAACACGTCCGTAGTCAGCGCCGTGGTTACGGTAGTTGAACAAACTGATATTCCAGTGTGTGCCGAGTGTGCTTAAGAACTTAAGTAGCGCCCCAGGATACTCTGGGAATTCAAAGCTGTAGAGGCGCTCTTTAAGCGGCTTAGACGGCTTACCACCAATCATGTAGCGCACGTGCAGCTTCGCCATTTCATCATCAGACAAATCAACCACTGGGTAGCCACCATCACGTAAGTCGTGAATGATATGTTCTAGCTCTTCCTGACCGCCTTGCAAACGCACACCGACAAAGATATTTGCCAATGCGTCATCGTTGTAGCGGTAGTTAAACTCCGTTACGGCGCGGCCGCCAATGAGGTTACAGAACTCAAAGAAGGCACCTTGACGCTCAGGAATGGTGACGGCAAGCAAACCTTCACGTTTCTCACCAAGCTCGCAACGCTCAGAAACATAACGTAGACCGTGGAAGTTGGTGTTTGCGCCAGACAATACCGTACCTAAGTTTTTGTCTTTCAGCTTGTTCTGTTCAGCAAACTTCTTCAGCCCCGCCAGAGCAAGTGCGCCCGAAGGTTCAGCAATGGCGCGAGTGTCTTCAAAGATGTCTTTTACTGCTGCGCAGATTTCATCGCTAGAGACTGCAATATGGCCATCAATGTACTTTTGGCATAGACGAAACGTCTCTTCACCAATGCGTTTTACTGCAACGCCATCGGCAAACATGCTGACCTGGTCTAATACTACTGGTTCACCTGCATCCAATGCCGCTTTGAGGCATGAAGAATCCTCTGGCTCGACCGCAATCACTTTGATTTCTGGCATGAGCTGCTTCACGAGTACTGCAACACCCGCAGCCAAACCGCCACCACCGACAGGAACGAAGATGTAGTCAAGGTGACCATTTTGTTGCAGCATTTCCATGCCGATGGTGCCTTGACCAGCAATCACCAGTGGATGATCGAACGGTGGGACAAAGGTGTACCCGTTTAACTCGGATAGACGCTCTGCCTCGGCTTTGGCCTCATCAAAGTTACTGCCGTGCAGCACTACATTGCCACCGAAGCCACGTACCGCATCGACTTTGATGTCTGGTGTGGTTTTAGGCATCACGATGGTGGTTTTGATGCCTAGCTTAGTACCAGAGAGCGCCATGCCTTGAGCGTGGTTACCTGCCGATGCTGCAATGACACCAGCGGCTTTTTGTGCTTCAGATAAACTCGCCACCATGTTGTATGCACCGCGCAATTTGAACGAGTGTACGGGTTGGCGATCTTCACGCTTGATCTGCACGTTATTCCCGATACGTGCAGATAAACGAGGCATTTCTTGCAGTGGCGTCACTGTTGCTACTTCATAAACAGGTGCGCGAAGGATTTGGCGCAGATAATCTGCGCCAGTTTGGTTCACTTGTTTTTCGGGTTGAGCTTCCATCATTGCTAGCCCTCTAGCTTCGACTTGTCTCGTACTGCACCCTTGTCAGCACTGGTTGCCATACTCGCGTACGCTTTGAGTGCAAATGAAACTTCACGTTGGCGGTCAACTGGTTTCCAGCCTAGTTCGTCTTGTTTTGCACGGCGCTCAGCAAGTTCTTGTTCAGACACTTGGAGTGAAATTGAACGGTTTGGAATATCAATTGCGATCATATCGCCTTGTTTTACCAGACCAATTGCACCGCCGTTTGCTGCTTCAGGAGAGGCGTGACCGATTGACAGACCTGATGTGCCGCCAGAGAAACGGCCGTCAGTCAGAAGTGCACACTCTTTGCCAAGGCCCATCGATTTTAGATAAGTGGTTGGGTAAAGCATTTCTTGCATGCCCGGACCACCTTTAGGGCCTTCGTAACGGATAACAACCACGTCGCCTGCTTTTACTTTGCCACCCAAGATGCCTTCTACGGCGTCTTCTTGGCTTTCAAATACCACGGCTGGACCAGTGAATTTATGAATGCTCTCATCCACACCAGCAGTCTTAACGATACAACCATCTAATGCGATGTTGCCTGATAGAACGGCTAGACCACCTTCTTGGCTAAAGGCATGATCGATAGTACGAATACAACCTTCCGCACGGTCGTCATCAAGGCGATCCCAGCGGCAATCTTGTGAGAACGCTTGAGTAGTACGAATACCCGCGGGACCTGCGCGGTAGAACTTAAGTACTTCTTCGTCTTCAGTTTGGATGATGTCGTATTTCGCCAGCTGCTCTTTCATCGAAAGGCCAAGCACGGTGCGCGCATCATTGTGTAGAAGACCTGCACGATCTAACTCACCAAGAATTGCCATGACGCCACCAGCGCGGTGTACGTCTTCCATGTGATATTTCTGGGTAGATGGTGCCACTTTACATAGGTGTGGTACTTGGCGTGATAGGCGATCGATATCTTCCATATCGAAATCCACTTCACCTTCTTGCGCTGCAGCCAACAGGTGCAAAATGGTGTTGGTTGAGCCACCCATTGCAATATCCAGTGCCATCGCATTTTCGAACGCATCAAACGTAGCGATGTTGCGTGGCAGTGCTGATTCGTCATCTTGCTCGTAGTAACGACGAGTCAGTTCAACGATGCGACGACCTGCATTAAGGAACAGTTGTTCACGGTCAGCGTGCGTTGCCAGCATAGAACCGTTACCTGGTTGAGAAAGACCCAGTGCTTCCGTTAGACAGTTCATTGAGTTTGCAGTGAACATGCCTGAACACGATCCACACGTTGGACATGCGCTGCGTTCGATCTGCTCGCTTTGCTCATCAGACACTTTTGGATCCGCGCCTTGGATCATCGCATCTACAAGGTCTAGTTTGATGATCTGATCAGAAAGCTTGGTTTTACCCGCTTCCATTGGACCACCAGAAACAAAGATAACAGGGATGTTAAGACGCATAGATGCCATCAACATTCCTGGAGTGATTTTGTCACAGTTAGAGATACATACCATGGCATCGGCACAGTGCGCGTTGACCATGTATTCTACTGAGTCTGCGATCAGTTCGCGTGAAGGCAGAGAGTACAGCATGCCGCCGTGACCCATTGCGATACCATCATCAACCGCGATGGTGTTGAATTCTTTCGCAATACCGCCAGCTTTTTCGATTTCGCGTGCTACAAGCTGGCCCATGTCTTTCAGGTGTACGTGACCCGGAACAAATTGAGTAAACGAGTTTACAACGGCGATGATTGGTTTACCGAAGTCTTCTTCTTTCACACCCGTTGCACGCCACAGTGCTCGTGCACCCGCCATGTTACGACCATGTGTGGTGGTAGCTGATCTATATTTTGGCATTTCCTAATCCTTCTTACTTCTGTTCTGGGTACACATAGTCTAACCAGCCCCACTTATCTTCCGTGGTGCCGTCAAATAGGCCAAAGTAGGCTGCTTGTAGTTCTTTAGTGATAGGGCCGCGCTTACCAGTGCCCACTTCAATCTTGTCGATGGTTGCCACTGGTACAATCTCAGCCGCAGTACCTGTCATGAAGACTTCATCGGCAAGGTAAAGGGCTTCACGAGCAATGTTCGCTTCACGTACTTCGTAGCCTTTATCGCGTGCAATTGTCATGATCGAGTCACGAGTGATGCCCGGTAGAATCGCGCTAGTTGCTGGTGGTGTGGTGATTACGCCATCTTTGATAACGAAGATGTTTTCACCAGCCCCTTCCGATAGGTAACCATCTACGCTTAGCGCAATACCTTCGTCGTAACCGTGACGACGCGCTTCACCACCAACCAGTAGTGAAGATAGGTAGTTACCGCCTGCTTTAGCCGCAGTTGGGATGGTGTTTGGCGCAGCGCGATTCCAGCTTGAAATCATCGCATCGACACCTTTTTCTAGCGCTTCTTCGCCTAAGTAAGAGCCCCAAGGGAATGCGGCAATGATTAGATCCATCTCAGTGCCAACTGGTGGACACACGCCCAAACCGACATTACCCACAAAACCCAATGGGCGAATGTAAGCGCTATCGAGTTTGTTTTGGCGAAGTGTTTCTCGGGTCGCTTCCATGATTTCTTCTACAGAGAAAGGGATCGGAAAGCGGTAAATCTTGGCAGAATCTTTTAGACGTTGTGCATGCTCACGGTGACGGAAGACAATTGGGCCTTTTGGTGTGTTGTAACAGCGCACGCCTTCAAACACGGATGTACCATAGTGCATTGCGTGAGTCAGAACGTGAACGTTCGCCTCTGCCCATGGAACCATCTCACCATTAAACCAAATGAAATCTGCAGTTTTCGTTGCCATTTGTTGCCTTCCTTATGCACTTACGTGTTGTTGTAAGTTGTGATTTGGCAGTTCATCGTTGCGGATTTTTAGCACCTCAACCTTACGAACGTCCCACAACTTCTCTATTTGATTGATCAAAAACGAGATTGGTCGATCGCTATCGACGATGATCTCGACGCTGGCTACTTTGCTTTCGTGGTTTTGCGTAGCAGCGACTTGTTTGATCACGAAACCTCGGTGACGAATCACACGTAGAACGCGCTCCAACAGTACCGGTTTGTCATCGGCTTTGATGTCGAGTAAATATCTGTCCATGCGATTGTCTCCTATGTATTTTCCAACATATCACTGTTTGATGCGCCAGGTGGCACCAATGGCCACACGTTTTCTTCTTCATCAATCAAAACGTGAAGCATGTAAGAAGTTTCACTCGCTAGCATCTCTTTGAGAGCAGGTTCGACTTCTTCTTTCTTGGTGATGGTTTTGCCCGGGATATCGAATGCTTTTGCTAACATCACGAAATCTGGGTTGTCATCAAGAATGGTTTCACTGTGGCGACCGTCAAAGAACAATGACTGCCATTGGCGAACCATGCCAAGACGTTGGTTATTAAGAAGGACAATCTTCACTGGAATCTGACGACGCTTCAGCGTGCCCAATTCCTGAACGTTCATCATAAATGAACCGTCACCTGTAATAAGGATAGACTGATCATCAGGACGTGCGACTGCAGCACCCATCGCCGCTGGCAAGCCAAAGCCCATGGTGCCAAGGCCAGCAGAAGTGATAAAATTTTGTGGTTCGCGTGGCTGGATATGTTGCGCTGCCCACATCTGGTGCTGACCGACGTCGGTCGAGACAATTGAGCTATCTGGCATCATGTCAGACAGCTGTTTAAGCAATAGCGGTGCGTAGATTAACTCGCCTGGGTGGTCGTAACGCCACTTAAAGCCGCTGCGCAGACTTTCACTGTGATGAACCCACGGTGAAATATCTTGAGTTAGCTCTAGCTGAGGAAGAATGGTGTTGATGTCGCCACGTAATGGTGCGTTGGCGTGGCGCAGTTTATGAATCTCCGCAGCATCAATGTCGATGTGAATCACTTTCGCATTTGGTGCAAACGTGTCGAGCTTACCCGTCACACGGTCATCAAAGCGCGCGCCAACCACGATCAATAGATCGGCTTCTTGAACCACTAGGTTAGCGGCTTTGGTGCCGTGCATACCCAACATACCAAGATAGTGAGGATCATGGCGTTCAATGGTACCGAGGCCTTTTAATGTGCTAACTGCAGGCATTGGGTTTAAGCGAAGAAATTCGCGTACTGCATCGGTTGCTTTCGCAAGTTGCACGCCACCACCAACATACAACACTGGGCGAGTAGATGCTGCCAGCACATCTTGCGCACGTTTGATATCTTCAGCGCTGACATCTTCGATTGCTGGTGCTATGTATGGAGGAAGAAGGTCTGTAGGTGCTTGAGCGAGTTGAACGTCTTTGGCGATATCGACAATGACTGGACCCGGACGACCGGTTTTTGCGACCTCAAAGGCTTCGGCAAGTGTCGGAGCTAGATCTTCAATTTCGGTCACGAGATAGCTGTGCTTAGTACAGGCTAGGGACATTCCGATCACATCCATTTCTTGGAATGCATCGGTACCGATATGAGAGCTAGCAACCTGGCCTGTGATGGCAACTAGAGGTACGGAGTCAAGGAAAGCGTCGGCAAGGCCGGTAACAAGGTTAGTGGCTCCAGGGCCAGAAGTTGCCATGCACACAGCAACGTCTTGAGTGGAACGAGCCATCCCAATAGCTGCCATAGCGGCCCCTTGCTCGTGACGGCATAGGATGTGTTCCACCCCACCGTCATACAAAGCATCATAGATTGGCATGATGGCCCCGCCGGGGTAGCCAAAAACGGTTTCGATGCCTTGCTGTCTTAAAGCGGCTACGACAAGTTGTGCACCAGTCATCGTAAACCTCCTTTGCTACGTTGTGGCTCGTAGCGATTGCCATATTTATTGCACTTCATGTGCACTCCCATTCTTCCCGTTAAACTGTCCGAGGGTTAGACAGATGACAACTTGTAGTTGTAAAAAAACCCCCGGACTTTTCAGTGCGGGGGTTTTTTGTAATTTGTGGTTACCTTTCGCCCACAATACCCCGCGCGGTGCCAATAATGACCACGATAATCAGGGCTAGCAGTGCGTTGATATGAGCGAAAAGGTTCATCTGTCTGTCGTTCTTTTTTCGTTAAAAAATGTTGTGTAATGTTCTACGAAATTGTTTGCGTCATTAGTGGTATCACACAATTCCGCTGCATGACAAGCAAAAAGTCATTCTTTTTTCACATTAACTCTCAATTGGGACGCGGTATATAACATAACCAACTAGATAAAACATTTGTTTACAGAGTGTTCAAAAAAATTGAGGAACGTATGGGGCTGGCAATCATTCATAGTCGAGCAAGCGTCGGGGTGCAAGCGCCATCGGTTAGTGTAGAAGTTCATATCAGCAACGGCATGCCAGGGTTTACCTTAGTAGGCTTGCCAGAGACAACGGTAAAAGAGTCCAAAGATCGCGTACGCAGTGCGATCATTAATTCTAACTTTCAATTTCCTGCTAAGCGGATCACCGTGAACTTGGCTCCGGCAGATCTACCCAAGGAGGGAGGGCGTTTTGATCTTCCTATTGCATTGGGAATTTTGGCCGCTTCGGAGCAAATCGCGACAGATAAGCTCAAAAACTACGAATTTGTTGGTGAGTTAGCGTTATCTGGTGGTCTGAGACCTGTAAAAGGTGTGCTGCCTGCTGCGCTGGAAGCCAGTAAGATTCAACGTCATTTGGTCGTCCCACATGTGAATGGCGATCAGGCGGCGCTGGTGGGGAAGGAACAACATAAATCGGCCCAATCATTACTGGAAGTATGTGCCGAGCTTTGTGGTCAACATCGACTGAATCTTTTTCAAACGCCTAAGCGAAAAACGATCGAAAAACATGGTCGAGACTTACAAGATATTATTGGCCAACAACAAGGTAAGCGAGCACTGGAGATTGCTGCCGCTGGAAACCACAACTTACTTTTCCTTGGCCCGCCAGGTACTGGAAAAACGATGTTGGCTTCGCGTTTGTGTGACTTATTACCGGAAATGAGTGACGAAGAAGCAATGGAAACCGCTTCGGTGGCATCGTTGACTCAGAGTGAAATTAATGAGCATAACTGGAAGTCGCGTCCGTTTCGTTCTCCGCATCATTCAAGTTCAATGGCGGCATTAGTCGGCGGTGGTTCGGTACCCAGACCAGGGGAGATCTCTTTAGCCCACAACGGGTTATTGTTTCTCGATGAAATGCCCGAATTTGATCGTAAAGTTCTGGACTCGTTACGCGAACCGCTCGAATCTGGCGAGATCATTATCTCTCGAGCGCAAGGTAAAACACGCTTTCCGGCTCGTTTCCAATTAGTTGGAGCATTGAACCCAAGCCCGACAGGATATTACGAAGGCAATCAAGCGCGCACCAATCCACAAGCTATTTTGCGCTACCTTGGTCGATTATCTGGACCACTGTTAGATCGCTTTGATATGTCTTTAGAAATCCCAGCTTTGCCCAAAGGGACATTAGCAGAAGGAGGTGATCGCGGTGAGCCGACTGCTATCGTAAAAGCGCGTGTGAGCCATGCGCGTAACAATATGCTAAACCGCAGTGGTAAGGTCAATGCACTGCTAGGTAGTCGAGAAATTGAGGCGTTTTGTCCCTTGCATAAGAGTGATGCTGAGTTTCTTGAAACCGCTTTGCACCGTTTAGGACTCTCGATTCGTGCGTATCATCGTATTATCAAAGTGGCGCGAACAATCGCCGATCTGGATGGGGCGGAGCAAATTGAACGAACGCACTTGGCCGAGGCACTTGGGTATCGAGCGATGGACCGTTTACTGAAACAGCTTACGGCGCAAGCGGTATAGACAGCAAAGTGTCATCGCAACAAGTGTTGTAAGCACCTTGTTGCGATGAAGGACGTTAGAAGGTGTAGTTGAGACCAAGCGACAATAGGTACTCTTTCTCCTCATAAAACGTGATATTCGAGTCAGTTTGGCTATAGCCGGCTAAAGAAATGAACGACCAGTCTTGCCAGTCAAATACGTTTTGATATTCGTAGGCCGCAAATAGGCTGATGGTGTCGTCATTTCGTGTTTTAGCAAAAGTTTGGCTAGCGGCTTGATAGTCTTTCCATGCATAACCCGCTGTGAGGGCCAATCGATGGCGGTTGATAAATTTAAACCAGCTAATGTCAAATCCGTACGAATCAAATGACTCCGCTTTACCGTCGGCATCTTGATTGATGTAGGTGAAAGCGGGTTGCAACATAGACGTTTGGTTGAGTGGAATGCGATAGTCGCCTTTGACATAGTAAAGGTTAGCATCGCGAGCAAGTGAGCGGTCTGTCACTTCCTCCTGCTCGATGTCTTTATCAGCATAAGCAAGATCAAGGTTGAAGTTCTTATCAATTAACCCTTTGATCTGAAAGCGATACGCATTGCCGTCAACATCCGTCTCTTTACGTGCGGTTCCTACTTGATAAGGGTTGCGCCAAGTTTCGCCTTTGAGTACCGTCGGCAGATAGGAAACATCGAGCACGGTGCCAGATTGTAGCTCGTGTTGATAGCCCAACTGAAAAGCGAGTGTACCTACCGCGACATCTGAGCGTGTGGTACCGGCGTAAACTTGGTGGTTGAGTCGGCTACCAAAGGTGTATGTCACACTCCCTAGCGGTGCAGCGATAACAGAACTGTCACTATCGGCACGCTTATCGAGAGAATCGATGGTGTTACTATTTTCTGTATTGAAATTGGATTCTGATGATATGAATCCGGCATTCAGCGAAATTTCACCGCCAAAACCTGCGGTTTCAGCGAGTTGAGCCTGAGCAGAACTGACGACAAAGGCCAAAGGCAAGATAAGTCGCCTTGGTTTCATTCGTTATCTCCTTGTTGTCGAATGAGTGGTGCACATATTGGTTACGGTAACAAATCTGACCATTCCCACGCATGTTCCAATGTGGCAAAGGCGCAGTATAATTACACGCTGTTTTATTCTTCACACATTATCACTGTTGTTTGACTATCATGTTGGCATATTTGTTATTTTTTTTTAACGCTTCTTTTGTGATTCTCAATTCTGCGGTTTGTTCACTCGCAATTTGTGTTATCGCTGTATTTAAAATATTGCTTCCTGGCGTAAAGCTAAAAGCGATAGCGACCGCTTGTGCCAATAAGGTGATGTGGTTATGGGCTACCGTTAATGCGTGCATTCTGGCGGTATCTAACCGTGTTGAGTGGGATGTTCAGGGCGGTGAAGCGCTTAAAAAAGACGGGTGGTATCTGCTGATCAGTAACCATCTCAGTTGGACAGATATTGTTGTGCTTTGCTGCGTGTTTAAAGACCGTATTCCCATGCCGAAGTTTTTCCTCAAGCAACAACTGCTGTATGTGCCTTTCATCGGGATGGCGTGTTGGGCGCTCGATATGCCATTTATGCGTCGCTATTCGCGAGAGTATCTGATCCGCAACCCTCATAAGCGAGGTCAAGATTTAGAGACGACACGTCGCTCGTGCGCTAAATTCAAACACACTCCAACCACAGTGGTTAACTATGTCGAAGGAACCCGATTTACCGAAGAAAAGCAGCGTAAGAGTAAAGCAAACTATCAATATTTGCTGCAACCAAAGTCGGGCGGGATTGCGTACACGTTAGCGGCGATGGGGGAACAGTTCGAGAGCATTATCGACGTGACGTTGGCGTACCCAGAAAATACGCATAAACCGTTCAAGGATTTATTGATGGGCCGCATGAGCAAGGTGGTTGTGCGTGTAAATGTGTTACCCGTTGATGAAAGAGTGCTTGGTGATTACTTCAACGATAAGCCCTATAAGCGACAATTTCAGCAATGGTTGGGGGATGTGTGGCAAGAAAAAGATCGGTTGCTACAAGAGATTTACAAATAAACAAAAGGGGAGCGACGTGCTCCCCTTTTGATTGATATCGATGTGCTTATTTTAGTGTCAGCAAGTAGTTCACCAGAGAGAAGTACTCATCCATCGTTTTGATGCTTTGTGCTTGAACTAGGTATTTGTTGTTAACGATAACCGCAGGAACGCCGGTTAGACCGCTGTTTTCAAATTGCTTGTCCATACGGCGAACCATTGAATCAACCGCGAAGCCTTTGAATGCAGAATCGAATTTTTTCGCGTCTACACCTTCATCAAGGAAGATTTGACGAAGTTCTTCATCATTACGTGGTGCTTTCTTTAGATTGTGGATGCGGTTAAACATCACTGGCACCATTTTGTCTTCCACTTTTAGTGCAACCATCGTTGCGTAGGCTTTGCTCATTGATGGGCCCATGTTGCCACCCATGAAAGAAACGTGGTTTTTTAATAGCTTAGTACCTTCTGGCAACTGCTTTTTCAGTTGCTGGATAACTGGTTCAAAGCTATTACAGTGCGGGCAGTAGAAAGAGAAAAACTCCGTCACAAGAGGTTTTTTTGATGCCTCAAGATCCAATACTTTGTAATGTTCACCTTCTTTGAATTGCGCTGCATGTGCCGACAGGCTTAACATCAGCATAGAAAACAGTGCGAACAGTTTTTTCATCGAAATATCTCCATTTTTGAATTTTTGGCCTGACTTACCATTGAGGCATTAAAGACAGCGGTGCTTCTTCTAAAGCGGCGATCTGCTCTTTAAATGCAAGGACCTGACCTTCCCAGTATTTTGGCTCATTAAACCATGGAAAAGCGAGAGGAAATGCAGGGTCATGCCAACGTTTTGCTAGCCATGCCATATAGTGCACCATTCGTAGACCGCGAAGTGGCTCGATTAGTTTCAATTCTGCAGGATTAAAGTCGCAAAACTCTTGGTAAGCCTCTAAAACAATATCCAACTGCATCAGTTTGTCTTGGCGTTCACCGTTCAGTAGCATCCATAAGTCTTGTACTGCAGGGCCGTTACGAGCGTCATCCAAATCAACAAACATAGGGCCATCTCGCCACAAAATATTGCCTGGGTGGCAATCGCCATGCAAACGAATCATATTGAAGCCTTCTTGCCAGTGGCTTTCAATTGATTTGATCAGCATATCCAAGTCATTGAAGAAGCTGTTCTCCAAGTGCATTGGAATCATATTGGCGTTTTGCAGAATCTCTCTTGGTTGATACAGGTATTCTTGTAAGCCGATCGTAGGGCGATGTTGGAAGGCTTGGCGGTTGCCAACTTTATGGATGCGGCCAAGGAAACGCCCTACACCTTCGAGCTGATCTAAATTGTCAACCTCGTATTGGCGACCACCCACGCTATCAAACAGCGCAAAAGCATAGCCTTGATAGTGATGCAGGGTTTCACCGTTGATGCGCACAGGTGGTGCGATGGGGATCTCATTGCCAATCAGCTCTAAAGTAAAGTCGTGCTCCTCTTGGATCTGTTCATTGCTCCAACGTTCAGGACGGTAAAACTTGACGACATAACGACGACGCTCTTCGTCAGTAAATTGATAAACACGGTTTTCGTAGCTATTGAGGGGAAGAAAGCCTGATTCTGCGCGAACGCCGATGCTTTCTAACGCGTACCACATAAAATCTGGGGTAAGGGCGTCAAAGTTAAACATACTTTGGGACATATAAACAAAAAGGCTCATTACTGAGCCTTTTTCCGTTAGTCACTGAAGTAGCGCTATAGTTTTTTAATAAAACGGCTTTCTACTTCAATAGTGAATTCGTTGCTCTTATCGGTGAGTATAAACTGAATTGTCGTAATCGCAGAGTTTAGCTTGTCAGGATCGGCACCAAGACTCATTGGCAGGTTCAATACCTCACCTGGCTGGACCTGAATTGTCTGCTTACCATACCAGCTTACATCGGATAGCCCTTCAACATCCAACGAGTACTCTTGCACTTGCTGAGTTTTGTTGATCACCTTGAGGGTGTAGGTGTTTTCTACTTCTCCCGAGCTATTAACGCGGAACAGTTGGTTACGGTCGCGAATAACACTCATGCCTGCTGGGTCTACCGCTGCAATTTGGGCAAAGAAAAGACCGACCATGACGAGTAGTACGGCACCATAGCCTAGCAGCTTCGGACGCATGACTTTGGTACTCTTACCCGATAAGCGATGCTCGGTGGTGTAACTAATTAGGCCTTTCTCGTAGCCCATGCGATCCATGGTGTTGTCACACGCATCAATACAGGCGCCACAGTTGATACATTCATACTGCAAGCCGTCACGAATATCGATACCTGTTGGGCACACCTGCACACACAAATCACAATCAATACAATCACCCAAACCAAGTTGCTTTGGATCGGCTTTACGCGGACGTGGGCCACGTTTTTCCCCACGTTTTGCATCGTAGCCAACGATGAAGGTGTCTTTATCAAACATGGCAGACTGGAAGCGCGCGTAAGGACACATGTGAATACACATGATGGAACGCATCCAACCAGCATTACCATAAGTACAAATGGCAAAGAACATTACCCAAAATACGGGCCAGAAGTTGGCGTTAAAGGTGAAAAAGTCGATAACCAATTGCTTCATTGGTACGAAGTAGCCAACAAAAGTAAAACCAGTGGCGAGTGCAATGGCAAACCAAGCTATATGTTTGACGGCTTTACGCATCGCTAAATTCGCCGTCAGCTTATTGGAGTCTTGTTTACGGCGTTTATTGGCACTACCTTCGAGCTTCTCTTCAAACCAGATATACATGAAGGTCCAGACGGTTTGTGGGCAGAGATAGCCACACCAAACCCGACCTAAGAAGGTGGTAATAAAGAACAACCCAAACGCCGCGATCACAAACAGCAAGGCGAGTAGGGTAAGATCTTGTGGGTACAGTGTGGTACCGAAAAAGTTGAACTGCTGGTTGCCAATATCAAGCAAGATCGCTTGACGTTCACCGTAAGGAATCCACGGTATCAAAGCGAAGAGAAGTAGTAAGAACCAACCACCGTAACGACGCAGTTTCTGGTAAGTTCCTTTACTTTCGCGTACATAGATGCGATTACTTGGGTTAAACCGATCCCCGTTTCCTTTGTGGGTTTTGGGATTATAGGTTTTAGGAGTCACATCTTTGATATCGATCTTGTCCTGACTCATGCACTCATCCTTCTTAGGCTTTTATAATGTACGGCGTCATTTCTATTGATGTCGCTCGATGACATTGCTGCTCGTTCCGTCATAAAGATGACCGAACATAATTATTTTAGTAAATACTGATGAACGGCGATTATACAATCAATAACAATTCCGTTTCTTTAACGCAGTCAATGTTTAACAACAAAAATCAGTACAGTTAACCTGATAATTGGCTGAACAGTTATAACCAATTGTGGGACTAAAAACTTTGGTTATAAAAAAGCGACTCACAGAGAGAGTCGCTTAAAGAATACTGGCTGTTGAGCTAGTTATTTGATGATGCCACGAGCGCGTAGGATCGCCGTTTTAAAATCGTCCTCTTGGTCTTTTTTGAGTCCAGGGATCATTTCATCTTTGCTGCTATTACGCATTTTAAGGTGGTAGATCAGTACATCGTCGGTCAGATCTTCTAGCTTTCCTTTATAGCCTGCTTCTTTTGCCAGCTTAACGATGAACTGCAAGAGGTTCAGCTCTTGATCTTTATGCCATTCAGGCTCTAGTAGCTCAAGCAGCTCTTCAATGCGATGACACTTCATTTCTTTCTCCACAGAATTTATAGGTGTAATTAGCAGTAAAGGTACCAAATTGCTTTGCTAAGACCAAATAGGAAAAACGATCTCTTTCACCGTGGTTTGTTCTAAGTCTTTGAAGTTTTATGAGTAGCGCGCAAAGAAAAAAGCGCAGCTGGCGCCGCGCTTTTGATTAAGCTGCTTTGATAACTTTGGCCGGAACACTCGACATCATTGCTGTCTTCTCAACCAATGTCATTGCTGGCGCAACTTGCTTTGCCTTTGGTGCAGTAGTAAAGCCACTGCGGCGGCGCATTGCACTAGTATTAGTGTGTGCGAACCTGACTGTTGTTGGGCGCATTAATTTACCTAACTGTCAGGCATATCCATTGCCGATGTAATGGCCTGAATCATTATGAGCTAGGCTCCAACAAGATTGAAGAATCACTCTTCTGGCTCTCGCCAATCCAGTTAATGAGTCAGGAATACCGATATGCATGCATATCAAGTGTAAGATTAGCATCCTTGTAATAATTGGTCGATAGTTGAGCAATTGAATTGTTTAGATTTTGTCATTTTGTCGCGATGTTCGAGGCAATTTTTGTTTGATCCCACGATCAGCAGTAGTAGTATGAGATCTCGATGAAGGAGGTGCCTATGTCATTTTTGAAGAAGACACTTGCCAGTTTTGGGATTGGGAGCGCGAAGGTCGACTCAATCTTAAACCAAGACGTGCTATACCCAGGTCAAAGTGTGGATGTGTCGATCCATGTATATGGTGGTGCGACTGAACAAGCGATCGACAACATTGATTTAAAACTCTGTTGCCGCTACATCGCAGAAGCCCCTGATGACCGTGGTGCGCGAGAAGGACACAGCATGCGCCGAGTACCTCAAACTCATGTGCTTGCTAAGTGGAGTCTCCCTTACGCATTTACCATCCATTCCGGCGAAGAGCGTACCTTCGATGTTAAGCTCGATGTGCCTTGGAACACGCCTATCACCATTGGTGATGCCAAAGTATGGTTAGAAACCGGCTTAGACGTTGCCGCTGCTTTGGATCCGACTGATAAAGACATCCTCACCGTTCGACCTGATCCACTGATGGATGCGGTACTATCTGCATTTGAAGCGCAAGGTTTACGAATTCGCCAGGTGGAATGCGAGGAAGTGAAAGGATTCGATCTACCATTTGTGCAAGAGTTTGAACTGGTGCCAACCGACGGACCTTACCACGGCGTGTGGCGCGAATTAGAATTTGTTGCCCACCGCAGTGAGCAAGAGCTCAAGTTGTGGTTTGAAGTTGACCGCACACGCAAGGGGCAAGGTGGCATGCTCGCGAGCTTACTGGGTAGTGGCAAACTCAAGCGAGAGCTGACCATTCCTGCCACGACTAAGCCAGATCAAGTTGGCGAACTGGTACTCAATTATCTCGATCAAACTACTGCCGTTCATGAGTCTTAATTTAAGCTTACACGTGTAAGCCTAATGTGCCATACTAGAGCAAATTTCAAACTCTAGTATAGGCGCATTGATGTCCGAGCTGCAGAAACCTCAATACAGTCAACGTGAAGAACTGGCCAATACCATCACCCACGGTATAGGGATGATTTTTGGTATTGTTGGCTTGATACTGCTGTTAGTTAAAGCCATAGACCATCAAGCTGACACTTTAACGCTTACCAGTATGGCGATTTATGGTGCGAGTATTATCGTGCTATTTTTGGCCTCGACGCTCTATCATGCGATCCCTCATCCCAAAGCGAAACGTTGGCTAAAAACCTTCGACCACTGTGCTATTTATCTTTTGATAGCAGGCAGCTATACCCCTTTCTTGTTAGTCAGCTTAAGAACACCTCTAGCATTTGGGTTGATGATCGTTATTTGGAGCATTGCGTTGATCGGCATCATCATGAAAGTTGCGTTCGTCTATCGATTTAAAAAGCTTTCTTTGATGACGTATTTGGTGATGGGATGGTTATCGCTGATTGTGATTTATCAATTAGCTATTAACTTGGATGTCGGCGGACTTACACTGCTTGCTGCTGGTGGAATTGTGTATTCACTAGGGGTAATTTTCTACGTCGCGAAGCGCATTCCCTTTAACCATGCGATCTGGCACGGCTTTGTTTTGGCTGGCTGCGTGTGCCATTTCTTTGCGATTTATTACTTTGTTGAGCCTATCTAGCCGATAGGCTCAACAAAGAATATTAAACACGTATTAGCGAGTTTTTACCTCTAGCACTTTGGCAGAAAACTGGTATTGCTGTGATTGCGGTACAGCCAATTTAATGCTCTTACCTTGTTCCGCTTGCTGTGGTCGCAGGTAGGTATCCGCCATGCGCTTGATGGATTGCCAAACCGTCACGTTTTCTTTTGCCAGTTGCTGACCAGACATATCAAACACTTGCACCTCAACTTCCACTTGAATGACAGATTGAGAGCTTTGGTTAGTGATTGATGTAGGTAAAATAAGCTCACCGCTTTGATAGCTTGCTGAACCAATCAATACATCCACACCTGAATCTGATAGCTGCATGGTTGGCTTTTTGGCGTTTACCACCACGGTCGTGCCAACGGTTTTCGTTACCACAGGAATTGTCGCAATCGCAGGAGCTGCGATTGTTTCAACTACGCTTGCTGTTGTTTGTGTCTCCGTCGCTTGCTGCGCCGGTTTTTTCATGACGTACTCCCAGGTAAAGTCATCGTTCAACTTCACTTCTCGACCATCGGCTAAAGTGATGACCTCGGCGGCGTATGTGGATGAGGCGGCAAGTAGGGTCGCCAGAGTAATCCATGTTTTCATTGTTATACCTTTTAATTAGAGTCTGCTTAGCGGCGCCAAAACGCAGGGAAGAACAGTACAAGAATAGTCAGAATTTCCAAGCGGCCCATTAACATGCCAAAGCTCAGGAGCCACTTGGCGGTATCTGGCAGAGGCGCGAAGTTACCCGTCGGTCCAATCACGCTTCCCATACCTGGGCCGACGTTGGCTACCGCAGTGATGGCACCAGAGATGCTAGTGATGGGGTCTAAACCCAGTGCACTCAAGCAACCCGCGATAAAGATGATGGTGATAAAGAACATCAAGCCAAACGCGACCACCGAGCGAACAATGTCATCATTCACTGGGCGTTGGTTGTAGCGCTGTACAAACACACCTGAAGGGTGAATCAATTTCATCATCTGTTTGTTCAGCAGTGTCATTGCGATTTGGAAACGGAAGATTTTGATCCCACCAGACGTTGACCCCGAACATGCGCCCGCCATCATTAAGAAGGCAAAAAGAGTTGTGGGTAATGCGCCCCACGCGGTGAAGTCCTCTAAGCCAAAGCCGGTTGTGGTGACGACAGAGACGATATTAAACATCGACACTCGTAGCGCATCCAAAATGGTGTATCCATCTCGAATCACTAACCAGGCTGAAATCACTAAGCTTGAGAACACGAACAGGTACGCGAATCCTCGAACTTGAGCGTCGTTAACTAACACATCAATACGGCGTTTACGTAACGCGGCGATGAAGAGCAAAAATGGCAAGCCACCTAAGAACATAAAGGTAGTGGCCACCCAGTGTGCGCCATTAGAGAAGTGGTTCATCGACCCGTCGGATGTAGAGTATCCGCCCGTTGATAGCGTGGTAAAGGCGTGATTGATCGCTTCAAACAGGTTCATGCCGGTGACCAAGTAGCCCACAATGCATAAGCCAGTAAGCATCAAATAAACCGCTACGATGTTTTTGGCGACCGTTTTTGCTCTCGGGCTACTTTTATCCGACCAATCGGATGATTCGGTTTGGAATAGCTTCATACCACCGACATTCAGCATAGGTAGCACTGCTACCGCCATCACGATAAAACCAATGCCACCAAGCCACTGTAAAATAGAGCGCCACAACAATATGCTCGGCGCCATGTTGTCTAGGCCACTGAGCACCGTTGAGCCCGTCGTGGTGATACCCGACATCGTTTCGAAGTAGGCGTCGGTGAAGCTGATGTGGTTGATAAACACAAATGGCAAGGCGGCAAACGCACTCGCGATGGTCCAAACCAAACTGGTGATGAGGAACATATCGCGTACGCTGAGTTTGAACTTGGCGGTTCGACCGATCGTCAGGCAGATGAAGGCGGCAAGGTGCGTGATCACAACGGCTTGGGCGAAATCGAGGAATCCCCCCGTACCGGTAAAGAAAGCGACCAAAGTCGGCACGTACATAAACAGGGCCAGTTTGGATAAAACCAGCCCGATAACAAACAGTACGGGACGTAAGTTGACCATAGGAAAATCCTAGAGGAAGAATGGACTCGGCTGGAATAGCGCTTCGACGTCTGATACGTATTTTTTGTTGACCAGGAACATCACCACATGGTCATCCTGTTCGATGACCGTACGGTCGTGGGCAATAAGAACTTCTTCGCCACGAACGATAGCACCAATGGTGGTCCCAGGTGGAAGTTTTATATCTCCAATCGCACGTCCAACCACTTTAGATGTACTTTCATCACCGTGAGCGACGGCTTCAATCGCTTCCGCAGCGCCGCGGCGAAGTGAGGATACGTTTACGATATCAGCGCGACGAACGTGCGTTAGCAAGGCTGAAATAGTGGCTTGCTGAGGTGAGATTGCTACATCAATTACGCCGCCTTGTACCAGGTCTACATAAGCGCCACGTTGGATCAGCACCATCACTTTTTTAGCGCCCATGCGTTTTGCCAACATTGCAGACATGATGTTGGTTTCATCTTCGTTGGTCAGCGCGATGAAGACGTCGACTTGGTCGATGTTCTCTTCCGAGAGAAGCTCTTGGTCTGCCGCATCACCGCAGAACACGATGGTGTTTTCTAGTTGCTCAGAGAGCTTTTCTGCACGCTGGTAGTTACGCTCAATCAGCTTCACGCTGTAAGTTTGCTCTAGGCGTTTAGCCAAGCTTGCGCCGATGTTACCCCCGCCAACAATCATAATGCGGCGGTACGGTTTTTCTAGACGCTGAAGCTCACTCATCACTGAGCGAATATGATTACTTGCTGCAACGAAGAACACTTCATCGTCGGCTTCAATAATCGTGGTGCCTTGTGGGCGAATCGGGCGACCCTGGCGGAAAATAGCCGCCACACGGGTATCGATGTGCGGCATGTGCTCACGCAAAGCAGACAGCGCATTACCCACCAGCGGGCCACCATAGTAGGCTTTCACCGCCACTAGGCTGACTTTCTGTTCAGCAAAGCTCACCACTTGCAGCGCGCCTGGGTATTGGATCAGACGTTCGATGTAGCTCGTAACGAGTTCTTCTGGTGCGATAAGGTGATCAACAGGAATAGCGCCAGATTTAAACAGGGCTTCTTTTTCTGCCAAGTATTCTGGAGAGCGAATACGCGCAACGCGGTTTGGGGTATTGAATAGAGTGAACGCGACCTGACAGGCGGCCATGTTGGTTTCATCAGTGTTGGTTACTGCGACGAGCATATCGGCGTCTTGCGCGCCAGCTTCGTGTAGCACGTCTGGATGGCTCGCATGGCCATTGACCACACGTAGGTCGTATTTGTCCTGCAATTCACGCAGTCGGTCGGCATTATTGTCGACGATGGTGATGTCGTTGTTTTCACCCACTAGGTTTTCTGCCAGTGTGCCGCCAACCTGACCTGCACCAAGAATAATGATCTTCATACTCTTTTCTCGTATCTGAAAAAGGCGATTGAAATCACTTCAATCGCCCTATTTAGCATGCTGTTACGCGTGTGTTTTAGTTAGTACTGCGTAGTAGAAACCATCCATATCTTCTTCGCCTGGTAGAATTTGACGACCAGGCTGGTCGGGATCAGAATCCAGCAGTTGCGCATCCGCGGTACGTGCTAAAAACGCTTTTACTTGCTCCACGTTTTCTTGCGGTGTGATTGAACAAGTCGCGTAAACCATGGTGCCGCCGGGCTTCAGTTGCGTCCACATGGCATCAAAAATTTCACTTTGCAGCTCTGCTAATGCGGCGATGTCGTCTGCACGACGTAGCCATTTGATGTCTGGGTGACGACGAATCACGCCAGTCGCAGAACATGGGGCATCCAGCAAAATGCGATCAAATTGCTCGCCTTGCCACCATTCTTGTGGATTACGCGCATCACCGCAAACCACTTTTGCCTGAAGGTTGAGACGCTTCAGGTTTTCATGCACACGTTTCAAGCGTGTGTCGTCGCAGTCAATCGCGACCACTTCACTGCCCGATGTGCGCTCTAGAATGTGCGCCGTCTTGCCACCTGGCGCTGCACAGCAATCTAAAATCAGTTCGCCGTCTTGTGGTTTTAGATAGTTGATCGAGAGCTGCGCCGCCGCATCTTGGACCGAAACCCAACCTTTTTCAAAACCAGGTAGCTTCATCACGTCACATGGTGCGGCCAATTTTATGGCGTCCATTGCTTCTGTGTGTGGCGTGCTATCAATGTTTTCATTTTTGAGCAGCGCAAGGTATTCATCACGAGTGTGGTGTTGATGGTTCACACGCAGCCACATTGGTGCTTTTTGGTTGTTCGCTTCAACAATGCTTTCCCATTGCTGTGGGTAGGCCTCTTGCAGCAGTTTTAGTAACCAGCTTGGGTGACTGTACTTGCCAGCGTTGTTGCTGACGGCCATTTGGTCGAGTTCTTCTTGGTTGCGCTGGTAGTTACGCAATACAGCGTTAATCAAACCACGCAGACGAGGACCTTTCAGCTCTTTAGTGCCTTCAACCGTTTCACCAACTGCTGCGTGCGCAGGAATACGCATGAAGCTCAGTTGGTAAATACCAACCAGAATTAGGTGATGGAATACACGTTGTTTGCCTTTGAGGGGCTTATCCATCAACTGGTTTGCGATCATTTCTAGGCGAGGGAGGTAACGTAGCGCACCGTAACAGATCTCTTGTAACAGAGCGTGGTCACGAGGTCGTACCGTTTGTTGAGCCGCTGGAAGAGCGCTTGAAAGTGAGTGGCCCTTGTCGACGACAAGATACAGGACGTTAGCAGCCGCAGCGCGAACATTCATGATGAGTACCTTAAAGTAAAGGAGGGCATCTCTGCCCTCTAAAAGTTCGTATAATCGGGGATAATAACCCCTAATATGGCTTAAACCAGCAGAGTGCCCACTTCAAACCAAGCCGCACGCGAATTCAGAATATCCTGAACTGACATGGCTTTTTTGCCAGGAACTTGCAGTTGCTCTAGCACCAGTACGCCGTTGCCTGTCGCAACATAAATACCGGTTTTATCTGCTTGCACGATGGTGCCGGCTGGCTTGTCACTGGTTTGCTCTGCGACACGGCTTTGCCATACTTTGATGCTGTTTTCTGCCGCCTCAAAGTGGCTCATTGGCCATGGGTTAAATGCACGAACGCAGCGCTCAATGTGCGCCGCATCGTCGTTCCAGTTGATGCGTGCTTCTTCTTTGCTGAGCTTTTTCGCATAGTTCGCGAGCTCATCGTCTTGCTTCACTGGCACTGCTTTACCCGCAGCAATGTCTACTAGGCAGTCAATCAGGGCTTCTGGACCAAGCTCAGCCAATTTTTCGTACATTGAAGCGCTGGTATCTGTCGCTTCGATTGGCAGAGTTGCAATCTTCAGCATATCACCAGTGTCGAGACCGATATCCATCTGCATGATGGTCACGCCAGTTTCTGCATCGCCCGCCCAAATAGAGCGTTGGATTGGAGCCGCACCACGCCAACGAGGTAGGATAGAACCATGTACGTTGATACAACCCAGTTTAGGGGTATCAAGAACCGCTTGTGGCAGCAGCATCCCGTACGCCACGACAACCATGAGGTCGGCGTTCAGATCGGCAAGTTCTTGTTTCGCTTCGTCGGACTTAAAGCTTTCAGGTTGGTAAACCGGGATATTGTGTTCTAGCGCCAGTTGTTTTACCGGTGGCGCAGCCAATTTTTTGCCACGACCCGCTGGACGATCTGGGTTTGTGTAAACCGCGATGACTTCATGCTCCGAAGACAACAACGCCGCCAAGTGACGGGCGGCGAAATCCGGAGTACCTGCAAAGACAATTCGTAAAGACTGACTCAAGGTAGACTTCCTTCTAATTGGTATGGTTCGAGATTAAGCGTTTTGCTGCTTCTCGTTAAAGCGTTTGATTTTCGCTAGCTTGTCCTGAATGCGTTTGCGTTTCAGTGGCGATAGGTAATCCACGAACAGCTTACCTTGTAAGTGATCAAGCTCGTGTTGAACACAAATCGCTAGCAGGTCGTCGGCTTCAAAGGTGAACTCTTTGCCATCACGATCCAGTGCCTTAACGGTAACTTCTGCAGCGCGAGGCACAAGTGCGCGTGCACCTGGTACCGACAGACAGCCTTCTTCGATGCCATCTTCGCCACGCTTTTCCAGAATCTCAGGGTTGATTAGCACCATCGGCTCATCGCGAGTTTCTGAAATATCAATCACTACGATACGTTTGTGGATATCAACCTGCGTTGCAGCAAGGCCAATACCTTCTTCGTCGTACATGGTTTCAATCATGTCATCGACGATTTTTTGAATCTCAGGGGTCACCGCTTCAACAGGCTTTGCGACTGTGCGCAGGCGATCATCCGGGAATGTTAATACTTGTAATACAGACATATTCACTCGAAATATTGAACTGTGCCGAAACAGCACAAACCTTGTTGGCTCAATTCTAGACATTTTATAGCCTAAATGACAGCATCCTTGCACCAATTTCCATTCTGGTTCCTGCTTAATAGACCAAGGACGAGGGTCATGAATCGAATTTTCCGCAACGTTGCCAGTGTTACGTTGCCGTTACTTTTCTCTTTCAACGCTGTAGCAAATGTGGATGCGAACCCACTGACTGTTAAAGATGATGCGCCACAAACGTATGTAGTCGTGAAGGGCGATACGCTATGGGATATTGCGGCCATGTACTTAGATAGCCCGTGGTTGTGGCCTCGTTTATGGCAAGTAAACCCGGAAATCGATAACCCTCATTTAATTTATCCCGGAGACAAGCTGTCTTTGGTGTGGATTAACGGTCAGCCCGTGTTGAGCCTAAAACCGGTTAAGAAGCTGAGCCCGAAAGCTCGCATCACAGAAAAGAAAGCCGTACCAACCGTTGCGGAAGGTTTGGTGATGCCTTACCTTCAATCGGATCGGTTGCTAGATAAAGATTCGTTGAACAGAGCAGCAAAAGTGATGGGTAGCAGCAAAGGCAGTAAGTATCTGACTGCAGAAGATGTGCTGTATATCAATGGCAATCAGACCGCGACAGGTTGGGCTATTTACCGACCAGTAGCTACCTTTTCGCGTGACGATGTGTCCGAAGAGATTACCGCGCTGCGTTTGATTGCCAAAGGCGAGCTCGTTGAAGCTTCGAGTGATTATTCAGGTTTGAAGCTTACATCGCAAATGCAAGAAATCCTACGTAACGATATCGCGTTGCCAAATCAATCGGTTGAGAATACTGACTTTACGACTACGTTCTATCCGCTGCCGTCGCCACAAGGCAGTTCTGCAAAGTTGCTAGGTAATATCGAAGGCATTCGCTTTAGTTCAACTAACCAAGTCGTGGTGATTGATAAAGGCACGTCAGACAATCTGAAGCAAGGCAGTGTGTTTGATTTAAAAGAAGACGCGCACCCAGTTTACAAAGACGGCGATGAGTTCAAGAAAGAGTTTGGCGTGCTTGATAAGAAAATTACTTTGCCTCAAAGCAAAGTTGGTGAGTTGCTGGTCATTCGTCCTTATGAGTACTTTAGCTTGGCACTGATCACTAACAGTACTAAACCCATTAACCAAGATATTTCGGTGGTGTCACCGTTGGCGGACGAATTAACCATCGATGAATCGACGAAATAACGATGATCTCGCTGCCTGGTTAAAACTGAGTTGTTTACCAGGCATTGGCGGCGTCAAAATGAATAAGCTACTGGCAAGAGACACGCCACGTAACATCGTAAACTTCTCTCCTGAACAGCTACAACAACTTGGGTTAACAACTAAGCAAATTCAAGCTTGGGCTTCAACAGATAAAGAAGTCGATGCTTGTTTAAGCTGGCTTGAGGCTTCTACAAATCATCATATCCTGACACTGACTGACCCGCGTTATCCACCTCAACTCAAACAAATCGTTGCACCGCCACCTCTACTTTTTGTTCAAGGAAACCCTACTTGTCTCTCTCAGCCACAAATCGCGATGGTTGGCAGTCGAAATGCGAGTATTGATGGATTACAGCATGCACGTCAGTTTGCTGCAGAGTTTGTTCAGCACGATTTTATTGTCACCAGTGGTCTCGCTTTAGGCATTGATGGTCATGCGCATGATGGTGCGTTGCAAGCCGGTGGTAAGACGATTGCGGTGCTAGGATCTGGTTTAGCAAATATTTATCCAGCACGTCATCGTAGTTTAGCGCAACGTGTTATTGAACACGGGGCTTTGGTGTCTGAGTTTCGGCCTAATGCCAAGCCGCGCCCAGAAAACTTCCCGCGTCGTAATCGTATTATTAGTGGATTATCGCTTGGTGTACTGGTCGTCGAGGCGGCGAAAAAGAGCGGCTCGTTAATTACAGCTCGTTACGCGCTTGAGCAAGGTCGAGAAGTATTTGCGCTGCCAGCGTCAATCAATGCCCCCAATGCCTGCGGTGGAAACCAGTTGATACGTCATGGCGCTTGCCTCGTAGAAAAGACGAAAGATGTCTTAGATGAAATACAGTCCTTGCTTGATTGGTCTATTAATCAGAGTACCGATTTATTTTCTACGTTAAATGATGAAGAAGAATTGCCATTTCCTCAGCTGTTAGCTAACGTAGGAAGTGAAGCTACACCGGTTGATATTCTTGCAAACAGGACCAATATACCTGTCCAAGAAGTCATGATGCAGCTCTTAGAGTTAGAACTCTCTGGGCATGTCGTTGCGGTTTCAGGTGGCTATATTCGAAAGGGGAGGGGCTAGCTATGATGATGGATATACTGATGTATCTATTCGAAACCTACATCCATAGCGATGCAGAGTTACAGGTCGAACAAGACGAGTTGGAAGAAGAGTTGCTTCGTGCAGGCTTCCAACAAAAAGATATCTACAAAGCCCTTGTCTGGTTAGAAGAGCTTGCCGCATTGCAGCAAAGTGACACCTCTTCTGCAATCTCGACTTGCATGGCTTCGTCATCAACTCGTATCTACACAGCGAAAGAGATGCAGCGTTTAGATTTGGAATGCCGAGGATTTCTATTGTTTCTCGAGCAAATCAATGTGTTAACCACAGAAACTCGCGAAATGGTGATTGACCGAGTGATGGGATTAGAAACGAGTGAGTTTGAGCTTGAAGACCTCAAATGGATCATTCTGATGGTGCTGTTTAATGTGCCTGGCAACGAAAACGCTTACACGCTAATGGAAGAGCTGTTGTACACCAAAGAACAAGGGATTCTTCACTAACCATCTGGGCAAGTTCGAGTTTAGCTAGAATAAACGCGAGCTTGTCTTTTTGTGTGTTTTTCACGAAACGGTAAGTATGAGTAGTAAAATTGACAACACCCTTTTCTCTGCCCATGAACACGCTTTGGAACACGAGCCGTGTCCAAAATGTGGTGGTGAGCTAGCTCTCAAGCACGGAAAACATGGCCCATTTCTCGGCTGTAACCATTACCCAAGCTGTGATTATATTAAACCGCTACACAGCAATGATGGGCACATCGTGAAAGAGTTGGGTGTGCCTTGTCCTGAGTGTGGCAATGAGTTGGTTCTCCGCCAAGGGCGCTACGGTATGTTCGTTGGTTGTAGCCATTACCCGGCTTGTCATCATATTGAGTCGATTAATCAACCAGAGCCAGAGGCGCAGTCACAAGAGCAACACGCTTGCCCTGAATGTGGCAAAGGACATTTGGTTGAGCGTAAAACCCGATTTGGCAAAACATTCTACGCGTGTGACAACTACCCTAAATGCAAATTTGCTGTGAACCTTGCTCCGGTCAAGGGGCGATGCGAAGAATGTGGTTTTACTTTGTTGGTGGAGAAGAAACTCGCCAGTGGTGTGAAATTGCAATGTGCCAACCGTAAGTGCCAGCACACCCAACAAGGGTAAATACATCAAAGGAATTAAAAAGGGTCGCATCGTGCGACCCTTTTTTTATTTTTTTGCTGCCAAACGTTAGTGTTGAGGCTGTTTAGCGAACGCTTGCACGGCTGGGAAAGCTATTGGGTCTAAGATGTCTGCCAGAGCGCACAACCTACGGTGCAATTCTCCTGGGTAGTCGCCACACACGTTGATGTGTCCCATCTTGCGACCTGCACGTTTCTCTTTGCCATACCAATGAAGGTGGCAACCATCCATTGATAACAATGCATCTGGTAGTGTGTCTTCACCAAGAATATTGATCATTGAGGTTTCACGAACCAATTTCGTACTACCTAATGGTAAGCCGCACACGGCGCGCAGATGGTTTTCAAACTGACACGTTTCTGCACCTTGCTGTGTCCAGTGACCAGAGTTGTGCACGCGTGGAGCAATCTCATTCACTAAAAGTGCCCCATCGACATCAAAGAACTCAAGCGCTAATACGCCAACGTAATCTAGGCTATCTGCGACAGCCGTGAACATTTGCTTTGCTTGTTCCTGTAACCCTGGCGCATCAATCGCAGTAGAAAGACTCAATACACCGTTGGTGTGAACATTCTCTGCCAGAGGGTACACTTCCACATTTCCATCTTTGCTTCGAGCACCAACTAGTGATACTTCGCGGTTAAAAGGAACAAACTCTTCAGCAACAATCGCTTGAGTTGGTGTTGCCGCGATGCACTCTGCCATCTCAGTCCAAATGTCGTCGACTTGAGAAGCTTCTTTTAAGCGCCATTGGCCTTTACCATCGTAGCCACCCAATGCACTTTTCAGAACCATTGGCATACCAACGTGTTCAATTGCGCGGTCAAAGTCTTCACGAGTTTCAATGACGTAGTATTTCGCGTTGCGCACGCCAGCATCATCAAGCAGTGCTTTTTCAATACGGCGATCACCACCTGCTTTGATGGCTTGCGTACTTGGTAGGAACTTGCCGCTCGCTTCGCAAACCTTGAGCACGTCATGTGGAATATGCTCGAACTCGGCAGTAATCACATCAACTTGCGTAATCGCATTTTCCAAGCCATGGCCAAGTACCTGTTGAGTTAAAGGGTGAACGACATCACCGCTGCTGACATCGTAAGCTGAAATTTGAATATTCAGTGGCGCACCAGCCAGAGACATCATACGAGCCAACTGACCCGCACCAAGAACCAGTACATGCATCTGATTAATCCTCTGCAGGGTTTGGATTTGCGAGAACTGTTTCCGTTTGCTCATTACGGAATGCTTCTACCTTCGCCATGATGTTTTCATCATGAGTGCCTAGGATTTGCGCTGCTAGGATACCGGCGTTTGCTGCGCCCGCTTCGCCAATCGCCAATGTACCAACCGCAACTCCCTTTGGCATCTGTACAATAGAGAGCAGTGAATCCATACCTTTCAGTGCACGAGACTGAACGGGAACCCCAAGCACTGGCAAACTAGTAAACGCCGCCGCCATACCTGGTAGGTGCGCTGCACCACCTGCGCCTGCGATGATAACTTTGATGCCGCGCTCTTTTGCGCCACTAGCGTAGTCAGCCAGTAATTGAGGAGTTCGGTGTGCTGACACTACTTTTGTTTCGTAAGGCACGCCAAATTGGTCTAGCATGTCTGCTGCTAGTTTCATGGTTGGCCAATCGGATTTAGAACCCATGATGATACCGACTTTCATCTCAAACTCCTTTAAGCTGCAAAAATTAGGTGAGCTATAAATTTGTGCGCATTATACGGGGATTTTTATCTCAAGCAAACGTTTGCGTCTTGTTGTTGGCGCTATTGATACATTTTATAAAAAAATTGCTTTAGTGTCTGAGAATGAATATTTGTACACTTAGTGAAAACAACACAGTCAAACAAATAGGAAGTAATCGGTGGATAACTTTGAACAAGTGCTCAACGCACTCAAGCAAGGCGAAGTGATTGCCTATCCAACAGAAGGGGTTTTTGGTGTCGGATGTGATCCAGATAACCCAGAAGCAATTCAAAAGCTATTAGAGCTCAAGCAGCGTCCGGTAGAAAAAGGGCTGATTCTCATCGCGGCAAGTTACGATCAGCTCTTGCCTTATATTGATGAATCTCAGTTGACTGAAGAACAATTACAGACTGTTCATGCCACTTGGCCAGGCCCATACACTTGGATCATGCCAGCGAGCGATAAAGTATCCAACTGGGTTTCAGGGCAGTTTGATTCAATTGCGGTTCGTGTGACTGATCATCCTTTGGTGCAAAAAATGTGTAATGCATTCGGAAAGCCGTTAACCTCTACCAGCGCGAATCTTTCCGGCTTACCACCGTGTATGACCACGGAAGAAGTCGAAGAGCAGTTGGGTGATAAGCTGGTCGCCATTCTTCGTGGCGAGACCAGCGGTCGTGATAAACCCAGCGAGATTCGTGACGCCAAAACTTCACAAATATTAAGACAGGGTTAACCCTGCTAGCCAGCCATCATTAGGTTTCACGTAATAGGTAATAACGTATGTCAGCGATCGATAAGCACGCCGTAAAGCAGTTCTTGATGTCACTTCAGGACTCCATTTGTCAGCAGTTAGAACAAGAAGATGGAAAGGCCGTCTTTGTCGAAGATGCATGGCAACGTGAAAAAGGAGAGCGTCTGGGTGGCGGTGGTCGCTCACGTGTTTTGCGTGATGGCCTTGTTTTCGAGCAGGGAGGCGTGAACTTCTCGCATGTGGAAGGGAAAGAAATGCCAGCATCTGCGACAGCGCATCGCCCAGAGCTAGCGGGTCGTCGTTTTGAAGCGATGGGTGTTTCTTTGGTTATTCACCCTAAAAACCCTTATGTACCGACTTCACACGCCAATGTCCGCTTCTTTATTGCAGAAAAAGATGGCGAAGACCCAATTTGGTGGTTTGGTGGTGGTTTTGACCTAACACCGTTCTACCCATTTGAAGAAGATTGCCAATCATGGCACGACACTGCAAAACAGCTTTGTGCACCATTTGGTGACGATGTTTACCAAGAGTATAAGGCATGGTGTGACAAATATTTCTTCCTACCACATCGTAATGAAACTCGCGGTGTTGGCGGTTTGTTCTTTGATGATCTAAACCAGTGGGAATTTGATAAGTGTTTTGCTTACATCAAAGCCGTCGGTGAAGGCTATTGCCAGGCTTATTTGCCGATCGTTTCTCGTCGTAAAGAGATCGAGTATGGTGAGCGTGAGCGTGAATTCCAACTATATCGTCGCGGCCGTTACGTAGAGTTCAACTTAGTGTATGACCGTGGCACCTTATTTGGTTTACAAAGTGGTGGGCGTACTGAGTCGATTCTGATGTCAATGCCGCCGCTCGCTCGCTGGGAGTACTGCTACGAGCCAGAAGCGGGATCGCCAGAAGCTGAACTTTACGAGCGATACCTAACGCCCCGAGAGTGGTAAGCACGGAATCTCCTTTTCTATATAGATAGATAGTGATAGGGTCATCTGTAATCAGGTGGCCCTGTTTTCTCTATATCTAAGTAAGGAACAAAGGTAAGGAAATGACCCAGCAAATCGATCGCTATGCCGTGTTTGGTAATCCTATCGGACACAGTAAGTCGCCATTCATTCACACCTTGTTTGCTCGTCAAACTAATCAATCTTTGGTGTATACCGCAGAAAGTGCACCTGTTGATGGTTTTATTGACGCGGCGAAGGTGTTTTTTGCTGAAGGTGGCAAGGGGTGCAACATCACTATGCCATTTAAAGAAGATGCTTATCAATTTGCTAGTCGATTGACAGAACGGGCTCAGTTAGCAGGCGCGGTAAATACCCTCAAGAAGTTAGACGATGGTGAAATCATCGGTGACAACACTGATGGTGCAGGTTTAGTGCAAGATCTGCTTCAGCATCAGGTTGTATTGGAAGGTGCGCGAATCCTAATTATTGGTGCTGGTGGTGCGGCTCGTGGTGTTATTAAGCCACTACTCGATCAAAAGCCGACCTCTTTAACCATTACCAACCGTACCTTTAGTAAAGCACAAGAGCTCGCAGAGCTGTTTGTCTCTCACGGTCCTATCCTCGCCAAAGAGATGGCAAGTATTGATGAAGAGTATGATGTCATCATTAACTCCACATCCGCTTCTCTTAGTGGTGAACTGCCGACTATTTCATCCTCCATCTTTGCCGCTAACAGTACAAGCTATGACATGATTTATGGCAAAGGGGTGACGAGCTTTAACTTATGGGCAAAAGAGAATGGTGCCGCTCATGCGTATGACGGTCTTGGAATGTTAGTTGGGCAGGCTGCGGAAAGCTTTATGCTCTGGCGTGGCTTACGTCCTGGTGCCAAACAAATTCTCAGAGAACTAAGAAAGAATCTTGAAGGTCAATAAGCGATGAATCAATCCATCTTATTCCCAGATATTCAATCATGGGATGAAGTATCACAATCGGTAAACTTTTCGGCGCAACAATCAGGCGCACTAATAGAGTGCTTTGTGACGAAACAAAAGTTAGAAAAGCTCAGTGGTTCACTGATTGAAACTGAGCAAGCGGCAATTAAAGTGTTTACTGATTACAGATTCGACCTAGAAGAAATGGCTGAAGAGCTAATAGAAGATGAAGCCTTCAACGAAGAAGGCCATATCATCATCGGTTAACAGGGTTTTAGTTCAAGTCTTTTACTTCATTTAAGTAGTCGTTTTTGTTCTGCACATAGTTGTTGGCAGACTTTTGCAAGAAAGCTCGTTCTTTTTCTGATAGAGGGCGAGCTTGTTTTACTGGGCTTCCAACATATAAGTAGCCACTTTCTAATACTTTCCCAGGTGGCACTAAACTGCCTGCTCCGATCATCACCTCTGACTCAATTACAACAGCATCTAAAACAATAGCTCCCATACCAACCAAAACACGATCGTGGATCTCACAACCGTGCAGCATCACTTTGTGGCCAATCGTAACGTCATTACCAATAATCAATGGGTAGCCGTTTGGGTTTTCGGCGTTCTTATGGGTGACATGCAAAACACTGCCATCTTGAATATTCGTTCGATCACCAATGTGAATGTGGTTTACATCGCCTCGCGCTGCTACCAATGGCCAAATGCTAGAATCATCGCCAATTCGGATATCACCGACTAAAACAGAGGTTGGGTCAACGTAAACACGCTCACCAAGTTCAGGCTTTATACCTTTGTAGCTTCTCATTGAGCTCATCTTTTTTCCTTATTCAGGGCGATTACAGGGTGTATGGAGGTAGAATAGTAGTGAAAACTCGCCTTTTAGAATAAAAAACACCCA
>NZ_JAWOTX010000023.1:0-87583 GCF_033339115.1 Vibrio sp. 947 | reverse complement strand
TATCGCGATGTTTCGTCGGGTCTATGGCGATTCACCTACGCGTTACTTTTCTAATCGCGGAATATAATTTCCGTGCTAGCATGCTCATGATGTTCCCCTAATTATTTTTAATCAAAAAAGGTAAATATTGAAAAGATTAACTGTTATGTTATAACATTGCTTTGTTTGGGGCTACAATTTGTTGTTTAAAGAATTGATCTCACAACCAGTAGTCTCCTATTGAGAGAGAGTAAACGTTGATTTCTTCACAAGCGTTGTCTGACTTGACTCTACATGGGGTGGGACTGTGTCAATATGTCCGTGAACTAGAGCGAAATCGTAACGATTACTAGGTCTCATAGCCGTAGAAAATCAACGTTATTAAAACCTTTACCTGACCTTTTTAACGCTTGGGAGGAAGATATATGAGCATTGATGTAGTTGAGAACCCGCTTCGTGTCCAAACAACATCATCGTTGGCGATATCGACATCAGCGAACATACTTAGCGACATCTACAAACCAGAGCACAATATTGCCATATGGCAGCGAACGCTCTCGAAAGAGTTGACGAAGGACATTAATCTGATGCTGGCACAGGAGCCTAGATTGGCACTGGTACAAAGTGTCACGCCAGATGATGCTGCACAATGGGTACGAAGCAAGTTAGAGGGCTATGCGTGTGCTGATGCGCTGAGTGAAGATGTTGCTTTAATCGTCGATATGTTCTGCTGTTTGTTTGAGGTTAAAGAAGCAGGTTTGAGGCTAACTCGCCTAGACAGCCCGATGTGCCCGAAATTTCACTTTGATCGTGTGCCTTGCAGACTTGTCATAACTTATACCGGCCGAGCGACCGAATGGTTAACCAACGATACCATTGATCGCACTAAACTCGGTGCCGGTAGTCTTGGTCAACCTGATCACCTATCGGGATTATACGACTCTGAAAGTGCAATACGACGAATGCAGCCTGGCGATGTTGCCCTGCTCAAAGGAAGTGGTTGGGAAGGCAATGAAGCCACTGGACTTATACATCGCTCTCCACATGTTGCAGACAATGAACGTCGCTTACTACTCACATTGGATTTCATCTAGAGATATGAGAAAGCTCAAAACGGTAGATGACGTCATGAAGCAGGTAGAGAAAATCTGCCTGCTGCGAGGTAAACAACTCACTACTAAACGGAAATTGATACTGACTTCACTGCTATATGCGGAGAAGCCGCTTTCTGCCTACGAACTAGTTGACTACTGCAATCACAACTTTTCTCAAAACATTCAAGCGATGTCGGTTTATCGAATACTCGATTTCCTTGAAGCAGAGCACTTTGTCCATAAGCTCAATACATCTAGTAAATACGTCGTTTGTTCTCAAATCGCGTGCGATCAGGAGCATGGCGTTCCACAGTTTTTGATTTGCTCTCAGTGTGGAAAGGTTAGTGAAATAGCGGTTGAAGCCAATGTTATTTCTAGCGTATGTGCGAAAGCCATACAAGAAGGCTTCACCGTTCTTAGCCCACAATTTGAGATTTCCTGTGTTTGCGATGAATGCGCAAAGCGCCCCCTATGAGGCGGACACACGATCTCCCCTTATAGCTTCACAAGGTGACCGAGTATTGGCCACCTTTTCAAATTATCTAAAAGAATGAATTATGTCAGCAACATTGATTAAAAACGCTCGGGTGGTCAACGAAAGAGCCATTACCGAAACAGATTTACGTATTGTTGATCTAAGAATTGACAAGATTGCTACTAATATATCCGTACAACACGGAGATATTGTAATTGATGCTAAAGGGGCTTATTTACTGCCAGGCATGATTGACGATCAAGTGCATTTCCGAGAACCTGGGCTGACACATAAAGGCACAATTGCAAGCGAGTCGCGGGCAGCGGTAGCCGGCGGTATTACAAGCTACATGGAAATGCCCAATGTTAGTCCGGCTACAACGACTATTGACTCGTTAGAGCGCAAGTTCGCTCTCGCTAAAGAAAGCTCGTTTGCGAATTATTCTTTCTACCTCGGTGCAACCGAAGACAATCTTGAACAGATTAAACAACTTAACCCCAAACAACATTGTGGTGTGAAAGTATTTATGGGGGCATCAACAGGAAATTTGTTAGTCGAAGATCCGCAAGCGTTAGAGTCAATTTTTCGTGACTCTCCAGTACTCATTGTTACTCATTGTGAAAGTGGGACTGTTATTAAACAAAACCAGCAAAAGCAAAGGCTTAAGAAGCCAGGTTTCACTATCGAAGACCATCCCATTTTGCGTGACGAAGAGGCCTGTTACGCTTCATCTTCTTATGCGGTAGAACTTGCCAAAAAGTATCACAGCCAACTGCATGTGCTGCACATCACAACGGCGAAGGAGCTAGCACTTTTTGACGAGGGAGACATTCGAGATAAATCAATCACCGCGGAGGCTTGTGTTCACCATCTTTGGTTCAGCAACAAAGATTATGGCGCTCTTGGTAATTTGATCAAATGTAATCCTTCAATCAAGTTTCCTAGTGACCGCGATGCGTTGTTAAAAGCGTTAAATACGGGGCAAATAGATATCATTGCAACAGATCACGCTCCTCACACTTGGCAAGAAAAACAAGTGCTTTACGAGCAGGCTCCAGCCGGACTGCCGTTAGTTCAGCATGCGTTACTTACTCTCTTCGAGCATGTCCGTTTAGGTCATATGAGTTTGACTCAAGTAGTCGAAAAAACTGCGCACAACCCGGCCATTCGCTATGGCATTCAAGGCCGAGGTTTTATTCGTGAAGGTTACTACGCCGATTTGGTGTTGGTTGATGCTCATACCCCAACACGAGTTAGCAACGAAAACAGTTTATATCACTGTGGTTGGTCGCCTTTTGCTGGACATGAATTTTCAGCTCAAATTCAAAAGACTTGGGTCAATGGCGCGCTAGTTTATGCCAATAACAAAGTCATCGATAAACCAGCTGGAGCGATGCGTTTATCCTTCAATCGTTAAGTCGCTGACCGTAAAGAAAGAGCCATAAACAAACTGGAAGCATTATGTTAAGAAGAAACCCAACGGGCCATATGCCACAGGTGTCCTCAACAGCCTTTATCGATCCAACCGCTATTATCTGTGGCAAAGTCATTATTGAGGATAACGTTTTTATTGGACCCTATGCTGTTATTCGAGCTGACGAAGTTAATAACCATGGAGACATGGAAGCTATCGTCATCAAACGTGACACCAATATCCAAGATGGTGTCGTAATTCACTCTAAGGCAGGGGCTGCGGTGACCATTGGTGAGCGCTCATCCATTGCTCATCGTTCGATTATTCATGGTCCTTGCCAGGTTTGTGATGATGTTTTCATTGGCTTCAACTCCGTCGTGTTCAATAGCGTCATCGGTGAGAGGTGTGTTATTCGTCATAACTGTGTCGTCGATGGCCTCGATTTACCCGCTTATTTCCATGTACCACCGATGACCAATATTGGTGTCGGTTTTGATTTAGAGAGTATCTCTAAAGTGCCGCCAGAATATTCAGCTTTTTCCGAATCCGTCGTTTCTGCCAACCATGAACTAGTCCAAGGCTACCGGAGAATTGCCAATGAACTTTAATAAGCCACTGATTTCGCGAGTGCCGACTAACATCATCACTGGCTTTCTCGGGGTGGGGAAAACATCGGCAATAATGCACTTATTGACCCATAAACCGAGTCATGAACGTTGGGCTGTATTGGTCAATGAATTTGGCGAAGTTGGTATTGATGGCAGCTTGTTACAAGGCCAAAAAAAACAACAAGACCAAGTGTTTATTCGAGAGGTCCCCGGGGGATGTATGTGCTGTGCAGCAGGTCTTCCGATGCAAATCGCCTTAAATCAATTATTGTCTGAAGCAAGGCCAGATCGATTGTTGATTGAGCCTACAGGCCTTGGTCATCCTAAAGAAGTACTGCAAGTGCTATCGACCGAGTATTATCGTCAAATTCTCGCTTTGCAAAAAAACATTACTTTAGTCGATGCACGTAAACTATCGGATCCTAAGTACACTGAGCATGAAACGTTTAACCAGCAAATCACTATCGCAGATACAGTGGTAGGTAATAAGCGCGATCTCTATCAAGATGAAGATGAGCAAAAGCTGACGGCTTATATAGCAAAGCTCGGTCTGCGGGAAACAAAAGTGATTTTCGCTGAACATGGCGCTATCCCTTTTCATGAATGTGAGGGAGCGACTCGTATTGACGTGCAAAAAACGCCCTCTGTTCTTTATCGTGAAAGAGAGAAAAAGTCACTTGTTCCTGAGTTGCCTATGCCTGAGAGTGGCATTCTAAAAGCAACCAATCAGGGGGAAGGTTTCTACAGTATCGGTTGGCGTATCTCCGCTGAAAACGTGTTCGATCATCAAAAGCTGAGATTATTGCTGCTCGACCTCAAGGTCGAACGAATGAAAGCGGTTTTTATCACGGGAAGCGGTATTTTTGGTTACAATCTAACATCAGATGGACTCACAGAGTTTGAACTAGACGAGTGTTCAGAAAGCCGCCTAGAACTGATCTCTTCCGGTCTAGATGACCAATTTGAAGATAGATTATTTCGATGTTTGGAGAAGGCATCATGATAGAAAAGAGAAAACTCTCCTTTTAACCATAATGTCTTACCTCCTTAAAATTCTAGTGGGGTTTCTTTTAAAGCTGCGCTTAGGGCACTTATGCTGCCGTATTAGGGTGGGGTTAGTACCCGTATTTTCTGCCTATGCGGTTCAGGCACAGTTTTATTCATGGGGTGAGGTATCCACGTTACACGTGGCCTAATTACTTGCTTTAAGTTACACGGAAGAAACACGTCTTTTTTTAGCGAGGGCCATTGCTATATTTGCGGTACTGTAGGCGCTCTCATTGATAAAGTGCGGGTAAATTTCCCCTTTGCCATTCCAATGGATATCATAACCAGCGAAAGTCGCTAATAAAGGTGCTCCTGGTTTGACCGCCTCAAAATCTCTGCCACAAATAGTAGGGTGTACTAGTGCTTGCCGCATACCCTCTTGATCAAGTGGAACCCTGATTTCTTCGGTGTAAAAAAACGCCTCATAATCGCTCAGTAAGCCTATTTGGTTGAGGTTGTGCTTTTCAACATAGTCCAATACTGCGGTAAGCATCTGTTTCATCAACTCCAACGTACTGTACTCTAGCGCACCATGTGCTTGCGCCCCGACCTCAATCATTATTCCATATTGCCCAGCAGTACAAAGGTAAGGTTGCTCTTGCCATTCTTTTCGCTCTTCGAAAAGGATATGTGCTGATGGCATTCGTTGTTTGACGTACGCGCCCAGTTTCCGATAAAACACATCGTTAGAAAGCAAAATCAACGTCGCTCCCATATTGCTTGTTGTATTGTGCAGGTCAACAATCAACAGTTTTTCTTGGTTTGCATATTTCTCGATAAATTGATGTGCAATCTTGCTTTCATGCAAATCAGGACAATGATTGCTATTCATTGCTGAGAACTCGCGATTTAAGTCTGTATCGATGTATCGGACGTTGTGTTTTACTGCTTCGGAGTTTGCGATGATCGAGCAGGCTGAAAAGGTTGATCTATTGACAGAGTAACGTTTTTCTTTGATTAGTTTATGTAAATAAATACCAGAAAGTTCGTTTCCGTGTGTTCCTGCAACGATCAGTGCTGAATTGAATGTGTTCATTATTGATCCTTCTCAAAGAGAATGGGTTGAATGACTGGTCTTCTCTTAGCCAATCCAGTGAACTGAATAAACGTTTACTAAACTGAGTAAAAGCAATCTTAGATATGTTATAACATAACAATCGTTATTATTGTTACTTAGTTTCTCATGAGTCAGTTTAAATTTATTGCTTTAATCGTTGCTGTGTTTTGTTTTTCGGTCGCTTTGCTTCTACCTACAGAGGATGAGCCAAATCAAGATAGTCACAGCGTTCAACTGAATCAAAGCAGTGATTCGTCACCACCTCCATCATCAAAGATAGTGGTTCCCTCAGATGTCAGTTTGACTCCGTTGCCTAAACCTAAACAAATACACTATATAGTTAAAGTGGGAGATACGCTCAGTGGTATCTTCGCTCAATTGGGTCTCTCTTACGGTATTTTGCAGCAAATTCTCTCAGTTGATCTTGATCACCTGCAGCTAGATATGATTAAGCCCGGAGAAGAGCTTGAATTAGTGATGGATGACATGGGGCAATTGAGTCGACTAATTTATCATATGAGCCTTGTAGAGAAGGCTATCTACACTAGAGAAAACGATGGCTCCTTCTCTTACGAATTTCAGGAAATTTCAGGGGAATGGCGTGAAACCTTATTTTCGGGAGAAATCAAAGGGAGTTTTTCAGTCTCGGCACATCGAGTAGGATTGGCATCAGGCCACGTCGCAAATATTACGCAGGTGATGAAAGATAAGATTGATTTTGCGCGATCTCTTAGAGCCGGTGACCGTTTCGATATATTAGTGAAACAGCAATATTTAGGTGAACACAAAACTGGCAATAGTGAGATTAAGGCTATTTCTTTTAACTTAGCGAGGGGCGAAGTCGCTGCATTTCTAGCCGAGGATGGACGGTTCTATGATAGAGCTGGTAACAGTTTGGAGCGAGCGTTTAACCGTTATCCTGTCGATAGGGCATACCGCCGAATCACCTCTGGGTTTAACCCTAAGCGTAAACACCCAGTGACGGGAAGAGTCACCCCGCATAACGGAACGGATTTCGCGACACCAATCGGTGCGCCAGTTTATTCTACTGGGGATGGAAAAGTAATTGCGGTCCGCAAGCACCCTTATGCCGGTAATTATTTAGTGATTGAACATAACAGTGTGTACAAAACTCGTTACCTACACTTGAATAAAATCTTGGTTAAAAAAGGTCAAGTTATAAAGCGTGGGCAAAAAATAGCCCTCTCTGGGAATACTGGTCGTTCAACCGGACCACATTTACATTTTGAAGTTTTAGTTCGTAATCGTCCGGTTGATGCAATGAAAGCCGACTTACCTATCGCGAAGTCGCTTCCTAACATCCAGAAACCTTCATTTTTGGCGCGAGTATCAGAGTTTGATTATCTAGTAGAAACGAAAAACTGAGTCCCGACAATTTGTTAGGGCTCAGTTATGCTATTTTGTGTTGTGAGGTTGGAGCAATAGGTGAGTGTCAATATGTGTTCCTAGAAGAATAATGACTGCGATTTTTTCTTTTACGTGCGCCCACATCCGCAACATCGGACGCTTTGCAACAACCTCCGCCTTTGATCGGCCTACGTGAAAACATCACACCAATCGCGAGCATCGCAATACAACTTAGGAAAATAAGAACGGTAAGAACTAAAGTCATAACACCACCTCCTATAAATCGCTGTATTGTCATCTTTCTCCAATTTTATAAACAAAGCAATGGTCGTTTTGTAACCACTTATTATTTTTATCAATAGTCAGACCTTTGCTGGTGATGAAACGTGATGAGAAACGAAGGAGAGTTCTGAGAAATCAGCCCCTGTGATCTTTACCGATTCTTAAGTTTTGCGTCTAAGACAGCAATTGGATTCCTTCTATAACTCACTAAGTTGTTATGTTATAACATGCGTTCATCCAGAGTTTGTAGGTCAAAAGTATGCCATCAATTCCAGTCACCATTTTGCATGGGTTTCTCGGGTCCGGGAAAACCACGTTTTTACGCAACATTCTTCAACAAGCCGATTCTTCTGGTATTGATCTGTCCGTTATTGTTAATGACATGAGTGAGTTAGACGTCGATGGCGTGCTTATCTTAAATACCGATGCGGTGAGTGAAGAGCAGGGCAACTTTGTTACGATCAGTGGAGACAGCATCAGCAGCCTGAGTGGTGTAAAGCAGCTCGATAAAGCCCTTAAAAAGCTCTGCGCAGAAAAATCGCCAGAATGGGTTGTGATTGAAACGTCGGGCAGTAGTCATCCTTTACCTTTGGTCGAGTACTTCAAAAGTAACGCACAATTCGCACTCAAAGACGTAATTACGTTGGTGGATGCGACTTGGTTGCGAGATGACTATCGACAAGGTTCTGCTTTAATCCCTAAGTGGCAGGAGAACGTGCAGCAGGGTGTTCGCGGCGTTGAAAACTTGTTGGTAGAGCAAATCATGTTCTCAAACCGTATCATGCTCACCAAGACGGACAAAGTGGACGACAATACCGTTCGCAACATCGCGCAGGCGATTCACCCGCTTAACGTTTACACCGAGATAATCAAAACGTCGTGGGGAAACTTGGATATCCGCATGTTGAAAGGTGAGCAAGACTACAATTTCTTCCTTGTTGAGCAGTTAATCGCAGAACTTCGTGAGACGGTGAATGAGCCGTTGAATCTCTCTGATAAAGACGAACAAAGCCTTGTCGCGAAAGTGATCAAAGATGATCGACCTTTTCATCCTGCGCGGTTGTGGAATACCTGCCACCAGTATTTAACTAAAGGTGTGTTCCGCAGTAAAGGGTTCTTTTGGTTTCCAACTCGAGACGATGTTTCACTGCTTTGGAGCCAAGCAAGCGGCAATGTGGGGCTTGAAATTACAGGCTTTTGGCGCGCTTCGGTAATCAATGACGAATCGCAAAACTTCACTGAGGAACATCGTCAAATCCTGCAAGATAAGATAGACAGTGTTGAAAGCCGCTTTGGTGATCGTCGTTGTCGCTTAACGGTGATTGGGCAGGAAAACGAAGTCGATGCGTTTATTGATGCGCTGGAAAACTGCTTTTTAACGGAAGGGGAATTGGAGCAATGGCAACAAGGGGCAACATTTGAAGACCCTTGGCCAAAGAAAATAGCTAAGTTGAGCCAGAAGAAGACGGTTTGAATGCGCTGGTGAGGATTCCCTTGGTGCATGTTTGAATCTCGGCTTGTACCAAGAACGGACTTACTGAATTGGCTCGGTATACCAAAATTGGCTCTGTGTAACGAAAAAGCCTCCCGAATGGTGGGAGGCTTTTTTGTATCTCAGTCGTTTACTGTTCCCATTCAGGGAAAGGGTCTTCCAGAGATAACCAATAGTCGAGCCCTTGCTCCATCTCATCTTCTGTTAACAAGCATTCGTTAAGACGAGCAATCAATTTCTCTTGCTCTAATCCCTGACCAATAAACACCAATTCTTGTCGCATATCGCCGTATGGTTCTTGCCAAATGTCGTTTATAGCATCTAGGTAATCTTGATCCGTCGGCCACTCCTCCTTCGGAATCGCTTTCCAAAACATACCCGCAACACCATAACGTGCGATGCCTCCCGCTTGGCTCCATTGGCCGACAAACTCTGGTCTGGTTGCTAGCCAAAAGTAACCTTTGGAACGAATCAGTTTGCCGTAATCTTTCGCATTGTGGAGGAAGTCGTAAAACTTCTCTGGATGGAAAGGGCGTCTCGCATGATAGGCAAAGCTGGAAATGCCGTATTCTTCGGTTTCAGGTATGTGCTCGCCTCGCATTTCCTTCAACCAACCTGGGGCTTGTTGTGCCTTTTCAAAACTGAAGCTTTGTGTGTCGAGTACCGCATCAAGTTCTACTTCACCATTCGAGATAGGAAGAATAGTGGCCGATGTATTGAGAGTTTTAAGAATCGCAAGAAGCCTTTCGATTTCTGATTTCTCAGCGAGGTCGGTTTTACTTATCAAGATAACGTCAGCGAACTCTACTTGATCAACGAGCAAGTCGGC
The DNA here is from genome assembly GCF_033339115.1 of Vibrio sp. 947. NCBI lineage: Bacteria > Pseudomonadati > Pseudomonadota > Gammaproteobacteria > Vibrionales > Vibrionaceae > Vibrio > Vibrio sp. 947. Next base: position 77,938 of record NZ_JAWOTX010000023.1, on the reverse strand, counting down.
GACGCTGCGTTCATCGTCTTCACCTAATGATTCGGCTGTCTCTGTTAAGAACTTAGCTTCATCGTAATCACGCAGAAAGTTAATCGCATCAACCACCGTAACCATGGTGTCTAAACGTGCAACGTCTGAAAGTGATAGCCCGTTTTCATCAGCAAACGTAAAAGTCTCTGCAACGGGAAGTGGCTCGGCGATGCCAGTGGACTCGATAACTAAGTAATCGAATCTGCCTTCTTGCGCGAGTTTAGTGACTTCTTCAAGCAGATCTTCACGCAGGGTACAACAGATGCAACCGTTACTCATTTCAACCAACTTTTCTTCACTGTGGTTGAGAGAAACTTCATTCTGAACGGTCGCTGCATCGATGTTGACTTCGCTCATGTCGTTGACGATGACCGCGACTTTTCTGCCTTGTCTATTGTTAAGAATATGACTTAAAACGGTTGTTTTTCCTGCGCCTAGAAAGCCGGACAAAACCGTAACAGGGAGTTTCTGGGTGTTCATGCTCATGCTCTTTATAGTGTAATGTTATAATATAACAATTAATATAGTCGGTGATCTTAACTCTGGCATCAAGCAGTTTGTGAGTGTGTCGAGCACTGCACCTTATTGGCGGCTTTATTTGTCGTTTAGTTGCACAGGTTCAGATGTCCGGAATTTAGAGATCGAACTCTTATCTCGGTGTGGAGGTTCTATGAACGAAGAGAAAAAGCATGTCATGACAGAAGAAGAAATTCTTGCAGCGCCCGAGGCGGATTATATGAATGAAGCTCAGCCCGCGTTTTTTGAAAACCGATTATTTGAGCTTTATGAATTGACGTTAGCGCATATTGAACGCGCGAAAGAAGAGATGATTGCGCCAATGGAATTCAGTGACGAAAGCGATAGGGCGTCCAGTGAGGAGCAATCTGCAATCGCATTAAGAATCATAGATAGAGAGCAAAAGCTGTTACCTAAGATTCAACGATCGTTGGCTCGCTTGCGCGCAGGGGAGTATGGCTATTGTTTAGAGTCCGGAGAACCTATGGGCATTCCAAGGTTATTGGCACGACCTACTGCTGAATATAGTGCAGAAGTAAAAGCTCAAATGGAGTCAAAAGAGCACTGGTATAAACACTAAAGCCTCACTATCTTATGACGTCGATATTCTTCTCGTTCACTTGTTTTTTTTTGATGTTCTCTGAGAAGTCTAAAGCGATGGCGACTACCGTTAGGTATGGTAGTCATTACCTTTGAGATATTAATAGTTATCGATAGGATAGAAGTAAGTTCTGTATTGTAAATAACGCACCATTTTTGTTTTTCTGAATGAGCTCTCGCTATGTTAGCGTCAAACATTTTCTCTGCTACTTCAAGCTGATCTTCTATCCTTAAAGCTAAATTGGTACTGGAGAAAGTAGCATGATTGACTTTGTGGCAACTTTTATCTTTTTCTTTGCTGTCATCGATCCCATAGGTACTGTGCCCGTTTTTATCGCAGCCACAAAAAGCTATGAAGAAGTGGCAAAGCGTAAGGTCGCTCTGTTTGCGACTCTATTCTCCGCTGCTATCCTACTGTTTTTTGTTGTTGCTGGTGAAATCATACTTACAGCAATGCGTATTCCCTTGTCTGCGTTTCAAATCTCGGGCGGTATCGTATTGTTCTTGTTTGCTTTGACTATGATATTTGGTGAGAGTAAACCAGCAGAAGAAATCAGAACGCTCAATAGTCATCATGATACAGCAGTTTTTCCTCTAGCCATTCCATCAATTGCTAGCCCTGGCGCAATATTAGCCGCCGTTTTACTCACAGAGAACGTGCGGTTTAATATTTGGGAGCAAGTCCAGACAGTGGCTATGATGCTGCTGGTACTATTGGTTGTTTATATCTTGCTATTAATGGCCAGCGGCATACACAGGATTATTGGGAATACAGGAGCTAGTGCTGTAAGTCGGATCATGGGGTTGATATTAGCCGCTGTGGCCACGACCAACACTCTGAATGGGATTGAAAGTTACTTTGACCTTTAAGGCTTTTTCGCAAACTGAGCTGAAGGTATGCGTTAAGAGCTAATTTTACGGCGAGATGACCGACCACCTGACAATCACTTTTCTGGCGATTACTTTTAGCCGGATGTAATCCTTCAGGCTATTCGTGACGACCTTGTTTAAGAGGATCACGGAAAAGTTGAAATTAAAATACATAGATGTTGAGGGTATAAATCAGATGGGGAACTGGAGCAACACTTGCCCCATTGAGCTGTGCCAATACTCAAAGATTAGCTGCTAGAAAATAATATCGATAATTTCTCCGCCTAGGCACTACTCTATAATCTTGTAGTCTAGCAGTATATAGAGCCTAGCATGGAGGAATTTATTAGCTTCCAACGTGCCAAGACAAGACTTTTTCATGCCTTGAGAGTATCTGAAAATTCGGGAGGCTGAGAAGTTTATTCAGTATGGCTCTTATTGGGCAGTTTATGGATCAGCCAGTAACCAAGACTCATACTAAGAACTACAGCCGCTATTCCAATCAGGTACATTGGAGACAAGGTTTCAAAGTCTATAATAATGACCTTTCGGGAGATTGCCATCAGCGCGGTGGCCATGACGATTTTTACATGAATAACATTTTCTCTCAGGTAAATAGTTATATTGATGAAAATTTCAATAGCAATTAAAACGGCCATAAAAGCACCAAAAGTGGCTAGCATATCTGAAATCGTCAGAATGAGTTTAGGTGGCGTGATAAGTTTTTGATATATCGTCCATGCAACATCTATCACACCCATGACGATTACAAACAACATAACTATCGACAATACTCTTACAGACCAATGAATCACTATCTGTAATTTTTTTGTTAACTTATCATTTTTATCGACTTCCATGGCCCTGTTTCCTTCGCTTGTTTATGTTCACTTAACCTTCATATGTTGAAGCTAGACAATTGAATACATGTCGTTTAAAGCATAGTTGCTGTGGTGAGAGATAGAAGCGTCCGAGGGAAGGAAGTTATGAAACTTAGGAGTGGGCACAATGTTGGACACATAATGTAATCTCTGGTGTCATGCGTTATTACCTCATTACCTCATTACCTCATTACCTCATTACCTCATTGCCTCATTTCTGATCGTGACGAGTCGACTGGTGAGGTGGTGATTCATCACCTTCACGGCAAACTGAATGAGCGGATACCACAACGTATTGATACTGGGCAAATCGATGCGCTTGTTGCTGGTTCCTCCGTGCGTTGTTAATAGAAATACAAGCGAATAAGGAGTGGGTAATCGCTCAAAAGTCGGGTGGAAAAGCGGTAAAACGGCGAAAATTATTGGAACTAAGTCAAGGCCCTTTTTTTAAATGAAAAGGCTTATTGATCTGAACACACCACTTCTCCATATAAGCATATCCACAAATACAAACCTCAAATTGGCGATAAAGAGCTTTAATATTGATAAATATATAAACAACTTGGGTGCTGAAGAAATTTCAGTATACTGCGCTTAGGTTATACTGGAGAAAAAATCGCCGTATTCCCAGCGAGAATCCTTTTATAAGAAATAGAAATCGCGTTTGAATATGCAACCAAACGATTTTGCCGCTTGCAGTTTATTCGGTATACACATAATAAACCTTTGACTAGTCCGAAGGTCGGTCGAATGAGAGAAAGTCATGTTTTTTAATAAGTCGCTTCAACAAGAAAATCAACGATTAAAGCAGGAGTTGCAAATCCTGCAGCAAATCCAAACCAGTTTAGATGAAGAGATGATCCGCTTAACATTGGATAGTAAAGGCCTCATTACTTCTGCAAATACCAAACTACGGCAAGAACTTTTCTTACATGATGATGAGATCTTAACGAAATCAATTACTGAATTGGTACCGTCAAATTCGCGCAATACAGACCACTTTCATCGAATGAAGAAAGCCGTCCAAGATAAAGTGTTCTGGAATGGGGCATTGCAAGTACAGAAAGGTAATGGTGAGGAAGCCTGGTTAAGAACGATTATCCAGCCTGTTTTAAATGAGCGCAGAGAAGTAGAAAGCTTTTTTGTTTTTGCTTCTGAACTTACGCGAACGATCAAATCATCCCGTGAGCAAGAGGACATGCTAAATGCATTAAGTCGTTCTATGGCGGTGATTGAGTTCACATTAGATGGCCATGTTTTAAAAGCCAACGATAATTTCCTAAACACAATGGGTTATACGCTTGATCAGATTCTAGGGAAGCATCATCGCATGTTTTGTGATCAGGAAGAGTCGAGCTCTCAAGCTTACCGTGAGTTTTGGCAACGTTTAGCAAAAGGGCAATTTTCATCAGAGCGATTCAAACGAGTTAACCGTTATGGTGAAGAGGTGTGGCTAGAGGCTTCATATAACCCAATCCATAACGACAGAGGAGAGCTCTATAAGGTCGTTAAGTTCGCGACAGATATTACCCAGCAGGTAATGCAGGAACAGAAAATGGCCCAGGCTGCGCAATTGGCGAATGAAATCTCCCAAGAAACTGGAACACAAACCCAGCAAGGGCAAGAGGTTATAGGCTCAACGTTAGAAAAGATGCAGATACTTTCCGAGCAAATGCAGCAAGCGAACACCGCGATTGATGAGCTTAAAGCGCACTCATCGCGTATTAGCGAGTTGGTAAATAGCATCAGTGGTATCGCTGACCAAACTAACTTATTGGCGTTAAATGCGGCGATAGAAGCGGCTCGTGCGGGTGAGCATGGTAGAGGTTTTGCCGTTGTTGCTGATGAAGTCAGACAGCTTGCTACAAGAACCAATGCAACCACCGATGAAATTGTCACAATGGTCAGTGAAAACCTACAGCGAACAGATAACGCAGTTAAGCTGATCGCTAAATGCCAAAAAGAAGCACTAGATACGCTAGAGCTCTCTGAAAAAGCAGGCAATGTGATGAATGAAATACAAGATGGCGCTAGCCGTGTTGTAGAGGCCGTGGAGCAATTTAACCGCTCGTTGTAGTCAGTTCTTCATGCCAGCACAGGCTTTTAAGTTCCTATATAATCAAATTGTTTACTAGTGCTACTCATCGCCAATCAAGCGTGTTTTTGGTGATGAGAAAGCCAGTTCATTCCTTTCTTAAGATTTCGTATTTCTATCTTTACGTGTCGCTATTTTACAACACTGTTAATAAAAAGTAGCGTAATTTAATCTCCTGTTAACTTGGTTGCGAATCACAGTTGGGGGAGACCTACTTGGACTTACTAAATTTCACCATAGATAACTTAGCGCTGCTAGGTACGCTTACCATGGAGCACATCTCTTTGGTCGCTCTGGCTGTTGGGCTTGCCATCTTAACTGGCGTACCTATCGGCATTCTTATCACACAAAATGAGCGCGCTGCGAAAGTGGTGCTTTACGTAGCGTCCATCATTATCACCATTCCTTCAATCGCATTGTTTGGTTTGATGATTCCTCTCTTATCGACCATTGGTCATGGGATTGGCTACGTGCCCGCCGTGATTACCGTACTGCTTTATTCTCAGCTGCCTATTATTCGCAACACTTATACCGCCATTCACAACGTAGAACCGTCACTCAGAGAGGCTGCTCGCGGTATCGGGATGACGCCTTTTCAACGTTTGAAAATGGTGGAAGTTCCATTGGCGATTCCGGTGATTATGGCGGGTGTGAGGACGGCAGTAGTAATGAATATTGGCGTTATGGCGATCGCCGCGTATATCGGATCCGGTGGGCTGGGCGTGTTTATCAGCCGTGGCATCTCGCAAAGTGATCCTCGACAACTGATCGTTGGTGCCATCGCCGTCAGCCTTCTGGCTATCATCGCGGATTACGGATTGATTAGACTACAAAAAAGATTAACGCCACCGGGCCTAACCGCTGCTCGATAAAGGACAAATAATAGGGACATTCAAATGATCAAAATTGACAAGCTAACCAAAATTTTTGAAACGCCTAATGGCCCGGTGACTGCCGCAGATCACATTGAGATGGAAGTTCCCAGTGGTGAAATATGTGTGTTACTTGGCCCATCCGGTTGTGGCAAAACCACCACGCTGAAAATGGTCAACCGAATTATTCCCGCGACATCGGGCAAGATCTATCTTGGTGGTGAAGATACTTCTGGGATGGATACAGTCACTCTGCGCCGCAATATCGGTTATGTTATTCAGCAAATTGGTTTATTTCCCAACATGACGATCGGCGAAAACATCGCGGTGGTTCCCAAGTTATTAGGGTGGGATAAGGCAAGATACATGACGCGTGCAAAAGAGCTATTGGAGATGGTGGCTCTTGATCCTAGTGTTTTCCTTAATCGTTATCCAAATGAGTTGTCTGGCGGACAGCAGCAACGAATTGGTGTTGCCCGAGCGCTGGCGGCGGATCCTCCCGTCATGCTGATGGATGAACCATTTGGCGCGATTGACCCGATCAACCGTGAAGTAATCCAGGATGAGTTCCTTAAAATGCAGCAAGAGCTCAACAAGACCATCATGTTTGTCAGTCATGACATTGATGAAGCGGTCAAAATGGCCGATAGAATCGCGATTTTCCGCGATGGTCATCTGGTTCAGTACGATACGCCTGACGATTTGCTCGCACACCCGAAAGATGATTTCGTGAAAAACTTTGTCGGAGATGATCGCGCACTTAAACGTCTACGCTTAGTGACGGCTGAGTCCGTTATGCAGACCACCTTTGCGCACGTGAAACCTAACGAGACGCTTGCCGACGCTTTAACCAAAATTGACGCGTATGGGTATCGCGACGCCGTGATATTAGTAAATGGCCAACACCAGCCTATCGGTTATGTGCCAAAAGCTACAGCAATCAATATCAAGGGGTACTGCGGTGAACATTATGTCGGCCTGAAAACAATCGCCCGAACCACGGATGATCTGCGTAAAGTCGCGTCGAAGATGTTCACGCACGACATTGTTTGGATGCCGTGTGTTGACGAGAATGGCCGCTTAGTGGGCGAAGTCACACTGCGCGGCATTACCCATTATCTCGGTGCAACTTATCAGCGCGATACCTCTCCTAGCCAGCCGCAGCCATTGCATCAGGCTAAGGAGGCATCGTGACCAATCAGCTAAAACAAACCTACTATTTCGTTTTATTGGCGTGTGTCTTTGCGTTGGGTATTTATTTACAAGGCGCGGGTACGATCGATGATTTCCTCTACTACCAAGAAGACATTGTTTATCTGACGTTTCAGCACATTGAACTGGTGCTGCTGTCTGGTGGATTGGCGATCCTAATCGCGATTCCCGTCGGCGTATTGCTCAGCCGCCCTCGTTTTCAGAAAGTCGCAGAATCGGCGATGCAGGTTTTGAATGTGGGGACCACGATTCCTACTTTAGCCATTCTCGCGCTGGCAATGAGCTTTCTTGGCATTGGCACCGTGCCTGCGGTATTTGGGCTGACGATTGCCTCGTTGTTGCCGATTGTCAGAAACACCTACATTGGACTGAAAGAAGTGCCCGCTCATTTAAAAGAAGCGGCGTCAGGCATTGGTATGACCGAGTTACAAATGTTGTTTCAGGTTGAAATTCCTAATGCACTTTTCGTCATTTTTGCCGGTATCCGCACGGCGTTAGCTGTCAACGTGGGTACCGTTCCACTGGCCTTCTTAATTGGTGGCGGTGGGTTAGGGGAGCTCATTTTTACCGGTATTGATCTGGATGAACCCATCATGATGCTGGCAGGCGCTATTCCTACAGCGATGTTGGCTATCGCTATCGACAGTGTGGTAGGAGCCGTTTCTTATGTCACTGTACCTAAAGGCTGTAACCCTATTAGAGCTAGACAATAACAATCCTAAAAATTGAATACAGACAGGAGTCAAACATGTTGAAGCAAATTACTCGCCGCTTGCTGGCCGTTGGTGTACTGCTTTCAAGTTTTCACGCATCTGCGGAAATCGTCGTAGGTGGTAAAAACTTTACAGAACAACAGCTTTTAACGGAAATTACGTCTCAATATTTAACCCAAAAAGGCTACGACGTTGATAAACGTTCGGGCATGGGCAGCGCGGTTTTGCGAAAAGCGCAAGAAAACGGACAGATTGATCTTTATTGGGAATATACGGGCACATCACTGATCATTTACAACAAAGTCAAAGACAAGCTCCCAGCAGAGCAAGTGTATCAACGCGTTAGGGAACTCGATGCGAAGAAAGGCCTAGTTTGGCTTAACCCTTCAAAAGCGAACAACACCTACGCGCTCGCTATGCGCAGTGACGATGCGAAACAACGTGGCATCTCAACCTTGTCCGAGTTTGCCGAGCAAATGCGCCAAGACCCGCCAATGACCATTGCTTTGAATGCGGAATTCTATGCACGAAAAGATGGCTTCCGACCTTTACAGAAAACCTACAAATTCAAAGCTTCACGAGACCAAGTGAAACGCATGGATACGGGGTTAACTTATGATGCTCTGAAAGGGAAAGAAGTCGATGCTGCGCTTGTATTTGCAACAGATGGTCGTATCAAAGCATTGGGTTTTACCGTTTTAACGGATGACAAACAGTTCTTCCCTGATTACGCGATCACTCCTGTGGTTCGCCAAGAAACGCTAGATGCGAACCCAGAGCTTGCCGAGCAAATGAACGCGCTTTCTGCGGCGATCGATGGCGATACGATGTCGACTTTGAATCAACAAGTTGATGTGGAGCGACGTTCGATCTCAGAAGTCGCAAGCCAGTTCCTATCTGAGCATAACTTGGGGTAATACCATGACTATCCTGCAAGTCAGTGTGGCCCAAATCAACGCCCAGTTAGGCGATGTGAATGCCAATCTGAATATTCATCAGGATTACATAAAGCAAGCTGCGGCCTTGGGGTCGCAGCTATTGCTGTTTCCTGAACTCTCCTTGACCGGATACCAGCTCCAATCTTCTGTGCGTGAAGTCGCCATGAAGCGTGATGATGCTCGGCTTAAAGTGCTTGCGCAACTTGCACCGCACATGTCCGTGATTGTCGGCTTTGTTGAACAGGCCGCTCCGGGAGAATACTACAACGCGATGGCTTGGTTGCTCGGTGGTACGGTGGTTGCTGTGCATCGCAAAGTCAATTTACCAACCTATGGTGGGCTTGAAGAGGGTAAGTGGTTTCATTCGGGAGAGGCTACCACCAGCGTTTCTCTTGACGAAAATTGGCGAGGCTCGGTTTTAATTTGTGCCGATTTATGGAATCCACCTTTGGTTCATTGCGCGCTACTCGATAAGCCTGACATCTTGCTCGCGCCGATCAATTCGGCCAGCAGTATTGTCAGTAAAGACTTTTCCAATGAAGACAACTGGTTAGTTAACGTTAAATTCTATGCGGTGCTCTACGGAACCCCAGTTTTGATGGCCAATCGTTACGGGCCAGAGGGCGAAGCGTGGTTTTGGGGGGGAAGCTGTATTTTGTCTGCAACGGGTGAGCTATTGGCGCAGGCAGAAGACGGTGAAACCTTGATAACTGCGACTTTGTCATTGGACGATATTGATAAAGCCAGGTTCGAGCTGCCTACCGTGCGAGACAGCAATACACCATTAATCACAACGCTATTGTCGAAGGCAAAACGCTAAAACTGGAGCAGTAGATGATGCAATCTATTCATCGATTTATTCACGAATTAACCTTTGAACAGCTTCCTGCTGACGTTATTGAACAAGCGAAATATTGCGTCTTGGATCTGTTGGGTGTCGCCGCAGCAGGTAAAGCGACGCAACTGCAAAATATGGTAGCTAAACTCGCGCAGAAGCAGTTTGCCGGTGATACGCCGATGCTGTTTTCTGATCACACGGCCAGTGGTTGTGGGGCGACTCTATATGGCGGCATGTTGATTGACAGCATGGACGCGCACGACGGCCAAGTCCTGACGAAAGGCCATGTTGGCGTCGCTGTTTTGCCGGGGCTGCTCGCCAGTATGCATGAGTCAGCGATCACGGGAGAAGAGTTATTAACGTCCCTCATCATTGGCTACGAAATTGCAACTCGCGCCGGAATCGCGCTGCATCAAACCGCTTGTGACTATCATACTTCTGGTGCTTGGAATGCGTTGGGCGTCGCTGCGGTGTCTGCAAGAAGAAAAGACTTAACGGATGCACAAACAGAGCATGCGCTCGGCATTGCCGAGTTCTATGGCCCGCGCAGTCAAATGATGCGTTGTATTGAACATCCAACCATGCTCAAAGACGGCTCTGGCTGGGGAGCGATGGCGGGCTTCGCTAGTGCAGAGCTGGCAGAAGAAGGATTTACTGGCGCGCCAGCCGCGACTCTGCTGGACCAACAAACTCACGCTTTGTGGGCAGATTTAGGGCAGCGCTGGTATATCCTGGAGCAATACTTTAAACCGTATCCGGTTTGTCGTTGGGCTCAACCCGCGGTTGAAGCGGTGAGAGCACTGCAACAAGAAAATAAACTAAAACCTGATGAGATTGAACTTATCGAAGTTCACAGCTTTCACCAGGCGGTGTGCCTGCATACCAAGCGCCCTGAGACAACCGAGCAGGCTCAGTACAGTTTGCCATTTTCTGTCGCGAGTGCGGTCATGGATAATACGGTCACGGTAGAAGCCGTCACCAAAGGACTGAAAGATCCTGCTCGCTTGGCACTTACGGAACGGATGAAGTTAATTGAAGAGCCTGCATACAATGATAAGTTTCCAGCCGAACGTTGGGCGCATGTCGTGGTGACGTTGAAAAATGGCGACAAACTGACTTCACCTCCCTGTATTGCGCGAGGTAATCCTGAAAATCCGCTTAGTCGAGGCGAGATGCGAGGTAAGTTTCGTACTTTGGCAGAGAAAGAACTGCCCGCCTCGCGCGTGTCAGCGATAGAAGAGGGCTGTTTGCAACTTGATAAAGCCAGTAAAGAGCAGGTAATTGCTTGGCTATCATTGCTTTACCAAGGCACGTTGTCCGATAAGCCGTCTGACACATCACGATGAGATCGAAGAGATCGAACTCCTTTCTCTTACTCAATCTTAAGCTAAACGTCGCTCTTCACGCGGCGTTTTTTCATAGCGTTTTTTGTAGCAGCGCGCAAAATACGATGTAGAACTGAACCCACAAGCGGTGCTGATTTGAGTGATGGACAGCATGGTTTGCAACAACAAATGTTGAGCGCGTTCTAAGCGCAATTGAAGGTAGTAATTGCCTGGTTTGTCTTGCAAGTATTGCAAAAATAACCTTTCCATCTGCCTGACCGATAACCCTACTTGCTCGCCAATTTCATAGCACTTTAGCGGCTCTTCCATGTTGGCTTCCATGATCTCTACAGCGTCGAGCAGGCGCGGGTGGCGGATGTTGTGCTTACGGATTAACGACATCCGCTGTTTATCATGCGCGGGTCGAATCGCAGGGTGAATGCATTGCTCTGCCACTTGATTCGCCAAGTCACTCCCATGTTGGTTTGTAATTAAATGAAGCATCATATCCAAACCGGCTAAGCCGCCCGAACAAGTTGGTGTGCGTGGGTCGAATTCGTACAACTCACTGGTCACGTTAATGTTTGGAAACTCCTCTGCCAGGCTGTTGGCGGACTCCCAATGCACGGTACACGTTTTGTTTTTTAACAGGCCAGCTTTTGCTAACAATACGCTGCCTGTCGAAGTCGAGCCCACAGCGATGCCTTGACGAAGCGCTTGCTTTAACCACTGATTCACCGAGCCACTCGCAGCAGCAACGTGGGCGCCAATACCCGCTACAACCAGCAGAAAGTCTAAATGAGCAATGTTGTTGACTGACTGCGTTGGCGAGAATGAAACGCCATTACTGGCCGACACTTCTTTATCTTCGAATCCATAAATATCCCACTGATACAAATCGCAACCAGCGAGGCGATTTGCCATTCGAAGAGGTTCGATAACTGCCGAAAAAGAGAGCATCGAAAAATCAGGAATAAGGAAAAAACCAATGCGATACGTGTGTGTCGTTTTCATTCTCTGTGGTCACCAAGTGGGCAGTTCATCTATGTCGTATTTCTGGATAAGAATGTCGCAATTGTTAAATTATTGCTATCAAAATTCGAACATGATGTGACTTAAGACAAGGAGTTCTTTGTCGAGCATACACATTCATTTGGACGAGATAATTATGATTGAACAAAAAGCCCCAGTAATTAGTGATGGTCTACGCCTTGATGGCGCTTTCTTTACTGACGAGAACGTTAACAACCCAGACTTACCGATCGTTATTGTCTGCTCAGGCTTTACTGGGCAAAAAAATATTCACCCAGAGCGTTACGCGAGAGCCTTAACTGCGAAGGGCTTTACGGTATTCGGATTTGACTACCGTGGCTTTGGTGAATCTGAGGGCATTCGTGAGCGAGTTATTTTGGATGAACAAGTACGCGACATCGCGAACGCGGTTGCGGTTGTGAAACAGCGCGCTGACGAGGAATGCCGCAAAGTCGTACTGGCTGGCTGGGGCATGGCGGGTGGATTAATTCTTGATGCTTACCGAGTTTGTCAAGATGCGATTGATGGCCTTATCTCCATGAACGGCTTTTATGATGCGGTACGTGTTCAGGTTGCTCAACGTGGCGAGCACGGTTGGAAAGCGTTCCGTCAATTTATGTTAGAAGAGCGTACACGTCTTGCTCTTGGTGGAGAAAAGCAGGGGATTGATCCATTTGAAATCTACCCGCTTGACCCAGTAAGCCGCGAATATGTATTCACTGAACTGGTCAAAGCACCGGGCTACGGCGTGACATCTGATCTGGATTTTGCGGATTCTCTCATCAATTTCAAACCGGAAGCCCTACTGGACGAGCGATTTGCAGACGCGCCAATCTTGATTGCGCACGGTGCAGAAAACGATCTTCACCCAGTGACCGAAGCAAAGTCGCTGTACGCGAAATACCCTGGGCCGAAATCTCTATTCTTACTGCCTGAAGGTGGTCACACCGAGTGGATGTTGGACGACGATCCTAAGTTTATTCAGTTCTCTGGCGTGATCGCGAACTGGTTGAGTGAGAACTTCAGTTAAGTCTTCAAGAGGTGCTTTCGTTGATGGCACCTCTACCTTTCTGACAGGATGATTTTCGATGAGCATAATTCCATTTTGTGAAGCGGCGGACCCATTTGTAAATAAACCAACAATCGCGATTCCTGAAGGCGCGGTTGATTGTCATGCCCACGTTTTTTCTTCACGTTATCCGTACTGTGAAACGCGAACCTACACGCCACCCGATGCCAGCGTCGGCGCGTACCTGCATTTGCACCAGCAATTAGGCATCCGTCATGGCGTGCTGGTTCAGCCGAGTGTGTATGGCAATGACAACCAGTTGCATCTTGATACATTACGGTATTTACGCCAGCAAGGTTACGACTACAAAGGCGTCGCGGTCGTGGATGCGGATGTGTCCGAGCAAACGCTGGATGAGCTACAAGAAGCCGGATTTTGTGGGGTGCGGATGAACCTGCTGTTTAAAGGTGGTATTGAGTGGCGTGATGTTGAACGTTTAGCGGCTCGCCTTGCAGAGCGACACTGGCACCTTCAATGCTTAATTGATGTTTCGCAGTTTGATGACTTATATCAGCGATTAAGGGCTTTACCCGTGCCCGTAGTGATTGATCATCTTGGACATATGCCAACAAACAAGCTGATTTCTCATCCTGGTTTTCAAACCTTATTGAAGCTTAAGGCCGAAGGGAAAGTGTGGACAAAATTGTCGGCACCGTATCGTTTGTCGCTTCAATCTCCGCCTTATGATGACGTTTCTTCGTTTGCTCAAGCTTTGTTAGAAGCGAATGAAGAGCAATGCGTCTGGGGCTCGGATTGGCCTCATCCATGTTTTGCTGCTGAGATGCCAAATGATGGCCAGCTATTAGATACCTTGTGGCACTGGACGCAAGATACGACACTGTTTAGCAAGATTCTGGTCGATAACCCCAAGCGCCTCTACCGCTTTTAACTCCACATTCATGTTATGAACCTAAAAAGACAACCGTAAGGCACTGATTCAAATTATGCTTCCTGCACTTCCGCTACAGGTTTCCTCTGATCCTGTGGTTATCAAGTTCTTTAACACCCTTAAACAGCTTGGTTTCAAGGGGGATACTGATGCTCGCTATACCACTCGATTGAGTATGGCGACTGACAACAGCGTCTACCAGCAACTTCCGTTGTCGGTCGTCTTTCCTGCCAACCATCATGATGTGGTAATACTTGGCAAGGTCAGTGCTCGTGATGAATTTAAACACTTGACCTTTTCGCCCAGAGGAGGCGGAACGGGCACCAACGGACAATCTTTGAACTCGGGGATCGTGGTTGACCTGTCTCGCTACATGAATCGAGTGTTAGAGATCAACGAGCAGGAAGGTTGGGTGAGAGTGGAAGCTGGGATAGTCAAAGATCAACTCAACGACATCGTTCGCCCTTATGGTTATTTCTTCTCGCCAGATCTGTCGACCAGCAACCGCGCAACATTAGGTGGGATGATTAATACTGATGCATCAGGCCAAGGCTCTTTGCAATATGGTAAAACCTCGGATCATGTGTTGGAGCTCAAAGCCGTATTGGCAGATGGCTCGGTGCTCGATACCGAAGCAATTCAACAAAACAAACGGTTAAACTGTGATGTAGTATCGCGAGCGTTAAAAATTACGGAGGAAGTTTGTCGAGACAAGCGTCAACAGATTCTGGATAAGTTTCCTCCTCTGAATCGCTTTCTTACTGGTTATGACCTAAAAAATGCCATCAACGACAAGAGTGAAGAGTTTGACGTCACGAGAATATTATGTGGCTCTGAAGGCACGTTAGCTTTTATTACTGAAGCCAAGCTCAATCTTACGCGAATACCTACTACGCGACGGTTAGTGAACGTTAAATACGATAGTTTTGATTCTGCATTGCGAAATGCTCCCTTGATGGTCGAAGCAGAGGCGCTATCGGTTGAGACAGTCGATGCAAAAGTACTCAACCTTGCAAGAGAAGACATTGTCTGGCACTCGGTAAAACACGCGATCTCAGACGTGCAGGGCAAAGAGATGCAAGGGATTAACTTTGTCGAGTTCGCAGGCAGTCAAAGCGATGATATTGAGGATAAAGTTGAACGCTTACTTTTAATTCTTGATAAAGAAATCGTTCATCGACGCAGTGGTATCATCGGCTATCAAGTCTGTCGCGACCCCAAAGACATCCAAGCTATTTATGTAATGCGCAAGAAAGCGGTTGGGCTGCTTGGCGCGACTAAAGGTCAGGCAAAGCCGATTGCATTCGCGGAAGATACCTGTGTGCCGCCTGAAAATTTGGCGGACTTTATCGCGGAATTTCGTACGTTGCTAGACAGCAATAACCTGCATTATGGCATGTTTGGGCATGTGGATGCAGGCGTTCTTCACGTGCGTCCAGCGCTCGATATGTGTGACCCCGAACAAGAAGCGTTGATGCATCAACTGTCCGATGATGTGGTCGCGCTGGTGGCAAAATACAATGGTTTAATGTGGGGAGAGCACGGTAAAGGATATCGCTCAGAATATGGACCTGCCTTCTTTGGTGATGAGCTCTTTACTGAATTAAGGCGTATTAAAGCGGCGTTTGACCCCGACAATAAAATGAACCCGGGCAAGATTTGCACGCCACTGAATAGCGACGCTGAAATGGTAAAAGTCACAGCGACCAAGCGTGGCTACTATGATCGTCAGATCCCCGTAGAAGTCCGAGAGTCGCTTAAGCCCGTACTGTCTTGCAATGGCAATGGGCTGTGTTTTAATTACGATGCTGATAGCCCAATGTGTCCATCATTTAAAGTGACAGCCGATCGTCGCCACTCTCCGAAAGGGAGGGCGGGGATAATGCGTGAATGGCTGCGTCGCCTTAATGACAGTGACTTCGATTTGCTCGCTAACGAACAGCAACTTCTCAATCAAACGTTATCGGTTAAGCTTTTGGCTCAGAAGCTGAGTAAGTTGATATCTCGCCCCGATCCTGATGATTTATCGCATGAAGTTTATGAGGTGATGAACGGTTGTCTAGCGTGCAAAGCGTGTGCGAGTCAGTGTCCTGTTAAAGTTGATGTGCCTGATTTTAGAGCGCGTTTTTTACACCTCTATCACTCTCGTTATCGTAGACCTCTGCGCGACTATCTGGTGTCGAATATTGAGCAACTGCTGCCGATTATGGCAAAAGCTCCCAAGCTGGTTAATCAAATTGCATCTAGTAGGCCTGTTACGCAAGTATTAGAGACATCCATCGGTTTTATTGATTCGCCAGTGCTATCGATCCCTACGTTGCAAAGTCGATGTCAGGCACTTGGAGTGAGCCCGTTTGACTTTGTGTATCAAGCATCGCTTTCCCCAGAAGTGAAGCAAAATTACGTCTTGATTGTTCAAGATCCATTTACCAGCTTTTATGAAGCCGAGTTGGTTGCGGACTTTATTCAGTTATTGCAGCGGTTAGGGAAACACCCTGTTGTTCTGCCTTTCAAACCCAATGGGAAAGCTCAACATGTAAAAGGTTTCCTTAAGGCATTCGCCAGAAATGCACAAAACACCTCGGATTTTCTCAAACAAGTTGCTGAGGTTGAAATTCCTATGATCGGTATCGATGCAGCCTTAGTGCTTTGTTATCGTGATGAATACCATCAGGTTCTAAAAGAGAAGCGAGGCGAATTTACAGTTTATACGGCTCATGAATGGCTGGTGGATACACTCAACGAATGGCCAGCTGTACGCGCATCAGATGAAGAGCCTTGGTATTTGATGGCGCATTGCACAGAAAAGACCAAAATACCGGATACTGAGAAATCTTGGCAGTCTATTTTTCAGCACTTTGGCTTAAATCTGCAAGTCATACCTACGGGATGTTGTGGCATGGCTGGGACATTCGGACATGAAGTGGATAAGAAAAGTACGTCTGAAGCTATATATCAGCTTAGTTGGAAACCGAATATAAAGAACCTGCCCACTGAGCGTGTGTTAGCCACGGGGTACTCCTGCCGCAGTCAAGTTAAGCGTTTTGAAGGGGAGGTAGTTCGACACCCGGTACAGGTTTTAGCCAGTTTGCTTGCTGTATAGAATGCTAAAGTAATTTAGTATGCGAAAAGGCTTGCCTTAAGACTTTGCCTGCATTTAATGTATCTAGCAGCAGAACTTCAATCTGCGTGACAACAATACAGGAGAGGATCGGGCTTTCACTTTTTCGCTCGACACAAACCCCTTTCAAATTTACACAATAGCGCAGTAAAACTCTCTTGCTGCGCTATTGTGTGTTCCATATTTTGTGAGTACTTATGTTTAACTCAGAACGCAAAGCGACGGTTATTCTGGTTGCGACGACGATGATCGCGGCACTTGGCTGGATATTCTCTAAGGAAACAATACAGGGTTTACCACCTTTTGGCTTTATTGGGGCGCGATTTACTATCGCTTCGCTCTGCTTACTGCCTCTATGTTACCGACCTTTGCTGAAAGCAAACTTAAAAGATGTGCTTTCTGCTGGTGGTGTCGGGCTCCTGTTAGGCAGTGCCGTTATGACATGGATTTACGCTATTTCTATCAGTGATACTCTCGGGGAAGGCGCATTTATCATGAGCCTTTCCATGCTGTTTGTGCCGATTGTTGCATGGGTTATGTTTCGTCAACGACCACAACGAATTTTCTGGCTTTCTTTGCCTATCGCTGTATTAGGTCTTGCTTGTCTTTCTTTAGTTGGTGGCTGGAAACAATCGGCCAGTCAATTGTGGTTTCTTGGTGCAGCACTGGTTTTGGCGCTTCATTTTAATGTGAACAGCAAATACTCTCAAAAACTACCTGTGCTGCTGCTTACTTGCGTGCAACTTTTTTCAGCAGGTTGTTTAGGTTTGTTGGTTTCATTTTTTATGGAATCTTTCCCGGCAGAGGTGGACTCCTCTATTTGGTGGTGGTTTGCGTTGAGTACCTTATTAGCGACGAGCTTGCGTTACGTAATGCAAACCATGGGGCAAAAATTTGTTCAGGCAGGTAACGCTGCTCTAATTATGATATTAGAACCAGTTTGGACGGTTATTCTGAGCGTGCTGTGGTATGGCGAAGTGCTAACGGCAAATAAATTAGTAGGTTGTGTGCTTATCTTATTTTCTTTAATTATTTACCGTACTGGCGGGCGGTTTCGCTTCACTACTCGAAAGTAGAGCAAATTAACTTGGGTTGGGAGAATTTGAGGTGCCGGATGGCCTTCTACGAAAGTGATAATACGCGGTTACGCAATGCTAATGACACTTTTGATGTAGGCTGCCGACCCAGCTCTTCGCTGATCATCCAGCCAGCTTTAGCCAGTAGCTCTAAGTCGATCCCCGTTTCTATTCCTAATCCTTGGCATAAATATAGTACATCCTCCGTTGCGACATTTCCTGATGCGCCATGAGCGTATGGGCATCCACCCAGCCCGGCTACACTACTGTCGATGGTATTGATGCCCATACTCAGTGCCTGATAAATGTTGGTGAGAGCTTGTCCCCATGTGTCGTGGAAATGGACAGCAAGCTGGGGAAGAGGTGCAACCAACATGACGGCTTCTAGCATAGCAGCGATACGGTTTGGCGTGCCTGTACCGATTGTGTCGCCTAGAGACACCTCATAACACCCTAAATCGATGAGTGATTTGACCACGCTCGCCACTTGTTTAGGGGCTGTCGGGCCATCGTAAGGGCAGTCGGCAACGCAGGATAGATAGCCACGAACCGGGATGCCGTGTTTGGTGGCTAATCGCATTACAGGTTCGAAGCGAGTTAGGCTTTCTGCAATCGAGCAATTGATATTGTGTTGGCAGAATCCTTCTGAGGATGAAGTGAAAATCGCGACCTGATTGGCGTCAGCCTCCAACGCTTGTTCTAAGCCTTTTAGGTTTGGTGTCAGGGCAGAGTAGGTAACATGATTTCGCCGTGTTATTGCTTTCATGACCTCTATTGAGTCCGCCATTTGTGGCACCCACTTGGGTGAGACAAAAGAGCCCGCCTCAATATGAGTTAGCCCAGTATCAGAGAGTAAGTTGATCAGCCGGATTTTAGTCTGGGTCGCAACAGGAGATTCATTTTGCAACCCATCTCTAGGACCTACTTCGACAATCTTTACTTTTGAAGGCAGCATTACTTGTCCTGTGACTTGGTGACCCAACTTGGGCTACGTTTTTCAAGAAACGCTTGCAGCCCATCTTGACCTTGGGGTGATACTCTAATGTCCGCAATGAGCTTGCTAGTATAGTGAATCAGTTGTTGATCGATGGGGTTTTGATGACATTGATGGCAGAGCGTTTTCGCTTTACGCATCGCATCTGGGCTATTAAGTAGCAACGTCTTGATTACGCTATCGACCGCATTTTCAAGCTGTTTGGCTTCTTTCACTTCGTGCACAATACCAAACCGTTCGGCATCTTCGGCTGAAATGACTTCACCACTTAAGATATAGCGTCTAGCTTGTCTATTCCCCATCGCGCGCATGACGTAAGGCGCAATGGTCGCTGGAACTAAACCAAGCCTAACTTCACTTAAGCAAAAGTTGGCACTTTGGCTTGCGATGGCGATATCACTACAACAAATCAACCCCAAAGCGCCACCATAAGCGGAACCTTGAACAACTGCGATGGTGGGTTGAGGGAACGAATCTAATGTTTCCATGAGTCTTGCCAAGTTTTGGGCATCAACGAAGTTATCTTGCCTCGTGCTGTCGGCCATCGACTGCATCCAATTCAAATCGGCCCCGGATGAAAAATGCTTACCGTTACTTCTTAATACCAAGCACCGCACATCCGTTCGTAAAGCGAGATAATCTAGGCGGTGGATCAGCAAGTCGATCGTACAAGCGTCAAAAGCATTGTGTTTAGCTGTTCTGTTTAGGGTAATGGTCGCTACGCCATTATCATCGACATGCCAAAGAACATCATCTTGCCTTTGGGCGTTGGGAATAATGCTTGGTTGCATTTCCTGCATACTTACTTCCTTAATTCATCTTTGGATATTTACATTCTGAAGACGCCAAACTCGCTATCAGGAATGGGGGCGTTTAATGCTGCCATTAACGCTTGACTCAACACCTGGCGCGTTTTTTTAGGGTCAATAATTCCGTCATCCCATAGCCGAGCACTCGCAAAATAGGGATGTCCTTGTGTTTCATACAAGTCTATGATCGATTCTCTAAAAATGTGCTCTTCTTGCTCTGACCACGCTTCCCCCTGACGTTCCTTCGCGTCTTTTCGAACTTGTGTTAAAACGCCTGCTGCTTGTTCTCCGCCCATCACAGAAATACGCGCGTTCGGCCACATCCACATCATGGTTGGATCATACGCTCGGCCGCACATGCCGTAATTACCAGCGCCGTACGATCCACCGATGATCACGGTAAACTTCGGCACGTCAGCACAAGCGACGGCCATCACTAGCTTGGCGCCATGTTTTGCGATGCCTTCTTCTTCAACCTTTTTTCCGACCATAAAGCCGGTAATGTTTTGGAGAAAGAGAAGCGGTGTTTTCCGTTTGGCGCACAGCTCAATAAAGTGCGCGCCTTTTTGTGCCGATTCAGAAAACAAGATACCGTTGTTTGCCACAATACCAATCAAGTGTCCTTGAATACGAGCGAAGCCACACACTAGCGTTCTGCCGTACAAGGCTTTGAATTCGTCGAAATCAGAATCATCGACGATGCGGGCAATAATTTCTCGAACGTCGAATGACAGTCGTAAGTTGGCATTCACAATTCCGTAGATTTCTTCTGCGTCGTAGCGGGGAGAAAGCACGGTGTTTTCTGGCTTAACAGGTCTTGTTCTATTGGCATTGGCAATGGCTTCTCTCGCAAGCATTAGGGCATGTTCATCATTTTCAGCGTAATAATCTGCGACACCAGATTTTCGACAATGCACGTCTGCACCGCCGAGCTCTTCACCCGTCACGACTTCGCCAGTGGCCGCTTTCACCAAAGGTGGCCCCGCCAAAAAAATGGTGCCTTGCTCTTTAACCATAATGGACACATCCGCCATGGCAGGAACGTACGCGCCCCCAGCAGTGCAAAGCCCCATCACAACAGCAACTTGGGGGATGCCTTTCGCCGACATTCTCGCTTGGTTAAAGAAAATGCGACCAAAGTGTTCTTTGTCGGGGAAGACGTCGGACTGATGAGGGAGATTTGCGCCACCGGAGTCCACCAAGTACACGCAGGGGAGTTGGCAACGTTGGGCAATCTCTTGCGCTCTAAGGTGTTTTTTTACCGTGAGTGGGTAGTAGGTTCCGCCTTTTACCGAAGCATCGTTGGCGATGACCATGCATTGAATCCCCTCTATGATACCAATGCCGGCGATAACACCAGCGCAGGGGATCGCTTCGTCATACACTTGCCAGGCGGCAAACTGGCTGATTTCAAGAAAGTCAGTGTTGTCATCAAGCAAGCGCGCGATGCGTTCTCGTGCGGGGAGTTTTCCTTTTTGCCTCTGGTGCTCAATGGCTTTTTCACCGCCGCCCTGTTTGATGGTCTCGATGTGTTGATTAAGTTGAGTGACCAACGTTTCCATCACGGCTTTATTGGAAAGAAATAACTCGTCAGTTGGCTTAGTTTTACTTTTGATAATGGCCATAATGACTTCCTTGTCGTATGTTCCGTTAGCGAGATTCTTCGAACAGTTCTCGGCCTATTAACATGCGGCGAATCTCTGAGGTACCCGCGCCGATTTCATAAAGCTTTGCATCACGTAGCAAACGACCAGCAGGGTATTCATTGATGTAGCCATTCCCACCGAGCAGTTGTATTGCATCGAGTGCCATTTGTGTGGCGAGTTCTGCACTGTACAAAATCGCGCCAGCGGCGTCTTTGCGTGTTGCGTTACCTCGTTCACAAGCCGCTGCGACGGTATATACATACGCTTTTGCTGCACTCATTCGAGAGTACATATCGGCGATCTTGCCCTGAACTAACTGAAACTCGCCAATGGATTTTCCAAACTGCTCTCGTTCATGTACGTACGGGACCACAATGTCCATGCAAGCTTGCATTATCCCGAGTGGTCCGGCAGCAAGGACGACGCGCTCGTAATCCAGCCCACTCATTAACACCTCGACGCCTTTATTCAACTCGCCAAGAATATTCTCTTTTGGCACTACGCAATGGTTAAATACAAGTTCGCAAGTATTCGAGCCTCTCATGCCTAGCTTGTCCAGCTTTTGAGCATGAGTGAAACCTGCGAAGTTACGTTCAATAATGAATGCGGTAATGCCACGTGAACCTGCGCTGACATCCGTTTTAGCGTAAAGCACCACTACGTCAGCATCGGGCCCGTTTGTTATCCACATTTTGTTGCCATTCAGTACAAAATGGTCGCCCTTGTTCTCCGCTTTCAGTTGCATGCTTATCACGTCTGAACCTGCATTGGGCTCACTCATCGCTAGGGCGCCAACGTGCGTACCATCAATGAGTTTTGGAAGGTATTTTTCGCGTTGAGAAGGCGTGCCGTTACGAAAGATTTGGTTGACGCACAGGTTAGAATGAGCGCCGTAGCTTAAAGCGACAGACGCAGAGGCACGGCTGATTTCTTCCATGGCAACAACGTGAGCGAGGTATCCCATGCCTGCACCACCAAGCTCTTCATCGACGGTCACACCAAGCAACCCCATTTCTCCCAACAAAGGCCATAAATGATTCGGGAACTGGTTATCGCGGTCTATCTCAGCGGCGATGGGCGCAATATGTTCCGTAGCAAAGGCATTAACGTGTTCTCGGAGCATATCGATGGTATCACCAAGTCCGAAATTGAGTGGGGTATAGGTGCTTTTCATAACGTCTCCCGGTATCAGAGGTAAGGTGGAAAAGCCTGTAGCGGTGTTGCTAATTGAGTATAGCGTTTATGTCTGCTTGCTTTTGAGTGTTTGAATACAACGCTCCTTAGCGGCATTCAACTCTGCCATAACGACGCTGATGTCGTTGAGTTGTTGCTGTAGGACGGCTTGTTTCTCTTCAATGATATTGAGCATTTTCAATAACTGTCCGTCGGTTTGTTGCATGTCGTAGAGCTCGAAAAGTTCACGAATTTCTGCCAACGAAAAACCGAGTCGTTTCCCTCTTAAAATCAGTTTGAGGCGAATTCTATCCCTGCGTTGATAAACGCGCATATTGCCCTTTCGCTCTGGTTCAATCAGACCCACGTCTTCATAAAACCGGATACTGCGAGTAGTAATATCAAACTCCTTGGCGAGGTCACTGATCTTGTATTTTTCCATAACATACTTACCTCGAATAAAAATCCAGTTTCTGGAAATCGAACCTTAAATGGGAAGGCCGAACATCAACTTTGAAATATAAACGTCTGCTTGGTGTGTTTTTTCATCTCATTGTAAAGGCTAGTGCTATGCTTACGTAAACGTCAAGAAATCGCGGAATGAAAGTTTGTTAGTGAAAAAGGCGATAAAGGCTGGTGTGGCGCTTGGTGAGTAATTCTATGTAGGGTGTCATCAGTCTGCCAAGTGTTCACATATACCTTAAGGGAATGCGAATCATGGGAAAAGACATCTGGATTGTCAGCGCGAAAAGAACGCCAATTGGGCGCTTTCAAGGCAAGTTGCAAACTTACTCTGCTCCTCAATTAGGCGCACTGGCGATCAAGGCGGCAATGCACGAAGTGAATGTGACTTCGGTGGATGAAGTGTTCATGGGATGTGTGCTTCCAGCAGGGTGTGGACAAGCTCCTGCTAGGCAAGCATCTATGGGGGCAGATCTTCCTTTGGGCGTAGGGTGCACCACCATTAACAAAGTGTGTGGCTCTGGCATGAAGAGCGTCATGTTAGCGCACGATCTCATTAAAGCTGGAACGATTCGCTCTGCCATTGCTGGTGGTATGGAAAGTATGACCAATGCGCCGTATTTGCTGAGGGAGGCGAGAAAGGGAATGCGTATGGGGCACCAGTCTACGTATGACCACATGTTTCTCGATGGGCTACAAGATGCTTACGAAGGGCACTTAATGGGTGTTTATGCTCAGCAAGTCGCTGACAGGCTTAAGTTCACCAGAGAGCAAATGGATGAATGGGCCGTGATGTCGGCAAAACGTGCGTTGGAAGCTCAAGAGCGAGGCTTGTTTGCCGATGAACTTTCGCCGGTTTCACTCAATACCAAGTCAGAACAAGCGGTGCTGGACTACGATGAGCACCCTCGCTCGATTGACCTTGGTAAAATTCCTCAACTCAAACCTGCATTCGATGAAAAAGGTACGGTGACCGCTGCTAATTCGAGTGCCATTTCAGATGGCGCAGCGGCTTTTGTGCTTATGGATGAAGACACTGCGCGTCATCAGGGGCTTAAACCACTTGCGATCATCAAGGCGCACTCTACACATGCCAGAAAACCTGCAGAATTTACTTTGGCACCCGTCTACGCAATTGAGCAACTGCTGTTCCAGCTAGATTGGTCAATTTATGAAGTGGACCTGTGGGAAATCAATGAAGCCTTTGCCGTCGTGACACAAATAGCGGTGGCGGAACTTGGACTAGATACGAGCAAAGTAAATATTAAAGGTGGAGCTTGTGCGCTTGGGCATCCGATAGGGGCTAGTGGCGCACGAATTCTTGTGACATTGATTCACAGTTTGCGTCAGCTACAAGCGCTAGGCACCAATGGTGATCTCGAAGCCAAAAAAGTGATGCGGGGTGTTGCGTCACTTTGTATCGGTGGTGGAGAAGCCACGGCGATAGGCATTGAAATACCGCTTTAATTGAAATTAGAAAGGAGTAAATGATGACTCGTTTGGTTCCCTTGTTTATTGGTGGCGAGTTTCGTGAATCTCAAACATCGGATTGGGTTGAGGTAACCAATCCCGCCACTAATGATGTCATTGCGTACGTTCCATGTTCCACAGAGCACGAGATGGAAGCCGCCATTGATAATGCGAAAGAGACATTCCAATCTTGGAAGGAAGTGGCAATATCCGAGCGTGCCCGAGTTATGCTGCGTTATCAGCACTTGCTCAAAGAGCATCATGATGAGCTTGCCACACTGCTTTCTCATGAAACGGGTAAGATTTTAGCGGATGCCAAAGGCGATGTGTGGCGTGGTATCGAGGTGGTTGAGCAGGCTGCAAACATTGCCAGCAATATGATGGGAGAAACCGTCGAAAACGTTGCCACGGATATTGATAGTTACTCAATGATTCAGCCCCTAGGTGTGTGTTGCGGCATTACGCCGTTTAACTTTCCAGCCATGATTCCGTTGTGGATGTTCCCAATCGCTATCGCTGCGGGCAATACGTTTGTGCTCAAACCCTCCGAACAAGTGCCATTGACCTCTATTCGTTTAGCTGAACTATTTGAGCAAGCTGGCGCGCCGAAAGGAGTGTTGCAGGTCGTTCATGGCCGCAAAGAGCAAGTCGACTTTCTTCTGGCTCATCCTGATATTCGAGCGGTGTCATTTGTTGGCTCGGTTCCCGTTGCCCGTTATATCTACACTACAGGGACTAAACATTTTAAACGGGTTCAAGCTTTTGCTGGTGCAAAGAATCACATGGTGATCATGCCTGATGCAAACAAAGATCAAGTGGTGAATAACCTAATCGGAGCCTCCGTAGGGGCTGCGGGGCAGCGTTGTATGGCAATTTCTGTTGCGGTATTTGTCGGCGATTCAAAACAATGGATTGCGGACCTGAAACTGGCGATGGCGAAAGTACACCCAGGGCCTTGGGATGATGAACAGGCTGCTTATGGCCCACTGATCAGTGAGCAAGCCAAGCAACGCGTATTGGACCTAATCGAAGATGGCAAACAACAAGGCGCAGTGTGTGAACTCGATGGCAGTCAGTGTGAAGTGGACGGCTTTCCCGATGGAAACTGGATTGGCCCAACCTTGTTTAGCGGTGTAACAGCGAACATGTCGATTTACACGCAAGAGATATTTGGCCCTGTTTTAGTTTGTATGGAAGTCGAAACGTTGCAAGAGGCCATTGAGTTAGTGAATCGCAACCCTTACGGCAACGGAACTTCTATATTTACTGCTAATGGCGCTGCTGCGAGAAAATATCAGCATGACATTCAAGTCGGTCAAGTGGGGATTAATGTGCCAATTCCAGTCCCTTTACCATTTTTCTCCTTTACTGGTTGGAGAGGCAGTTTCTATGGTGATTTACATGCGTATGGTAAACAAGCAGTGCGTTTTTATACCGAGACCAAAACGGTGACGGCACGTTGGTTTGATGACGATATTCCAACGGGGCTCAATCTGACCATCCAACTGCGCTGAGTGAATAAAAGGAGCTTTTATGGACTTTGAACTTAATGAAGATCAACGTGCATTTGCCGATACCGCTCAACAATTTGCCGATGAGCGTTTAGCACCGATGGCGGCGGAGTGGGATGAAAAGCAGATCTTCCCCAAAGACGTATTGAGAGAGGCGGGGGAACTGGGGTTTCTCAGTCTCTACACTCCAGAAGCGCAAGGTGGCCTAGGGCTGAGTCGCTTGGATGCTTCAATTATCTTTGAACAACTGGCCATGGGATGTACGTCCACTACGGCGTTTATGACGATTCACAACATGGTCAGTTGGATGATAGCCAGTTTTGCTACCGATGAAGCCAAAACGCAGTTCTGTCCGAAATTAGTTACGGGGCAGTGGTTAGGCTCCTATTGCTTAACCGAGCCTAATACGGGATCGGATGCCGCTTCGTTGGCCACAACCGCGAGCAAAAAAGGTGATACTTACGTGCTGAATGGCGGCAAAACCTTTATCTCTGGCGCAGGAGAGACAGATGTTTTGGTCGTGATGGCGCGAACCGGAGAAGCGGGTGCCAAAGGCGTGTCCGCATTTGTTATTCCTGCTCACGCTGATGGTATCAGCTATGGGCGCAAAGAACCCAAAATAGGTTGGAACAGCCAACCAACACGAGCGGTTACTTTTGAAAATGTCGTTATTCCAGCTAGCCATTTACTGGGCGAAGAAGGGCAAGGTTTTGTCTTTGCGATGAAAGGGCTTGATGGAGGGCGTATAAATATTGCGACCTGTTCCGTCGGTACGGCTCAACAGGCCCTTAATCAGGCGGCACGGTACGTTCAAGAACGTAAGCAGTTCGGCAAGTCGCTTGCGCAGTTTCAAGCCTTACAATTCAAATTGGCAGACATGGCGACAGGGCTAGTGGCTGCGCGGCAGTTGGTGCGCTATGCCGCCAGTAAACTCGACCGAAATGACCCTGATGCTACGGCTTATTGCGCGATGGCAAAACGGTTCGCAACCGATGTAGGTTTTCAGGTTTGCGACCAAGCGCTGCAGCTTTATGGCGGCTATGGTTACATCAAAGAGTATCCAATGGAGCGTCATTTCAGAGATGTGCGTGTGCATCAAATTCTGGAGGGAACGAACGAAATTATGCGCTTGATCATCGCGCGCCGTTTGCTCTCTGAGGAATCGGCCTTGCTGTAGCGAAGTATTGGATTTGCTCATTGAGAAAGGATTCAGATATGCCATTAACCCAAGAAGCCATTCAACATACGATCACTAATCACGTTGCGGTGGTGACAATGAACAACCCGCCAGCCAATACGTGGACAGCAGAGAGCCTCAAGGTACTGAAGTCGCTGATACTCACACTTAACAATGATAAGCAGGTCTACGCACTGGTTTTAACCGGCAGTGGAGAAAAGTTTTTCTCTGCTGGTGCAGATCTCAAGCTATTTTCTGACGGTGACAAAGCGGTTGCGTTAGACATGGCGCGATGCTTTGGTGAAGCCTTTGAAACGCTCTCGGAATTTCGTGGTGTTTCCATTGCCGCCATTAATGGTTACGCCATGGGCGGAGGTTTAGAAGTGGCATTAGCTTGTGATATTCGAGTAGTTGAAGAGCAAGCGGTACTTGCTTTACCAGAAGCCAAAGTCGGACTTTTGCCCTGCGCTGGCGGTACCCAAAACCTCACAGCGTTAGTAGGGGAAGGCTGGGCAAAGCGTATCATTTTATGTGGAGAGCAAGTCAGCGCTGACAAAGCAAAAGAACTAGGCCTAGTTGAGGAGTTGGTTCCCAAAGGTGAAGCTTTAAGTAAAGCGCTGGAACTTGCTGAATCTGTTGCGAACCAGTCGCCATCTTCTGTCGCCGCATGTAAGGCGCTCATTCAAAATATGCGCTCTGCGCCACTTCAGCACGGCTTAATGAAAGAGCGAGAGTTGTTTCTGAATCTTTTTGATACGGAAGATCAAGTCGAGGGTGTTCGCGCCTTTTTAGAAAAACGCCCACCGCAATGGAAAAACCGATAGGAGGCCACATGGCAGGGATGGTAACCATCAGTGAAATAGAGTGCTTAGATGGCGTGCACCGCATTGGTATCGCAACGTTAGACAACACCGCTTCATTGAATGCATTGACGTATGACATGTTAGTCCAACTTAACGATCAGCTTATCAAGTGGCAAGACGATCCGCATGTGACTTGTGTGGTACTCACTGGCGCTGGAGAAAAAGCATTCTGTGCTGGTGGTGATGTTCGAGCTATGTATCACGTCATGCATAACGAGAGTAAAGAAAAAATCGTAGAGTTCTGTACGAACTATTTCTCGTTGGAGTATGAGTGTGACTATCTCATCCACACTTACAACAAACCCATTATCGGTTGGGGAGAAGGTATTGTCATGGGCGGTGGGATGGGGCTTTTTATGGGAACCAGCCATAAAGTTGTGACAACAACATCACGCCTTGCTATGCCAGAAATCAATATCGGACTGTATCCTGATGTGGGAGGTACGTGGTTTTTAAGCCAGATAGATCCGCAAGTGGGCTTATTCCTCGGATTGACAGGTTCAATGGTAAATTCAAGTGACGCTGTCACTATTGGTTTGGCCGATTGGTTACTGTTGGAAGAGCAGTATCCCACCTTACTGGATGAGCTAAAGCGGCTCCAGTGGGGCAAAGAAGATGCGAAAGAGTTGGTAACTGCGCTACTACAATTAATGGAAGAACAGGTTATTGATAGCAAACCAACCACGCAAATTTGTCCATACTTAGATCAGATAGAGGAAGCGTGCAAAGGCTTTGATCTTAATGCGATAGCACAGCGAATCATGGCTATCGACGGGAACAGTCAGTGGATAGAAAACGCGAAACAAACGTTCGCATCGGGCAGTCCGATCACCGCGCATATTTGCTTTAGACAAGTGAAAGAGTACCACAGCTTACCGCTTGCAGATTGCTTCCGTTTAGAGTTGAGTTTGTCGGTTCGCAGTGCCTTATTAGGTGAGTTTAAAGAGGGCGTCCGTTCTCGGCTCATTGACCGGGATGGCGAGCCGAGCTGGATATTTAACAGTGTCAGTGAAGTCGATGAAGATGTTATCGATACTTTGTTTACCTCGCTTTGGTCAGATAACGAGCATCCGCTTGCTAATTTGGGTGAACAAACACTAGGTCAATAAGGAGAATGATCATGAGTACCATCGCATTTATCGGTTTAGGAAGGATGGGGCATCCTATGGCGCAAAACTTACTCGCGTCTGGATTTAACGTGCAAGTATTCGATGTCGATAGCGAAGCCGCAAAGCAACTAGTACCTTTTGGTGCGGTGGTGGCGAGCTCTATCGAAGAGGTAGTAGATGGTGCTAGCACAGTCATCACGATGCTACCAGCAGGGTCTCACGTTCGTTCCGTGTATCTTGGTGACTTACACGGTGGCGTAGGTGTCCTCAATCTTGTCTCGCCAAGTACCTTGATGATTGATTGTTCAACCATTGATCCGGACTCTGCGCGATTAGTCGCCAATGAAGCGGCAAATAAACGCGTGTTGTTTGTCGACGCGCCCGTTTCGGGGGGCGTTGCTGGCGCTAAAGCGGCGACATTAACCTTTATTGTTGGTGGTTCGGATCAAGCGTTTTCTAAAGCCAATGCGATTTTGCAGTATATGGGAAAAAATGTTTTCCATGCTGGCAAAGCAGGCGATGGTCAAATGGCAAAAATCTGTAACAACCTTATGCTCGGCATTTTAATGTCTGGTACGTGCGAGGCATTAAACCTAGGTATCGATCATGGACTCGATCCAAAAGTGCTATCAAACATCATGCTGCAAAGCTCTGGCCGAAATTGGGCATTGGAGCTTTACAATCCTTGCCCAGGCGTGATGGACAGTGCGCCAGCCAGTCACGATTACCAACCGGGCTTTATGAGCAAACTCATGCTAAAAGATCTCGGCTTGGGGTTAGATGCGGCGTTACAAACACATTCTTCGGTTCCGATGGGGTCGTTAGCGCGCAACTTATATTCTTTCCACAACGCGAGCGGCCACGGCGAGCTCGATTTCTCAAGCTTATTTGAGTTATACAAGAGTAAGAAAGGCTAGACCGAGTTTTGTGACAAACCAGCCCGAGATGGTGACGTAAAATGCGCATCATTTCGGCCAACTTAGACTGGTTGAGGTATAGAACATTACGAGCTATGGAGTGCACCAATATGGACATAAAAAGTAGTGTTATTGCCATTACAGGAGCAGGGCAGGGGCTTGGGCAAATGATGGCCATTACCCTTGCTCAAGCTGGCGCTGATTTAGCGTTGTTGGATGTAAACGCCAGTGGCTTAATGGAAACACAAGAGCAGTGTCGAATGCTGAGTGCGAAAGCGTTGACATATCAAGTGGATGTCACCAACGAAATCGACGTTGAAACCACGTTTGAAGCGATTATCCAAGATTTTGGTCAACTCAATGGGTTAGTCAATAACGCTGGCGTGTTAAGAGATGGGTTACTTGTAAAAGCAAAAGATGGCGTGATCAGTAAGATGTCTTTGGATCAATTCAACTTGGTCATGAACGTTAACGTGACAGGAACGTTTTTGTGTGGGCGTGAAGCTGCCGTCAAGATGATTGAGAGTGGCTCCCAAGGCGTTATCATCAATATTTCTAGTGTTGCGAGAGCAGGGAATATCGGACAAACCAATTATTCTGCGTCAAAAGCGGCGGTCGCGACCATGGCGACAACATGGGCTCGTGAGCTCGCAAGATACGGTATTCGCGCGGCGGCGGTTGCACCAGGTGTAGTTCATACCGCGATGGCAGAGCAAATGAAACCCGAAGCCATAGAGCGATTAGAAAAGATGATCCCAGTTGGCAGGATGGGCGAAACAAGCGAAATCGCGCATGCAGTAAAATACATTATTGAGAGTGATTACTTTACTGGCAGGGTTTTAGAAGTGGATGGCGGCATTCGTATGTAAGTGATCACTGAAATAAGGCTCTGATAGACCTGAATAATAAGTCTCTTTCCATTTCAACATTTTCTATGTTGTGGAGTGCTCATTCTGCGCAACCCAAATGTATTTACAACTTATGTTTGGATTTACCTTGAGAATGATTTCTCACAATCCAATAAAGAGATGTAAATACCACTCAAATATTAAGTGAAATCATTAATTTGATGCTGGTCACACTTTTGGTTTTTTAGTTTCCGCTTCTCATTAAGGCTATCTGCGTAAATGAAGTTGATAGTCAGTCTCATCAATTTTAAGTTTCAACTATTTGTTTTTAAATAATTAATTGTTGAAGCACGAGAAATTCGTGTTGAGGTTAATATTCGATTTAAAGTGTGTAACTTCCATTAATGGAAGGTTAGTTTCCAGTTGTGGCTAATGAGCTTTAACTTTTTACTCCTCATAATGCGCCAAATGTAACATAGTGTTTCAAAGTGTAACAATAAACTCACACTAAGAGTGTGGTTTTGATCTCCACTCAATTCCGTTTTGTTTCGCTCTGAGCCCGACGTTACTCATGCTCAACACATAAACATTCTAATGACTATAACAACTGGTTCTTGGCTTGATATCAATCGTATCGTAGCAAATAACGGTTCATTCTAGCTGGTTAAATGCTTGATGACGAAGTTGAAAAATTGTAAGTAGAATAAATACTTATCGAAGTTTTTTCTTGTTCTCATACATTACCTCTGCGCTATTTGTGAGCTTTTATTTACTTTGATTGGCATCTGCTTTGAAACCAGACAACCATCGAGAAAGTTAATGGAAGCCTCAAGATATAAACGCATCTTGTCGAGGGGAAGTTTGGCGTCCGTCATACTTATGCTCTCAGGATGTAATTCAGCTTTACTTGACCCCAAAGGTGCCATTGGTGTGCAAGAAAAAGAGTTAATTATTACTGCTCTTTTGCTGATGTTGATCGTTGTAATCCCTGTGATTTTAATGACGATTTACTTCGCTTACCGATACCGCGCCTCTAACACTGAAGAAGAGTACGCACCCGAGTGGTCACACTCGACCAAAATCGAAGTGGTGGTATGGACAATTCCAATCATCATCATTGCGATTCTTGCGACGATCACATGGCGTTCGACTCATGAACTAGAGCCATCCAAACCTTTGGAAAGTGATGTTAAACCAATGACCATCGAAGTGGTGTCACTCGATTGGAAATGGTTGTTCATCTATCCAGAAGAAAACATTGCGACGGTGAACTATGTGGCGTTCCCGAAAGACGTGCCAGTGCAGTTCAAACTGACTTCGGACAACATCATGAACGCGTTTTTCATCCCTCGCTTAGGTACACAGATCTACGCGATGCCAGGCATGGTAACCAAGCTCAACCTCATAGCGAACCACGAAGGTGACTACAAGGGTTTTGCATCGAACTACAGCGGCGAAGGCTTTTCGCAAATGAAGTTCACAGCTTCAGCAATGTCTGATCGTGCTGCGTTCCTAAATTGGGTGCAGAAAGTGAAGGCGAGCCCTGATCGTATTGAAGATTGGGAGCAATACAGCTCACTGGCAGCGCCAAGTATCGCAGAGCCAGTCACTTTGTTCTCTAGCGTTCCTCCGTTCTTGTTCACCGACGTTGTGACTCAGCATCCTGGTTCAATGAACTGTTTGCCTGAAAACCAAGGATAATCGTAATGTTTGGAAGATTAACTCTTGATTCAGTTCCATTCCACGAACCTATTATTGTCATCACCCTAGCGGTTGTGGCGCTGGTTGGTTTAGCCGTAGTTTACGCGGTGACCAAAGCCGGAAAGTGGCAATATTTGTGGAATGAATGGTTTACTTCAGTAGACCATAAAAAACTTGGCTTCATGTACATCGCAGTAGCGATGGTGATGCTTGTTCGTGGTTTTGCTGACGCAGTCATGATGCGTAGTCAGCAACTCCTTTCTTCTGCGGGTGAAGCAGGTTACTTGCCACCGCATCACTACGATCAAATTTTTACTGCCCATGGCGTGATCATGATCTTTTTCGTAGCGATGCCATTGGTTATTGGTCTGATGAACATCATCGTGCCATTACAGATTGGTGCGCGTGACGTAGCTTTCCCGTATCTGAATAACTTGAGCTTCTGGCTGTTTGTTGTTGGTGTCATCCTAACAAACATGTCTCTCGGCTTAGGTGAATTTGGTCGCACCGGTTGGTTGGCGTATCCGCCGCTTTCAGGTATTGAGGCTAGCCCAGGAGTCGGGGTCGACTATTGGATTTGGGCGCTGCAGATATCAGGTGTTGGTACGACGTTAACAGGCGTGAACTTCTTCGCGACCATTTTGCGTATGCGTACACCGTCTATGCCAATGATGAAGATGCCAGTTTTCACTTGGGCGTCTCTGTGTGCAAACATTTTGATCATCATTTCATTCCCAATCCTAACGGTGACTATCGCTCTGCTAACGCTGGATAGATACCTAGGCATGCACTTCTTTACCAATGATCTTGGCGGCAACGTAATGATGTACGTCAACCTTATTTGGGCTTGGGGTCACCCAGAAGTGTACATCTTGATCTTGCCAATTTTTGGTGTGTTCTCAGAAGTCACCGCAACCTTCTCACGTAAAAAGTTGTTCGGTTACACATCGCTAGTTTGGGCTACCGTAGTTATCACGATTCTTGCCTTTGTCGTTTGGCTACACCACTTCTTTACGATGGGGTCTGGCGCGAACGTAAATGCCTTCTTCGGTATTGCCACGATGATCATTTCTATCCCAACAGGGGTGAAGATCTTCAACTGGCTATTCACCATGTACAAAGGCCGCATCCGCTTTACGACGCCAATGATGTGGACGGTGGGCTTCCTGATCACCTTTACTGTTGGTGGTATGACGGGCGTACTAATGGCTGTTCCGGGTGCAGATTTCGTTCTGCATAACTCAGTATTCCTAATTGCTCACTTCCACAACGTTATCATCGGTGGTGTGGTGTTTGGATGTTTCGCTGCGATCACTTACTGGTTCCCGAAAGCGACCGGTTTCACCATGAATGAAACTTGGGGCAAACGCGCGTTCTATCTTTGGATTATTGGTTTCTTAATGGCGTTCTTACCGCTTTACGCGCTGGGCTTCATGGGGATGACTCGTCGTTTAAGCCAAGACATCAACCCAGAATACTTCCCACTGTTGTCGATTGCCGCAGCAGGTACGGTTGTGATTGCGCTGGGCGTATTGTCTCAGTTCATCCAAATTTACGTGAGTATCCGTGACCGCGAGCAAAACCGTGATCTAACTGGTGACCCGTGGGGTGGACGTACTCTTGAGTGGGCAACATCGTCTCCACCGCCGTTCTACAACTTTGCGCACCTACCAAAAGGTGATGTGCTGGATGCCTTCTGGTACCAGAAACAAAGTGGCGAGTTCGATCCAACTAAAGAAGTGGAATACGAACGTATTCATATGCCAAAAAACACGGCAACAGGCATCTACGTGTCGGCTTGGTCGCTCCTATTTGGCTTCGGCATGATTTGGTACATCTGGTGGCTAGCGGCGGCAAGTTTGGTCGGTATTATCGTGACGTGTATTCAGCACAGCTACAACGATGACGTGGATTACTACGTGGAAGTTGAAGAGATCAAAGCAATTGAGGCCGAACGTCGAGCTCAGCTTGAAGAAGCGAAGAAAAACTCAGTGAAAGACAGCGAAAGTAAAGATGATCTGGAGGTGACGTATGCAAACTAATATCGCAGCACATCACGACCATGATCACCACCATGACACGAATGGCAACAAGCTATTTGGCTTCTGGGTTTACCTGATGAGTGACTGTGTACTGTTTGCGACCTTTTTCGCGACTTACGCTGTGCTGTCGAGCAATTCAATTGCGGGCCCAACAGGTAAAGACATTTTCGAACTCCCATTCGTTTTTGTCGAAACCATGCTGCTGCTGTTTAGCAGTATCACATTTGGTTTTGGCATTATCGCGATGAAGCGCAACAACGTTGCTGGTCTCAAACGTTGGATGTTAGTCACGTTCGCGCTTGGTCTTGGCTTTATCTGTATGGAGGTCTATGAGTTCCATCACCTGATTGAAGAAGGCTATGGGCCACAAACAAGTGCATTCCTATCGGCATTCTTTACGTTGGTTGGTACGCACGGCCTGCACGTAACCTTTGGTCTGATTTGGTTAGCGGTAGCGTATCATCAACTGTCGACGAAAGGTCTGAACGACAATATGGCAATGCGCTTTAACTGCTTAAGCCTATTCTGGCACTTTCTAGATATCGTTTGGATTTGTGTCTTTACCATCGTTTACTTACTGGGGGTAATGTAATGGATCAACATGTAGAAACCAGTTCGTCAGATTACGTGAAAGGCTTTATTGCCTCACTGATTCTGACGGTAATTCCGTTCTACTTTGTTTGGACGAAATCATTACCAGATACAACGACCTATGCGATTCTATTTGGATGTGCATTAGTGCAGATATTTGTTCACTTTAAATACTTCTTGCACATGGAAACAAAAACATCCGACGGACGTTGGAACCTTGTATCACTGATGTTTACCGTCATTGTTGTACTTATCCTTATCGCTGGCTCGGTATGGATCATCTACAACATGAACGTCAACATGAAGTTGTAGGTCAAGGTATGCTGAAAAGTTATTTGTCTATCACTAAACCGGGCATTATTTTCGGCAACCTGATTTCTGTTGCGGCGGGGTTCTTCCTCGCCGCAAAAACAGAACCAGCCAGTCTAATGTTGTTCGTTACGACGTTAGTTGGTGTTGGGTTAGTCATCGCTTCAGGTTGTGTGGTGAATAATATTTTCGATCGTGAAATCGACCAAAAGATGGCACGTACACGAAATCGTGAAACAGTGAAAGGCAACATCAATATCGATATTGCGTTTGTTTATGCACTTGCTTTATTGCTGGTAGGAACCGCACTGTTATTTATCCGAGTGAATCCACTATCCGCTGTCGTCGTGTTGCTTGGCTACGTGTATTACGTGTTCTTTTACACGATGTGGTACAAACGTAACTCGGTGTATGGAACCTTAGTGGGAAGTATCTCAGGCGCAGTTCCGCCATTGGTGGGTTACTTGGCGGTAACAAACTTCATTAGCTTGGAAGCGATTTTACTCTTTACCATGTTCTGTCTCTGGCAAATGCCGCACTCGTATGCCATTGCCATGTTCCGCATGCAAGACTACCGAGAAGCCGGGATTCCCGTATTGCCAGTTAAAGAAGGCATTCATAAAGCGCATCGACACATGAAAGCGTATGTCGTGGCTTTTGGAGCAGTATCGTTGGGGTTATTTTTACTAGGTGAAGCCGGGTATGAATACTTAGCGGTTGCAGCGGTTGTTTGCTTTATGTGGACGAAAGTGACCTTTCGCAGCATTGATGACAACAACTACATCGCTTGGTCAAAGTCGGTGTTTAAAGTCTCACTGCTAGTGGTGATGGGGATCAGTGGTGTGCTTGGTGTCGAGTTGATTCCTCTAGCTCTGTAACAACCAAACCTAAGCGTTTGCTAAACGCCAATATCTTTTGCTGCTGAATGCATGAATGGCCTTACCTGGAAGTAAGGTCATTTAACTTTCTATTGTCCTTTATTTTCACTGTTTTTCCTGTTCCTCCTCTAGCTTCACTATCACGTATTCATATCTAAAAGCAAAAACAACCAGTGTGTAAAACATAGTGGATCGCGCGTTTCCGCTGACGCGTAATAATGCCAAGAGATAGCGACGATTAAGCCAAAAAGTATAAACAGCGCAATAACTCTACTTACCATATGAGAATTCAATATCGATAGTTTGTAATGTAAACATTGGGGGGAGTGCTAGTTCCCATGGCAGCATACAAACTAACAATGTGAATGTTTGAGTTGAATCACCAGCTAGCGAAATACAAAAGCTTTACGACTGAAAGTGGGTGACGAAGCATCTTAGCTCCAGTGAAATGAACACGATTAAGAATCATCCTTTTACATAATCTAAAAACTCACTAAACCTTAACCCAGATTAAAGTTTTGCCACCCACGAGGCATTAAGGTGCGCCTGTAGTTTGCAGGTCTCACGGATTCAGAGAAGGAACAGCCATACGTTGTGTATCGCTGTTCCTTTTTTGTTCTTGTTTACTTGCGAAAAGATAAAACATAAAGACAACTTTAAGAGGACTGGTTTTGAGCATTTTGTTTTCCGAAGCCCGCATTGGCAACATGACCCTAAAGAACCGTTTTGTGCGAAGCGCAACGTGGGAGAACATGGCGACCGAAGATGGTCACATGACGGCAAAGCTTTACGATATTTACGAAACGCTTGCGAAAGGGGAAGTTGGGCTTATTGTCACGGGTTATGCCAATATCGTTGAAGAAGAGAAACCCAACGCAGGTATGATGGGGATCTACAGCGACTCTTTTATTGAAGAATACAAAAAGCTAACAGAGCTAGTACATCAACTAGATTCTAAAATCGTGATGCAAATTGCTTACGGTGGCACCAAAACCACCCATAACGTCGGTGAGCGTGTCATCTTCGCTCCGAGTGACGTGCCTGAGCGTGGTACAAATACGCAAGGCAAAGCGATGACAAAGGACGAAATAGACTACATCGTAAAGGCATTCGCATTGGCGAGTAAACGTGCTCAAGACGCTGGTTTTGACGGCGTAGAGATTCATGCGGCGCACACTTATTTAATTAACCAGTTTTTAAGCCCGTACTATAATCGTCGAGAAGACGAATATGGCGGTGACTTAGAAAATCGCATGCGCTTTCTTTTAGAAATTTATTCTGAAACCAGAAAGCTGGTTGGAA
The DNA here is from genome assembly GCF_033339115.1 of Vibrio sp. 947. NCBI lineage: Bacteria > Pseudomonadati > Pseudomonadota > Gammaproteobacteria > Vibrionales > Vibrionaceae > Vibrio > Vibrio sp. 947. The sequence continues at coordinate 40,068 of NZ_JAWOTX010000023.1, read as the reverse complement.
GCGAATTTCCCATCCTCGTTAAACTGACGGCAACAGAGTTCTTTGACGGCGGTTTAACGTTCGATGAAACTCGCGTCGTCTGTAAGAAACTTGAAGAAGTAGGCGTTGATGCGATCATCGTATCTGGCAATGTTCACGGCAAAGCAAACGAACTTGTTGGTCAAACGTTCGATGGTTACACACTACAAGAAGAAGGTTACTTTCACGAATATGGTCACGTGATCAGTCAGGACGTTAGCATACCGGTGATTACTGTCGGCGGGCTGAGCGACATTGATGCGATTGAGAAAATTGCAGAAAACACAGGTATCCAATTTTTTGCTGTGTCACGCCCTTTATTGGCTGAGCCACAGTTGATCAAACGTTGGAAAGAAGGCAATCGCGCACCAGTAGATTGCGAACGTTGCTCAAAGTGTCGTACCAAGCGTGGTAACTTTTGCGTGGTGTATAAGAACCGAAATCGTCGCAAAAAATAGAACGAAGCGAATACACAAATACAAATTAGCCTCCACTCTGAATATGGAGGCTTTTAATTATCCGCATGTTAATCGAACCATTATTTATCTTCTTTTTGATAGTTTAAATAATGCACACAAAGATCGTGAAATGCTTTAGCTTGAGGCGAGATCGTGCGATCGGTTAACGTAAATATACCAATTTGCCTTTCAAGTGGTGGATCGATAAGCGGAATCCAAACCAAGCGTGTTTCATTGGTTGGGAAAGCAAGCTTCGGTAGGGTCGTGACACCAATCCCAAGTTCTAAGACAGAAAACAGCGAAGTAATATTTTCGACCGAATAGAGCGCTTGCTGACTCAGAGCTCTTGCTGGGGTTGGATCGAGAAGTGTACAAGTGCCGTTACGGATAAAGGGTTGTTCCAACAAAGTTTGCCACTCGATTCCTTCTGGATGACTCGCAATAGGGTTATCCTTTAAACATACCACGCCTATTGGATCGGCTAACAGTGGCGTAAAGTCAATGCCGCCCTCATCGAGGTGAGAGGGGTTACCGAGCGCTAAGTCGACCTCACCGGAGAGTAGGCGAGCCTCGACGCCAGCGGCATTATCGTCTATCAAGATTACTTCTACATTTGGATACTGTTCGCAAAAGGCACCCAACACGCTAGGGATGAGCTTCGCTGCAACAGAAGGAACGCTCGCAATTCGCACTCTCCCTTGCTGTCCGGCAGCGGCTGCTTTGAGATCGTTGTCTAGTGCACTGTAGATATTGAGAAACTGAACCACTTTGGGCAGACAAATTTCACCAAACGGGGTCAATTTGGTTTTGTTTCCGGGTTCAAACAGCGTTTGCCCTAGAATTTTTTCAAGCTCTTTTATCGATGTGGACAGTGCCGCCTGAGAACGATTTGCACGATGTGAAGCGGCTCGAAAGCCTCCTTCCTCGACTACCATCACAAAATGCATTAATTGTTGAAGCTTAATACTCATCCCTAATGCCTCTTAATCCCTTTATTTACGTTATTTTAAACAGAGTGATAAGTTTAATTTATCAAATGTCAAAAATTTACCGTTAGATTTATCGCCTGTCAATGTGCATCATTTAACCATATTGAAACAAAGCTGTTACAAAGGTTGAAGGGCACGTGAACACTCCTACTAAAAAACACCCAGTTAAAACCAGTCTATTTGCTTCTAAAGCGCCGCTTGAATGGGCGATAGTCAACAACGGAACCCTGTATACGGCTCAAATTCCTATTGATGACACAGGCGCGGTTGTGGAAGGCGGTATCGAAGTACAAACACGTCAAACCTTTAACAATCTCATTCACACCCTGGAGTGTGCAGGGGAGTCTTTGGACTCGGTGTTGCAGGTCCTGATTTATGTGACTGACAGAGAATACTTAAAGACCGTTAACCAAGTGTACGCGGAATATTTTGAAGCGCCGTACCCAAATCGCGCCGCCATGGTGGTTGCAGGGTTAGCGCGAGAAGAGATGTTGGTGGAGTTTGTTGTCTACGCGTCGGCAAGCCAACCAGAATAAATCCAACGAGAATGATTAGAGATCAGTGAGTGAGTGGCTTGCCATCACAAATCGGAAGAACAAGGAAAGAACCATGACTTTTATTAACAATGTTCAAGCAGAAAAATCCCTCTATATAGCAGGTGAATGGCAATCGGGCATGGACACCATCGCCAATATTAACCCTTCTGATATCAGCGAAAACATTGGCGATTTCGCACAAGCGAGTGTGTCGCAAGTAGAGCAAGCGATTCAAGCGGCTAAATCAGCGCAGCCAGAGTGGGAAAAAACACCAATCGAGCGCAAGCAAGCAGTGCTACAAGCGATTGGTGATGAGCTCATTGCACGATGTGACGAATTGGGCACCTTGCTTTCGCGTGAAGAAGGCAAGCCATTTTCTGAAGGTCGAGGTGAGATATACCGTGCTGGCCAATTCTTCCAATACTTTGCTGCTGAGGTTCTGCGTCAAATTGGCGATAGCGCTGCTTCCGTCCGTCCAGGTGTCTCCGTTGAAGTTACTCGCGAAGCCGTCGGCGTTATCGCCATTATCTCTCCTTGGAACTTCCCAACAGCAACAGCGGCTTGGAAAATCGCGCCAGCACTTGCGTTTGGCAACAGCGTCGTCTGGAAGCCTGCCAACCTAACCCCAGCAAGTGCCGTTGCGCTGACAGAGATTATCCATCGCCAAGGTTTACCTGCTGGCACGTTTAACCTCGTTTTGGGTAGCGGTTCGCAAGTAGGTAATACCCTTATCAATTCGAAGGATGTGAACGGCGTGAGCTTCACTGGTTCTGTGGACACAGGCCGTAAAGTTGCAGCGGCAACGGCACCAAATTTTGTGCGTTGTCAGCTAGAGATGGGTAGCAAAAATGCGCTCGTAGTGGCAGATGATGCGGACATTCAGATTGCTGTCGAAGCAACAATCGCAGGCTCATTCTCGGGTGCAGGTCAAAAGTGCACCGCGTCTTCTCGTCTTGTCGTTATGGACGGAATTCACGACGCGTATGTTGAAGCGCTAATCAAACGCATGAGCGAACTTAAAGTGGGTCACGCTCTAGAAGAGGGCGTGTTCATGGGCCCTGTTGTTGATGGTAACCAGCTGAATGCGAACTTTGAGTGGATCGAAAACGCACGCCAAGCAGGCGCGGAGCTGGCTTTCGGTGGTGAGCGTCTGAGCCTAGAGCATGACGGTTACTATATGTCACCAACCCTGTTCTTGAACACACAAAACAGCTCGGAAGTGAACCAAGAAGAAGTCTTTGCACCAATGGCAAGCGTGATTCGCGTTTCTGATTTGGATGAGGCGATTGCAGTCGCGAACGATACGCGCTTTGGCCTGACAGGCGGCATTATCACGCAAAGTCTGCGCAATAGCGCGATCTTCAAACAGCAAGTCCAAACGGGCTGCGTCATGGTTAACTTGCCAACTGCGGGTACAGATTATCACGTCCCATTTGGTGGCCGTAAAGAATCTAGCTTTGGCCCTCGTGAGCAAGGGCAGTACGCCAAAGAGTTCTACACCGTGGTGAAAACCGCTTATCAGCGCCCTTACTAAGAACAGCAGGGTAGCTGATGGTGTCAGTTACCCGCACTGAAAGGCTAAGAAATTGTTTAAGGAGTGGTTATGTACCAACAACGGATTGTGATTGACGGATTGCAGTACTGCAATTGGGATCGAGAGTATTTCCAAACGCTTAAGGCGAGTGGCATTACCGCCGTTCATGCCACCATCGTCTACCACGAAACTGCGCGCGAAACCTTAACGCGTTTTGCTGAGTGGAACTTGCGCTTCGAGCAAAATGCGGACCTCATCATGCCTATTTATTCAATGGCAGATGTAGAAAAAGCCAAAGCAGAAGGCAAAGTCGGCATCTTCTTCGGCGCGCAAAATTGCTCACCAATCGATGATGAAATTGGTCTGATTGAAGTGATGCGCCGCCAAGGTCTGCTGATCATGCAACTGACCTACAACAACCAAAGCTTACTGGCGACAGGTTGTTACGAACAAAACGATTCCGGCGTAACTCGCTTTGGTAAGCAAGCTATTGAAGAGATGAACCGAGTCGGGATGATCATTGATATGTCCCACAGTGCGGAGCGTTCTACGTTGGAAGCCATCGATCTTTCTTCGCGTCCAATTTGTATCAGCCATGCTAACCCGACGTTTGCGCATGACGCACTGCGCAACAAATCCAACACCGTGATCAAAGCACTGACGGAGCGCGGTGGTTTGATTGGATTCAGTTTATATCCATTCCATTTGCCAAATGGCAGCCAGTGCACGCTGGATGATTTCTGCCAGATGGTAGCGAAAACCGCAGACATGTTTGGCGTCGACCATTTAGGCATCGGTAGTGATCTGTGCTTAAACCAACCGCAACAAGTATTGGAATGGATGCGCAACGGGCGTTGGTCAAAAGCGATGGATTACGGCGAAGGTTCAGCAAGTAACTCGGGATGGCCAGATGCGCTGCCATGGTTCTGCGGCAGCGCAGGGATGGAGAACATCTACAACGGATTAATGGGTCACGGATTCAGTGAATCTGAGGCTGGAAAAATATTGGGTGAAAACTGGTTCAACTTCCTTAAAGAAGGATTAGAGCCTTTTTCATAGCATTCCCCAAAGTAGGAACCGCCTGCCCACATAATAACAATACGGCAGGCGTAAAACTCACATTTGTAGCCAGTCTTTGGCTGCTGCAAAGAACCTCTGGAGCCAGAGTATGTCTGATTTAACCAATAGCATGAAAGCTTCCACGATGAGCGTGTCATCGGGCAAGTCGAAAGCAAAACACAACACATCAACAACAGAAAACACGACGGACAAATTAGGACTGAATAACCCGGCCTTTTGGTATAGCGGTGGTTTCATCGCGTTGTTCGTTGCTATTGCACTTTATGACGGCGAGCTGTTATCTACGATCGTTAACGCTGGCTTTGGCTGGGCAGTTCAGGTATTTGGTCCATACTGGCAGTTACTGCTGCTTCTCACTTTTCTTATTGGTCTTGGCTTGGCTGCAGGGCGAACAGGCAAGGTGATGTTGGGCGGGATTGCAAAACCAGAAATGGATTCTTTCCGCTGGATGGCGATTATTTTCTGTACCTTATTGGCTGGTGGTGGCGTTTTCTGGGCCGCGGCTGAGCCTATCGCGCATTATGTTAGCCCACCTCCTTTGTACGGCGCGCAAGATAACCCGCAGCAAGGTGCGGTGAATGCGTTGTCGCAATCCTTTATGCACTGGGGCATTCTAGCTTGGGCGATTGTAGGTAGCTTAACTTCCATCGTGGTGATGCACCTACATTACGACAAAGGTTTACCACTAAAACCCCGTATTTTGCTTTACCCAGTCTTGGGCGAACGAGCACTTAAAGGCCAACTCGGTGCATTGATTGACGCATGCTGCATTATCGCGGTAGCCGCGGGCACCATCGGGCCCATTGGGTTTCTAGGCTTGCAGGTTAGCTACGCGTTAAATGCGCTGTTTGATATTCCTGATGGCTTTACCACTCAACTTATCATCATCTTGTTTGCGATTGCTCTTTACACCCTGTCAGCACTCAGTGGATTAAGCCGAGGCATGCAACTGCTTAGTCGTTACAACGTGATTCTGGCAATGGCATTGATGGTTTACATCCTGTTTTTTGGCCCTACGAATTTTATCTTTAACGGATACATTCAAGGTGTAGGGAGCATGCTGGATAACTTTATCCCAATGGCGACCTACCGTGGTGATGAAGGTTGGCTAAGCTGGTGGACAGTATTTTTCTGGGGCTGGTTCCTTGGTTATGGTCCGATGATGGCAATTTTTATTGCGCGTATTTCCCGTGGTCGAACTATCCGCCAAATCATTTCCACCATCAGTATTGTGGCTCCGTTAACCACCTGTTTTTGGTTCACGATTGTGGGCGGCTCAGGCCTTGCGTTTGAAATTGCTGAACCGGGTAGCGTGAGTGCGGCGTTCGAAGGCTTTAACCTGCCAGGTGCTTTGCTTGCGGTGACTCAGCAACTACCAATGCCAATGCTGACTTCAATTCTATTTCTGATTTTAACCACGATCTTCATCGTCACGACGGGCGACTCAATGACCTACACAATCAGTGTCGTGATCAGTGGTGAAACGGAGCCGAATGCGATCATCCGTACCTTCTGGGGCGTAATGATGGGTGTGACGGCACTAATCCTGATTTCTCTTGGCTCTGGTGGCATCTCTGCACTGCAATCTTTCATTGTGATTACCGCGGTTCCGGTTTCGTTGATTCTGTTACCGTCACTTTGGAATGCGCCGCAAATCGCAATCAAAATGGCGAAAGAGCAAGGGCTATAACAATTATCTAATTCAAACAACGTGGAGCTTGTGCGGGTGTTTTCCTCCTGCATCCGCACAAACCCTAGTATTCTTACAATAACAAATAGGTGGTGAGCAAAATGGATGCACATCGTTCTACTTATACGGAAGCAACTATGCGCGATGCAGCGATTGTCATGGCAGCCGAAAGGCTTGGCGCAATGCACCAAAACCGAATCAGCTTTGTTCGCAGTCTGATTCGTAATATGGCAAGCCAAAACTGGCAAGTAACCAAGCATGAGTGGCAGCTTTGTCCTCGTGGTTATGGTCATGTGATTTACAAATTGACCACGCCAGAGCACGTTTATCATTTGGTGGTATTCTGTGATGAAATTGCCGACGACGAGCGTAATGATCGCGTAATTGCTGAAAAGTGGGACGTCACATTTGCACTGGTTCAAGGCGATGTTGATGTTACTTTGTTGGAAAGATTGCGAGAAAATGTACCGCTGCAAGAAGCGGGACGTAATCCAAACAACGTACTTGTTCTTGCTCGCGCAAACAAAAGTGTGCGCGTGTTTGAGCACATTGTTAGCGCGCTTTCTCAAGGCGAGCAGCCTGAGCCGAAAGAGTTAGCGGAAGTGGGTTATATCCTGCGTACCACAGCTGTTTATGGTAACGGAAAGTTTGGTATCGCCGATTTCAAACTGTTAGAGAACAACTCAGATTTCAGCCAGTCTTTTAGTGCGCAAATGTGTGCCGTATATATGTTGCGTGAATTCAGCCTAGATTGGGTGCACTATCTGGCACTTCAACAAGGTGGCGACAACGTGGTGGCTTTGCATCGTGGCTTGCAGCGCTACCTTGGTGTCGGCAATGCGACTGGCTTAGGCATGGCTCCATACTTGATTAATCACCCGTGCATCGTTGACCAATGGATGACCTCTCGCGAACGTGCGGTAGCGCGAGTCTTTGCGATACCATGTGAAGCTTCATTCCATGCTCCTTTGCAAGGATTACTACAAAAAGCACAGCGTCATTTAGAGCAAGTCATCACCATCAATGAACATCAAGACAGGCTCAATCATCAAGCGATATCAGACATCAAACAACTGCTATCAGAGCTAACAACGTTAATGGCATTACATCCGAACTGGGCGAGTTTGGTCGAGCATAAGAAAACAATGAGTGTGGAAGCCCAAGAAATCCTCACCTCTTGCTTGATCGAACTCTACCCATCTTTGGTGGACGAATTTGCTAGCCAAATGAATACGGATGAAACGTTATCGATTCCGGGCGGGAAAAAGATCCAAGACTTACTGGAAGTGTTGCAAAACAAATACCGCTGGGCGATTGATGCGGATTACTCACTGGCCGAGAACAATTATTGGTTCTGGTATCGTTCACAAGACAAAGAAGAGCCAAGGCTTGGTGTTCGCGGGGAAGAGGCTGGAGAAGAAAAAGAACTGCCGCTTGATATCGGCAGACAAGTGAATCGCTTGTACCAGGCCTTGCTTGACTGTGATGTAGAAATGTCCGTAGCAGAGTTTCTATTGCAAAAACCGGCTTATCGTTCGATCACACGTCGCGTATGGACGCTAGGCAACCGTGCGATGGGGGATATTCAAATGAATGTGCTGCGTAAAGATGCGTTACCAATGCACTTACTGCGTTGTAAATTGGCGATCTTTGGTGCGACTAAATTTGATCCACGCTCGGATCGTTGGGTTCGAGTAACTTTTTTCCAAGGCGCGCCGCTGTTGGATGAAATTCACGATCCTAAACTGGCAGACACATGGATTTTCCCTAGCATGCCGCCGCGTGACGAAATTGCGCAAAGTGATAATCAAAAAATCAGTGGAGGATTTGAATTATGATCGTCTCTCACAACGAATTGGTGGCCGCCGTTAATAAGGCATTTCTTGGCATGCGCCGTCACTGTGGTGAGGCGGATGTCATTGCGAACATGGTGGCGGACTTGCAAATGGTTGGCTTACATGGAGTTCGCCATTTTAATAACGCCAGTCTGTTTCTTGGGTTAGATTCAGACTGCGCCGTATCGGTGACCAACAGCACGCCGTCAAGCATAGAGGTAGAACTGCACAACGGGAGTGTAGCGTGTCATTTACCCGCGGTGTTGGATTTCGCGCTCGAGAAAATGATTAACCGTAAGTCGATTACTATCACGTTGAAGCAGTGCCATAACCGTTGGCTGGGTTTCAGTGAGTTGTTGAAGCTCTCTGCGAAAGGCATCGCGTGTCGCGCACAATGGGTCAATGGTTCTAGTCCCAAGCGAACACTTTATGTGTTAAACCGTGGACGAATCGCACCAGAAGTCTTTTTCTCGGATCAGTTTGATGGGCATGATACGGATTTGCATAGTATGGTTATCGAGCTCTCCGTGAACGATTTCGATATCGAGAAAAGTGCACAAGGGTATACCACCCACATTGAAGGTGATGAGTTAAGCCGCACGCAACAAGCTTCTTGGCAAAATGGTATCTTTGTCGAAGACCAAGAATGGGAAACACTGAAACAAACCGCAACCGCGTTGCTGGTGGAGAACAGTGAGCGTTCTATGCTCGGTGCTGGCGGTGTGGTTTAAGCGATGAAAGGCGATGATTCCAAGTAGAAGTGATGAAGGCTGCTCTTTAGCGGCCTTTTTTGTGCGCGAAGTTTGGTCACTTCTGAAGTTCAAAGACTATGATTACCGTTATCCGCAAGATGGAGCAACACAGGTAAGAAAAATGGATCTGCAAGAGAATAAAAGAAATGCCATTGCGTTTTACGAAACCGCCTATAGAGGTAACCCAAGAAAGGCAGTTGAAGACTACGTAGGTGATGAGTACATCCAGCACAATCCATTAGTTGGAAATGGCCCCGAGGCTTTTATCGAGTATTTTGAGCGGATGCAAAACGAGTATCCCAATAAAGACATTAAGTTTGTGCGAGCCATTGCTGAAGGGAATTTGGTGGCACTACACACTCACCAAACATGGCCTAATGATATTGAATACGTGACGATGGATTTCTTTCGTTTTGATCATAATGGGAAAATCGTCGAACACTGGGACGCTCTGCAAGAGATCCCTAAAGAAACATTGAATGGTCACACCATGTATTAACGAGTCGTTGATTAGTCTCCCATGCCGTTTATTCAAACGGTATGGGAGGTTAAATGATTTGTGGCACTCGAAGTATTAATCATCAAAGCGCTTTTTCGATTCTCACCGCGACGTCTTCAGATACCCAGCCTTTCCACAAGTCAGGGTAGGTATTAAAGAAGTAAAACATCGCTTCTTCACCGTCCGCGTAGTTATCTTCCATCCAGGCCAGCATTTCACTCATTTGCTCGTTGGTAAATCCGCGTTTCTGCAAGTACGCGAATGCTTGGGGTTCTTTGCTCGCAAACGCCTCAGTTGTTACTGTGCGAACTGGAGAAGGTGGGTACATTGTTACTTTTGGTGAAGCGCAATCAGGCTGAGTGGTACAGTTGCGATACTCTTCCAAATCTGTTCCGCTACCAAAATCCACTTTGACCATATCATACTTGCCCAATACGGGTGTTGGTGACCAGTAGTAACCAAACCAAGGCATTTTGCGATCATAGGCTTTGGCGATGGTACCAGCTAGTGCAGCGCCAGAGCCTGGGTCAACCATCTCAAAGCCGTGCTCACTTAACCCTAATGCATTAAACAAGTGACCGGAGGTGATTTGGCATGTCCAACCAGCAGGGCAGCTATAAAAGGCGAACTTGTCATCATCCTCTGGGTGTTCAAATAGTTTGGCGTGCTTGATGACGCCTTCTATCGTCGCGAGCTCTGGATACTGTTTTACCAGATAGGCGGGAACCCAAAACCCTTCTTCACCGCCATTGACAAGCGATTCACCAGCGATACGCAAGCGTTTATCCGCAATCCCTTTATCAAGTGCTTCTTTAATGCCGTTTGTCCATAACTCTGGCGCAACGTCAGGTTGCCCCTTTTCAATCATTGAGGTGCCTGTAGGAACGCTATCACCAGGGATCAATTCCGCATCACACTGGTAGCCTTCATTTAAGACAAATTGGTCGATGTGCGCCATTAAGCTGGCCGAATTCCAATTCATGTCTGCGATGGTTATTTTTCCGCATTCGTCCGCATTTGCATGAGTAGATAATGCTGATAGCAGCAGAACAGAGAGCATTGAAGGTGTCGTCTTCATGTGACTGAATTTCCTTGTCGTTGTCATTTACTTCAGTATATACATCGGTTTATAAAGATTCAGTGAACAAGTTTTTTTCAGTGACGTTAAGCATAAAAACGGTGATTTATGAAGCGTTTGGTGAGAGGGGTTTAAAGGGCGTTAATACAGCAAGAACACTCCTTCGTAGCCGCCAATCTCAATATGAGAAACATAGTCGCCGATGTTACCGTCTTGATCTACAGGTCGCATAGGCTCTGGAAGTGCGATAGTTATCTTCGGTGAGGAGAAGTAATCGATATTTTTGCCAAAGAAATCAGTCCGATACAGCACTCGGCCTTTGGTGAATTCGCGGGCTAACACCATCTCTGTAGGGCCATGCATCACTACCGTATCGTCTGAGTGATACGCAAAGTACGTATGGGTTGGTAACAAATCGATAGCGCCATTAGGCAAGTCAGGATGAGCCACTTTGCTCATAGAAGCATCTCCAATCACCGTGTAATCGGCGGAATAGGGCGTGCTGGTGGACATCATTAGCGGAGTCGCCTGATACCCATCTGGGATTTGATTGGTTGGCGTACCTAAATCGATGGCAAGCAAGGTGCTAGGTTGATAAGCAATATTCTTTGGTACGCCTGCCTTCCAGAAGTTGTCACTTGTTGTGTTATTACTTCCATATAAGTAGCCATTGTTCCACTGATTAAAGTAACTGCGCTCAGGGTGATAGTTTAAGTAGAACACCGCTAGTGCAGAGTATTGGTCCTGTTTCCAATTGTCTTCTGTGTTCCCAAAGTATTGAACGCGACCATAACGCGTTGTCGCTTGATAAATCACTTTCTGGCCAGCTTTGGCGAGTGCAGAGTTATCCCAAAACTTAGCTAACCCAGCATAGCCACTAAAGCCGGTAGAAGGGAAAAGGTAGTGCTCGCGCAAGTACAAGGAGCCAGCGTTAACCAAGTGGTTTTGCCCATTACGACCGAATAAGTTTGCCGTACCTATGTTGAGGCCAATTAACGCATCTTCATCCAGCGTTGCCAGTTTATTCAAGAACGCCGAGAATTGCGCTTTGTACGCATCGTCAGCAGCTTGGCTACCCGCCACCAAACCAAGCTCATCCACCGTACCACCGGAATAAACGTAGAACTGATTTTCTCCGAGTAACTTATTCGTGTCGTCGTTGTACGCACCATTTAAACCTTGTTTCGCCCATTCAGCTTGGTAATAGTGGCGCATTGTATTGGTAAAAACGGGATTACCGAGATTGGTCAATGCCCAAGAAGAGGTTTGATTCCACATACGACCAAATGGAATAACCCGTGACTCCCAACGAAATCGTGCCGTTGCATTCTTATTCGAACGGTTTTTGTATTCATTCCAAGAAAGATAATTGTCTTGGTTTCGATCTGCAGATTTGTCAAAGCCACGAATTTTACGCCAGCGTTGAATGGTTTGACCTTCAGGTGTCTCCGTTGGTGCTCCTGAGATATTGACGGCAGGGAAGCTATCTTTGAGTTGAATGTTTTCGAGACGTGGGCGGTTTTCTATGTTGTCGTCATGCCAAGTAATTTTCGCAACGTAAAGGCGGCCGCCGTCGCGTAAAAAGGTGGAGCCAAAGTACTGACCGCCACCATAAGTTTTTCCGCTACCATCATGCGTTGTAGCGCGAACCCAATCCGAAGGAACAGACCAGCTTACTGTTTGGTTTTTAGTCATGTTCTCAGTTTTGTCTTTTTTAATCGCGAAGCTTTTCCATTCAGTTACCCGACCAAACGAGTCGATAGCAGAAGGGTATTCAATCGTGAAGCTGCCGCCTTGAGCAAACTGAGAGAACGTAAATGCTAAGCGGTCGAACTTCTCTGAGTGATAAACATAGAGCGCGCCACCATCATTCGCCTGACCAAATACGTCAGCATCCCATGGTGGCTGTTGATATAGCCAAAAACCGGCGTGGTCAGCACTGGCGGTATAACCAACGATCATCGGTTTTCGATTGAGTAAGGTATTTTCACCATGGCTAGAGTCTACCTCTGCGATGATGGTGTTTTCAGAAAAGTGGAGAAAGAAATCTTCGTAGTCAATTCCACTCAGTTCTGCTTGGTTACGTATATCGTTTTCCAGCCAACCTGAGTTAAGTTCCAGCTTTTGGTTGTACATGTAACCAAGCGCTTTTACACGCTCGTTATCACTCTTATTTTCGTAAGCTCCAAACACGATATCGGCATTATCCAACTCCCATTCAAGTGCAGCGGCAGCAGAGATAGGCTTATCTTGAAGATCAATACCCTGTTCATGCAATCCAGGTAACACGATTGCTGTTCTACTCCAAACGCTGGGTATAGAAAGTAAGCTCAGAGAAGCAAGTGCAATGAGAGAAAAACAATGCGACTTCAACATGGGGTTATCTCACTCATACTTAGATGACTCGAATTAAGGGCCAGAATACAAAGAGAAATTATAGTCCATTCACAAAGTCCTAATCAGGAACCCGCCGATAGAAGGCTTTACCGGAAATCGAGGGGGGAAGCCCGGCAAAAATGAGAAGGTCTGCGTCGGGTGTAGTACGTTCAAAGACTCAAAATTCCGTCTACACAAGCACAAAATTAACCAGAATTTTAACCTTGTTTCGATTGCCATCATATTGTTGGATTTTCATCAACAATTTCAGTTAAAACCAACTGATTAAACCAGTCATATTCTCTGTTGTATTGATTGCTTATCATACAAAAATTTAACAAAATTAATTTTTATACATTTTTATTGCATAAAAAATCCTTTTGAGTAATATAAATGCCAAGTGACAATTAATGCGGTATGTCAGCATGACTATTCAGGTAAGCGGAATCAATAAATCCTACGGTGAGACACAAGTGCTTCACGATGTCAGCTTTAAGTGTGAAAGCGGCGAAACACTGGTGTTACTCGGTCCGAGTGGTGCAGGGAAGAGCTCTCTACTACGAGTTCTTAACCTTCTTGAAGGGGCGGATAACGGCAAGCTAAACATCGCAAATGATGCTTTTGATTTCTCTACTGAAATCAAAGAGAAACAAGGTTTAGCACTTCGTCGTAAAGTAGGCATGGTGTTCCAACAGTACAACTTATGGCCGCACATGACAGTGATGGAGAACCTGATTGAGGCTCCGGTAAAAGTATCTGGCATGGATAAAGAAGAAGCGAAGAACCAAGCAATGCAAATTCTCGCAACGCTGCATTTGGCAGACAAAGCGGATGCATGGCCGATGCAACTTTCTGGTGGTCAGCAACAACGTGTGGCGATTGCTCGTGCATTGATGATGAAACCGGAAGTCTTGCTTTTTGATGAACCGACCGCTGCGCTTGATCCGGAAATTACTAACCAAGTCGTTAAGATTATTAAAGATTTAAGCGAAACCGGAATTACACAAGTAGTTGTGACGCACGAAGTGGATTTCGCCAAGAAAATCGCTAGTCACGTACTGTATTTAGAAAAAGGACACATCGTTGAGCACGGCACAAATGATTCGTTTTCTAACCCGCAAACCGCCCAGTTTGCTGACTACTTAAATCACTAAATCACGTTTTTAAAGTTCAGTCTATTTAACAGATAAGCTCGGCTGTCATTGCGAGTGTCAGCCCACTAAGTACACACGGAGTATTGCAATGAAAAAGATTCTACTAGCTTCACTAATCGGCCTTTCTTCTGCAACTATGGCGGCAAACGCAGCAGCACAAGAAGAGATCAAATTCGCGATGGAAGCGACGTACGCACCATTCGAATACATGGATGAAAACAACCAAATCCAAGGTTTTGATGTGGATCTGGCGAATGCACTATGTAAAGAAATCGAAGCAAAATGCACCTTCCACAACCAATCTTTTGACAGCCTGATCCCAGCATTAAAATTCAAGCGCTACGATGCGGCAATCTCTGCAATGGACATTACTGAGGCGCGTTTGGAGCAAGTGAATTTCACGAATGCATACTATGACAACTCAGCAGCGTTTGTTTCTATCAAAGAAAAAGTGGCTGATCAAAAAGCACTAGAAGGTAAGCGTGTTGGTGTTCAAAACGGTTCAACACACCAAAGCTACCTGATTGAGCAAATGCCGGGCGTAACCGCGGTTCCTTACTCAAGCTACCAAGACGCGTTCATCGATATGAAAAATGGCCGTATTGATTCTGTATTCGGTGACACAGCAGTCGTAGCAGAATGGTTCAAGAAAGAAGACAACCTAGCTTACGTGGGTGAGCACGTAACTAACCCTAAATACTTCGGTAACGGTTTCGGTATCGCAGTAAATAAAGGTAACGACGAGCTAGTGAACAAGCTGAACACAGCACTGAAAACAGTGAAAGCAAACGGCGAATATGACGTAATCTACAACAAATACTTCGGTAAGTAATATGGCACTAACGGGTTACTCTTTATCGCTTGTTCAAGCTAGTTGGATGACTGTCCAGCTAGCCTTCACAAGCCTCTTAGTCGGTTTGATTCTGGCAGTGGTATTCGCCAGTGGTGAAATGTCTCGCCGCGTTTTCGTTAAATGGCCAATGACGGCGTTTGTGACGATTGTACGCGGTTTGCCAGAAATCCTTGTCGTGTTGTTTATCTATTTTGGTTCGACGCAGGTTCTGTTTTTAATCACCGGCGACTTTATTGAAGTTAGCCCGTTCTTGTCTGGCGTGGTGGCGTTGTCATTGATCTTCGCTTCCTATGCTTCTCAAACTCTACGTGGCGCATTGAAAGCCGTTGGAAGAGGGCAGAGAGAAGCAGCAAGTGCACTCGGCATCAGTCAAGCACACGCTTTTGTTCGCATTGTTTTGCCACAAGCAGTAAGACACGCACTACCAGGTTTAACTAACCAATGGTTGGTTTTGCTGAAAGATACCGCACTTGTATCACTGATTGGCGTAACGGATTTGTTGAAGCAAGCGCAGCTAACATCTGCAGCGACGCATGAAGCGTTTACATGGTACGCAACTGCTGCGGCGATTTACTTAGGCATTACTTTGATTACGCAACGTGCTGTAAAACTGATTGATAAGAAGTTCTCAATTCAAGGCATGAGTATGGGACAGGAGGCAACCGCATGAACGAACAACACGTTTGGCAAATGCTGGATGGCTTAGGCACTAGCCTTCAATTGACCGCTGCTTCTTTGGTGGTGGGCTGTCTCTTAGCTCTGATGATGACGCTGACTCTGATCCTACGTACTCCGGGTTTGCATTGGGTAAGCCGTGGCATCATTACCTTGTTCACTGGTACGCCTTTGTTGGTACAGATCTTCTTGGTGTACTACGGTCCGGGTCAGTTTGATGCTGTAAGAGAAAGCGTATTCTGGACATGGTTAAGCCAACCTTGGTTCTGTGCGATGTTGGCGTTAGCGTTGAATACCGCGGCGTACAGTACTCAGTTGTTCAAAGGGGCGTTTAACGCGATTCCTTCCGGTCAATGGCAAGCGTGTCGTGCATTAGGCATGAACAAAACTGCCACACTGAAAGTGCTGTTGCCATACGCTATTCGTCGTGCTGTTCCGGCATACTCGAATGAAGTGATTTTGGTCTTCAAAGGTACGTCACTAGCAAGCACGATTACGATCATGGATCTGATGGGTTACGCGCAGCGCATTAATGCACAAACTTACGATACGTTGACGGTATTTGGTATTGCGGGCGCATTTTATTTAACGGTAAATGGTGTGCTAACTCTCATTTTCCGTCAGGTAGAGAAGAAAGCATTGGCGTTCGAAGCCGCATAAACCTTCAATCAACACTCAATTTAGTTCCACAGTGCCTCTGCAAATGACTCTCTTGCAGGGGCATTTTTTATATTCGTCATGGCAAATTTCTCAAGTTCCACCAAACTTAATTCAACGTAATTGCATTGGTGGCACCATGGAAAGAAGACACTTTTTAGCGCTGTGGACATTGTTGTTCGCACCCTCTTTAAAAGCGACGACACCAATGCGGCCGACGCCTGCACAAACAGAAGGGCCATTTTATCCAGTAGTGGACATTCCTCTTCGTCAAAACTTGATTCTGCAATCGGAGGGCTTGGTCGGTGAGCCTATCGTGCTGCAAGGCAAAGTCGTAGATATATCGGGAAACCCAGTTTCAGGCATCAAAGTAGAAATCTGGCAATGCGATGGGCAGGGGATTTACGATCATCCTAAGCAGCCAAATAATGATAAGTTTGATGCCCACTTTGCAGGCTTTGGCGCGGCAGAAACCCAATCGGATGGTCGTTACTTGTTTCAGACTTTGTACCCCGTGCCTTATGCCTCTCGTCCGCCGCACATTCACGTTAAGTTGTGGCGGGGTAACAAAGAGCTTCTGACCACTCAGTTGTACTTAAGAGGCAATACTGGTGATGAATGGTGGGGTGGCAAAGCCCGTGATTATCTACAGTTTGAGACTATACGAATCGACGGGCGATTAACGGGCGAATTTAACTTTGTGATTGGTTAGCGAATCCAGTTAAGCCATTAACTCAACCAATTGCGCCAAGCATTCTTTATCCAGTATCGGATGAGGCTCGACACCCGTGACCAACACGATATCCACGGAAGGCAGCGATGGCATATCGTCTAAGATCTTAAGATCCTCGCTAACGCTAATACTGCCCATCGCACCGATAGCCATGCTTGAACGTACAATCGCTCGTTGTGCAGAGGCCGTATTGCAACACGCCAGTAGTTGATAAGGAGTGCCACGTTTGGTTAATCCGTCTACCGCTGCCGCGTGGTATTTACAGTCGGTTTGGAATAGGGCGAGAGGGAGAGGTTGGGCTTGCTCGATGTCAAAATCAGGATGAGCAATCCACACGCCTTTGTCGCTTGCTAGCCAGTAACCTTCCTCACTGTCCGGTGCTCTTGTCACAATAGCGGCGTCTAGCTTTCCTTCATCAAGTTTTTCTCTCAAGGTGATGCTCGGCTCACTAAAGACTTGAATCGAACATGTGGGCTCAGATTGCTGTAATACGCGGATGACTTTAGGCAAGATATTGTCATTGTAATCCTCAGGGCAACCTAAGCGAAGAGGGCGCTTGTTTTCATAACGTTTCACCTGTTTCAGTGCTTGATTGTGCAAGTTAACCAATTGCTCGGCGTGAGAGCGCAGTGCCAGCCCTGCTTCACTCAATACTAGGTTGCGACCTTCTTTTTCAAACAAGCTGACGCTGAGTTCGTCTTCTAGCTTACGCATTTGTGCACTGAACGCTGATTGGGTACGATTAATCTGCTTGGCTGCACGAGTGAAACTGCCCGTTTCTACAAAAGCCAGAAAGCTGCGTAACGCATCGATATCCATATCTAAAACTCATCCATCGTTTTTGTTGAAGTGTTCCATCAAAACTATCCGTTAGTCCCCTTAAATACAATCAGATATTGTGAATGGGTAATCAAAACACGAACCGCATGGAGGCGTCATGAAACTGTTTATTGCTAATCAAAACTACTCAAGCTGGTCACTGCGCGCATGGTTGATCTTTTCTCAATTCAAACTAGATGTCGAAGTCACCAAGCTCAAATTATTCACAGAAGATTTTTATAAGACCTTGGAAGGTATTACACCAACCGCGAAAGTACCTACCTTGGTGGATGGTGACGCAACCGTGTGGGATTCATTAGCGATTTTGGAATACGTTAACGAGCAATATTTACAAGGTAAAGCTTGGCCAAGCAACTCCGCAGAACGAGCTAAAGCACGCGCCATTGCATCAGAAATGCATTCGGGTTTCTTTGATTTAAGAAACGAACTCCCAATGAACATCCGCGCACACAGAAAAGTCGACTTAGCGAAGGGTGCGCTTAAAGATATTGCTCGTATTGACGCCATTTGGGCAGAGCAAGCAGAACTGCATCCAAACGGTTGGCTATTTGGAGAATGGTCGATAGCGGATGCTATGTATGCACCTGTGGCATTGCGTTTCCAAACTTACGGCATCGAGTTATCGGAAGGTGCCAAAGCTTACCAACAAAAGGTGCTAGCAAGTGAATCTTTACAGCAATGGTTGGAAGAGGCGAACCAAGAAACGGATATCGTAGAAGAAGATGAAGCAGGGGTAGAAGTATAAGCGCATCTTGCGATCGCCTGTAGCAAGGGAAAGCATGACAAAGCACGCTTTCCTCTTCTAGGATGGTTGTACTTTCCGGCGCGTTTAAGCTAGGTGTTCAACAATCGCTCTGCCTACGCCGTGTGCGCTCGTTGGGTTTTGACCTGTGATGACACGATCATCCACAATTACAAACTCTTGCCATGGTTGCACTTTAGAGTAGCGCGCTGCGCTGCGTGCAAGAGATTCTTCCAATAGGAATGGGATATCGTTGATGGTGCCGAAGTCGATCTCTTCTTCACGAGTGAAGCCTGTTACTGATTTAGACGAAAGTAGCTTTTCGCCATTGCTAAGCGTGATAGGTAGAAGAGCGCCCGGACCATGACAAACTGCAGCCACAATACCGCCATCTTCATAGTGTTTTGCAGAAATCTTGGCAAAATCTTCGTTGCTCGCTAGGTCTGAAAGAAGACCAAAACCACCCGGATAGAAGATCGCATCGTAGTTGTCACCGTTGATTTGTGACACTGGAATCGTGTTGTTGATGCGGTTCTGGAAATCATCATCCGCCAAAATTTTCTCGTTGACTGCGTCGCCTTCGATGTCGGTTCCGTACAGTGGTGCTTGTCCACCTTTGATAGAGGCAATGTCGTAATCGAAGCCTGCACCTAGTAGCTCGCTAAGGGCATGAGTGAGCTCTGGCGCGTAAGTTCCGTTTGCTTGGTCAGTTTCACCAAGAGTCGCATGGTTCGTCACAATGATGAGTACTTTCTTCATGATGGTTTCCTTTTTGGCTTACGTGTATTTGTTGAACACCTTCATACTAATTGCTAAACAAATAAGTGATAATACGATTAATTGGCAAAACATTATTGCTATATAGCAAAGGTAAGTATGGACAGTTTTGAAGGCATCAATGAGTTTGTTACGGTTGCTGAGAGCTTAGGGTTTTCTGCAGCGGCAAAACAGTTAGGTTGCAGTACCAGTCATGTCAGTCGCCAAGTCACAAGATTAGAAGAGCGATTAGGTGTCGCTTTGTTAGCCCGTTCGACAAGAATGGTGAGTCTAACGGAAGCGGGGCAAGCGTATTATCAGCAGTGTAAAGAATTGGTGATTTGGCTTCAGCAAGCCAATGAACAGCTCACCACGCAGCAAACTCAGTTGAGTGGTACGTTACGCGTGAGTGCCGCTGGTGCGTTTTCTGAGAACCATGTAGCGCCTGCCTTGATGGCGTTTGCCAAGCAACATCCTAATCTCACGGTTGAAATTAACTTCAACACCAGCATGGTCAACTTTATTGAAGATGGTTTCGATTTTGCCATTCGTTACGGCAGGTTGAGTGATTCAGGCTTGGTTGCGAGAAAGCTGGTGGATCGTCCCATGGCAGCGGCAGCCAGTCAGCGTTATCTCGATGAACATGGTTTACCAACGCACCCAGAGCAACTCAAGCGTCATAGCTGCATTATTGCCAATAAGGACGTTTGGTTGTTTGAAAAAGACGGCAAGCCTTTAGATGGCGTAAAAGTGCAGGGCAGATGGAAGAGCAATAACGCACACACGGTCTTGCAAGCCTGTGCAGAAGGATTAGGTGTGGCGTACTTACCGAAGAGTAGTTTCAACGATGCTATTTCGTCTGGTCGTTTGGTGCCAATACTAGAGCCGTATTGGGGAAGCGGCAACAGCAGCTGGATTGTTTATCAGAATCGTCACTTTCTACCACTACGAGCGCGATTGGCTATCGACTTCTTGCTTGATCATTTTGTCGATTGGCAGGAGTAATGAGGCTCTGCCAATCGGTTTGTTTATCCATTTGTTAGATCGTCAACATACTAACGTATCTACATGTTTTGATAGCTTGGTCCGCCGCCACCTTCTGGTGCTTTCCACGTGATGTTTTGCGAAGGATCTTTGATGTCACAGGTTTTGCAATGCACGCAGTTGGCGGCATTTATCTGAAACTTCAACTTACTCTCAACTTCCACCACTTCGTAAACCCCTGCAGGGCAATAGCGCTGGCTCGGCTCGTCATACATACCTAAATTCACATCAATTGGAATGTGAGGGTAAGTCAGAACAAGGTGACAAGGTTGATTCTCTTCGTGCTGTGTTCCCGACAAAAATACCGACGAAGGCTTATCAAAACTGATTTCACCATCTGGTTTTGGGTATGCAATTGGGTGGCACTCTTGTTTAGGTTTTAACTGCTCATGATCGTGCGAATAGTCCTTGATAGACCAAGGTAACGGCTTCTTAACCAGTGGTTGCCACAGGTTGTGTTCAAAAGTCGAAAGAGCACCGCCAAGTATGCTGCCAAACTTATGAATGTTCGCGCCAAAGTTACGCGTTTCGGCGAGTTCGTCATACAACCATGATGATTCAAACAACGACTGGTAGTCTGGCTCAGAAGCTCCAGTTTGTCGGGCCGTATGTACCGCTTCTGCTGCAATGATTCCGGACTTCATTGCTGTGTGGCTGCCTTTAATTTTTGCGACGTTCAAAGTCCCCGCATCACAACCAATCAATAAACCGCCAGGGAATTGCTGTCTCGGCAGAGAGGAAAGCCCACCTTTCGCAATGGCTCTTGCGCCGTAAGCGATGCGCTGAGCACCTTTCAAATGTGGTTCAATAGCAGGATGGTGCTTAAAGCGTTGAAATTCGTCAAACGGACTCAAGTAAGGATTGCTGTAATTCAAGTCGACAATAAGCCCGACGGCGATTTGGTTGTTCTCCATGTGATAGAGAAAACCGCCGCCTGTGGTATTTGTTTCACTCAAGGGCCAGCCAGCGGAGTGGATAACACTGCCAGATACATCCTTACTGTCAGTGGGTAACTCCCATATCTCTTTTAGGCCAAGCGCGTAGTGCTGTGGTTGCTTTCCTGCGTCTAGGTCGAACCTTTGAATAAGTTCTTTACCCAGATGTCCGCGACAACCTTCAGCAAAAAGGGTGTATTTTGCCCTTAGCTCGATACCTGGTTCAAAGTTAGGTTTGGCCTGGCCGTTCTTATCTAGTCCCATATCGCTCGTGTTAATGCCTGTCACGGCGCCAGTCTGATCATAATTGATGCTTGCAGCGGCAAAGCCCGGAAAAACTTCCACCCCAAGATTTTCTGCTTGGTTAGCGAGCCAACGGCAAAGGTTGGCAAGGCTAATTACGTAATTATTCTCGCCATTTATCATTGGACGCGGTGTAAGGAAGTGGGGAACGCGAATATGGTTTTGTTCAGTAGTAAGATAAAGGAAATCATCTCGTTGAACTGAGGCTGCTAGCGGGGCGTCCATTTCTTTCCAATTGGGGAAAAGCTCATCTAAGGCACTAGTTTCAAAAACAGCGCCAGATAAAATATGTGCGCCCACTTCTGAGCCTTTTTCTACAACGCAAATTGAAAGTGCGTCACCTTCACTGTCTTGGTTGAGTTGAGCTAGCCGACAAGCGGCGCTTAAGCCTGCAGGTCCGGCCCCCACGATCACGACATCAAACTCCATGCATTCTCGTTCCATCTTTATGCTTCCTTTCTATTATCGTCATCTGCGTGACAGGTTTTGGTTTCTATACAGAAAACTATAGCTCAGTTGACGTTAACGTGAAGTGGACTAAGCTCAAGTAATGGATCTGACGTGTTATATGAGGCATGACCATGGAAGACCGACCATTAGCAACACTTGTGCTCGCAGAGCATGACAACCAATCGTTGGCTGTAGGGACGCTGTGTGCAATTAAAGCGGCATTTGAGATTAAGGATGATGATAAATCGCTTCCTGTTTCTGTGTTGCTTATTGGATATCAGTGCCAATCAGTTTTGGATGAGTTGAATTGTGTTCAGGGTGTTGCAGAAATTATCTGGGTTGATGCGAAGGGATATGAACATGGATTAGCGGAAAATATCGCACCTTTGATCTCACAAGTAGCCAAAAACTACTCACATATTCTTTCTCCTGCCAGTACATTTGGTAAGAATGTGATGCCTCGTGTGGCGGCGTTGCTTAATGTTGGTCAACTTTCTGACGTGATGACAATCGAGTCTATCGATACGGTGATTCGTCCAATTTATGCTGGAAATGCATTGGCGAGAGTCACGTCGAATGATCCCTATAAAGTGATGACCATAAGAAGTACGGCTTTTGATGCCGCAGAGCTATCTGACACGCCAGTTGTCCCTAAGCTTACTCAAGTCGACACGGTGATTATCAATAAACTTAGTGAGTTTGTTTCGCAACAAACGCCAGAAAGTGAGCGACCAGAATTGCCAGCGGCTAGAGTAGTGGTGTCGGGGGGGCGTGCATTCGGGAGTAAAGAGAAGTTTGTTTTAGTAGAACAATTGGCGGACAAGCTAGGTGGAGCGGTAGGGGCGTCACGAGCGGCGGTCGATGCGGGCTATGTGTCTAATGACCATCAAGTCGGGCAAACCGGCAAAATTGTTGCACCGGAGTTATACATTGCCGTCGGAATTTCTGGAGCGATCCAGCATTTGGCGGGAATGAAAGATTCCAAGGTGATTGTTGCAATTAATAGCGATCCTGATGCGCCTATTTTTGACATTGCAGATTATGGATTGGTCGGCGATTTGTTTGTGGTAATGCCTGAGCTGTTAGAGAAGCTGTAGATATAGTCTTGTTCCCTAAAACAAAAGGCTTCCAAATTGGAAGCCTTTATCATTTGATTTTAATAAGTTACTTTTCGCTCGGACGTTGCAGGTGCTCTGCAAGTACTTTCGTAAACCTTGCAGCTTCACCACCAGTACAAGCGCGATGATCAAACGTTACGGATAGCGGCATTGCTTTCACCGAAATTGCTTGACCATTTCTTATCACAACTCGGTCGAGTATTCGGCCCGCGCCGACAATAGCGACTTGTGGCGGTGTGACGACAGGTGTTGCGTAAATACCGGCAATCGCGCCGAAGTTGGAAAGCGTAATCGTCGCGTGCTGCAATTGCTCACGACCGATTTTTCTCTCTCTGATCCCTTCAACGGTTTGATCGAGCCAACGACGAATATCTTGTGGCTCATATTCATCTGCGTGGCGCAAAACTGGTACGTACAATCCATGACGGCTATCTACTGCAATTCCTACATTGACCGTTGTGTGTACGCAGCGTGTCATGGTTTCGGCATCAAACCAAGCGTTTAAAGCAGGCTCTTCTTGACACGCATGAACAATAGCTTGAACAAGGCGGATACTGATATCTTCGTTTGGCAGCCAATCTTCCAACAACGCTTCTTCCGTAATGGTTACGGCTGCAACATGTTCATGCGATTCGGTCATAGACGACACCATGGTACGTCGAGCGCCTTTCAAAACTTCGGTGCCTGGACGCTGTTTTCCGGCTTCGTCGTAAATATCGGCATCAACGATAAGTCCGTTCGGGCCACTACCTGACACGAGGTTAAGATCTACCCCAAGTTTTTGTGCCAACAAGCGAGCCGAAGGCAGGGCGGTAACGAGGTTGCTTTCTGTCGTGTTGTGGTTGCCACCAATCCAGAAATCATCAACGTTAACATGATGCGCTTGGTGAGAAACGCTACCGACGACGGTTGCGGCGTCAGCAGTGGCTTTTTTCTCTGCCATTACTTCTCTCCCGGCACCTGTTTCATCAATCTCTAGCAGTAATGCACCAATATTGACGATTTCACCTTCCTCACCATGACGGCTGACCACACGGCCCGAATAGGGGGCAGGGACGTCTACCGTCGCTTTTGCTGTCTCTACGGTTAAGATCACTTGATCTAATTTAACCATGTCTCCGACATTAACGTGCCATTTGACAATTTCTGACTCAGCGAGACCTTCACCGAGATCGGGTAAATTAAACGTCTTCATTTCCAATCCTCCACGAGTTCGCGCGCCGCGGTCACAATGTCTTCTTCCTGAACCATGAAATAATCTTCGTTACGGTAATAAGGCATAATGGTGTCCATTCCAGTTACTCGTTTAGGTGGGGCTTTAAGTAAGCACATGGCATGTTCAGCGGTTCGAGCTAATAGCTCAGAGCCCACACCACAAGTTTTACTCGCTTCATGAACAACGAGTAAACGTCCAGTTTTTTCTAGTGAGCTGAAAATCGTCGCGGTATCAATTGGCTTAATACTCGCCAAATCAATCACCTCGACTTCAATTCCCTGACTAGACAAGGTTTGCGCGGCCTGAAGTGACTCTACGACGCATGCGCCCCAAGTAACGAGCGTGATATCTCGCCCCTTACGCAAGGTGAAGCAGGTGTCGAGTGGGAGTGCTTCGCCGTTATCAACGACTTCAGATTTAACGGTGCGATATATGCGCTTCGGTTCGAAGAACATGACGGGATCATTGCTTCTAATTGCAGCGAGAAGTAAGCCGTATGCGCGTTGTGGAGAAGAAGGAATCACCACTTTAAATCCAGCAGTGTGAGCAAATAGCGCTTCCACGCTTTCTGAGTGGTGTTCCGGAGCGTGGATACCGCCGCCAAATGGCGCACGAAAAACCGCGGGACAAGTGAGCCGACCGCGAGTTCTGTTACGCATTCGAGCCGCGTGGCACATTAAGTGCTCCATCGCAGGAAAAACGAAACCTTGAAACTGAAATTCGGCGACAGGTCGTAATCCTTGCGTTGCCATACCGACCGCAACCCCGCCGATTAAGGCTTCAGCGAGTGGCGTATCGATGACTCGTTTAAGACCAAACTCTTGCTTGAGTCCAACAGTGGCACGAAATACACCACCATTATCGCCCACGTCTTCACCTAGTACGACAACATTGGGGTCTTGTTGCATTTCGTGGTGCAGGGCAAGGTTTACTGCTTCAACCAACGTTAGCTCAGCCATGTCTGCCTCCCTGCATTCTCATTGCCTTGTTGATGAGTTCATCTCTTTGTGCATGAAGCTCTTGAGGTAGCGATTCATACAAGTAATCGAAACCGGTTTCTGGTGCTTGTGGCGGTAAGCTCAGATAGCGTTCAACAGCTAACTCTACTTGCTCTTTACAGTAATCTAGCCATTGCTGTTCTTGTTCGTCGCTCCAAGCGCCTTGATTAAGGAGATACGTTTTAAGGCGTGCGATAGGTTCGTATTGCCATGCAGTTTGAACATCATCTTCTTTACGATAACGAGTCGCATCATCGGCCGTAGTGTGGTCACTCAGTCGGTAACTCACCGCTTCGATGAGTGTTGCGCCTTTCCCTTTTCTTGCTCTCTCAAGGGCGGTTTTAGTTGCATCATAAACGGCGACGACATCGTTACCATCGACAGTAATACCCGGTATACCTGCACCTTGCGCTTTTTCTGATAAGAAATCGGCGGCACATTGGAGACTACGCGGCACTGAAATTGCCCACTGGTTATTGTTTACGACGAAAACAAGTGGAATATTCCAAGTACCTGCGCAGTTTATTGACTCAAGAAAGTCCCCTTTGGATGTACCACCATCGCCGCACATGACTAGCGCAGCTTCATGGTTACCTTGAATTTTTAGCGCGGAAGCCACCCCGACAGCATGCGTACATTGCGTCGCTATGGGTACACAGTAGGGAAGGTCTCGGCTAGGAACCGGACTGCCCTCAGGAGCAAAATCACTCCCGCGCTCATCGCCACCCCAGTATTGAAGGTTCTTTTCCATGCCAATGCCACGACACCACATCGCAGGCATATCGCGGTAGTAAGGGACAAACACATCATCGGCTTTAAGTGCTCTGCCGACCGCAATGCCTATGGCTTCCGCGCCTAAGTGTGAGGGATAGGTCCCTAGCTTACCGGTGCGTTGCAAGGCAACTGCTTTGTTGTCGTAAGTGCGAGTTAATACCATATCTCGGTAAAACCCGACCAATGTTTCAGTGTCAGCCCAGTTGGGTAGTTGGCCGACTAGGTCCCCACGATGGTCGATAAACCGATGCATGGGTAATGCCTGAACGTTCATCTCAAGCTCCTTTTGACGCTGCGGGTCTTTTGGACTGCAGCTGTTCATACAAAACCAGAGTTTGTATGGGTACTCAAACTCTGATATCAGCGCAAAGGCCATACCTAAGGTTGCGTGTGCTTTCGATAGCGGTAGGCATCTGTTCGTCCCTTAAACTATTTGTCGATAACATCGCTGCGACCATTTCACCGCAAGATACAGAGAAAGGCTTTTCTGTATCTAACCCTCTAACTAAATCGTGGTATAGCCAGATACAATAAGTGTAAACAAATTGTTAAATTATGCTTCATTTTGACTTTCGCTCAGTAGTAAAGTTTTGCTTACACCCTGATTTTGCAGAGTAATATGCTGCTATTTTGTTGGTGGTATTTTTAAACTCGAATTTAATTACTGGTTAATGAAACATATTTGCAACAAAATTTGGCTGTAAAATTTGACAAAGTGAGTCATTATTAATGAATCAACTCAAACAGTTGCTATATGATGAATTGCAAATTTTTGTTGTGCTCGAAGCCTCGACCTTATGAGAATGCATAACTTCTTCCCAACTGAGTGGAATCAAGGTAGGGTGACGGCATTACAAATGTATACCCTCGGCAGTCCTTGAGCTTATCCAAAGTAGGTGGTGCTCAAGCGGAAGTGATTATGGAGAAGTTATGTACCACGCTCATGTTTATTTTCCCCTAAGAGAACAAGATAAAGCGCAAGCCTTGAACGAGATCATCCGTCAAGAGCGTCAAGATGTGCTGCGTGTGTTTCCATTAGTTGGAAGGTTAGTTGGCCCACACAAAATGCCGATGTTTGAAATTCACCTAGAATCATTGAGTGAAGAGTTCTTGGCGTGGCTTGATACGATTCGAGGCGATTTTTCTGTGCTCATTCACCCAGTAAGCGAAGAAGAGTTGCTCGATCACACAGAACGCGCGATTTGGTTGGGCAGAGAGATTGGTGTATTTGAAGAAAAATTAGAGAAATAGTTGCTCCTCTTGCCCATGCATGGCCGCTTTGAATCCTTCTCTTCTCATTGCGGTCACAGCTTCTGCTTAACGCCTCATCTTCATTGATGGGTGCGGAATCCCTCTCTTACGCTTTGCTGTAGTTATTTTTGTGCTAAACCTAAAAGTAGGCTTTCGAACTTCACGCACAAAGCGTGAAAATGTTGCTGTTTAGCATGCCATTAAATGAATTTTGGTGGTAATAAAATAATAAGTCTTTGATAAATCAAATAGGTATAGCAGGGAAGTGCAGTTTACGACCCCAACGCCATTGGCAGTGGCGCCGATAATTTATGAGGGGGAAGGGTATGTTTTCAATACTTTTGGTTATACTTGCACTCTATATATTTTGGCTGTTGTTTCGCAACGGGCCTGCGTTTGCCGGGCGTACCGCTCAAAAAAAACGTGACTGGGTTGGGCCTACCGCCAACAAAGAAGAATGGCGAGGATTTTGTAGGGATGTATTTCAGCCGTTCAGTTCTCAAACGACTTTCTACGCTATTGCTTATTTTGCCAATTACGTAGCAGCAGCGAACGCAATATCTTGGTCAACGATATACGAAGGCGATTATCCGGTCATCATAAGCCGATTTGGTAGCTACTTCATTTTAAGTACGCATGATGCACTGGTCGTAGCTGGGTTTATTGCGCTTGCTTTCTTTATCATTAATTGGCAACTTGCCATGCGCTGCTCTGGTATTCTTAGCCAGTATCTAGTGCGGATTCTTATTATTAATCAAAAGCGCTTTGTCGCGATTAGCTTGGTGTTTTGCAGCTACTTTTCGTACCTACTGACGCTTGGTATATTCTGGCTGTTCCATGATGGGTATTCAATCTGGCATGGATTAATGCTTAGCCCTGTGTTCCTGCTGTTAGCTTTACTGGTAGCGGTTGTTGTGCCATCTGCAAAAAGAGAAAGTAGTGTACCTTAGATAGATTTTCCACGTTAAATTGCACTTGATTTTGGGATAGTAATTCTTATGCCATTAAGTTAGCATTGCCAGCTTTTTAACGCTCAAAAGGCCACTAATCAGTGGGACAGTGGGAGAAACAATGTTTATCGGCTTTGACTATGGTACTGCAAACTGTTCAGTGGCTAAAATGGAATCGGGTGATCCAGTACTGCTTAATCTGGAAGGAAACAGCCCTTTTATTCCTTCCACCCTTGCTGCACCGACTCGTGAATCGGTATCCGAGCATTTATTTCGCCATCGAGATATTAAACCATTAGATCAAGTTGGTGAGCAGGTTTTACGCCGGGCAATCAATTTAAACCGAGAAGAAAGTATTGACTTAGAATCCGACGACATCGCGTTTGGTCAGGCTGCACTTAATCTCTATTTGGAAGATCCTCGCGATATCTATTATGTGAAATCGCCGAAGTCTTTTCTTGGTGCATCTGGCTTGCGTGATGTGCAATTGGCTTTCTTCGAAGACCTTGTCTGCGCGATGATGGACAATATTAAGTCTCAAGCCGAAAACGATGCGCAGCAAAGTATTACCGATGCTGTGATCGGCAGACCAATTAACTTTCATGGGCGTGGCGGTGAAACGGCTAACATTCAGGCTGAACGCATTTTGTTGCGGGCAGCGAAACGTGCGGGCTTCCAAAATGTGGAGTTTCAGTTTGAGCCTGTCGCGGCGGGCCTAGAGTATGAAGCGACACTCAGCGAAGATAAAATCATTCTAGTAGTCGATATTGGCGGTGGTACAACGGACTGTTCGTTGATCCAAATGGGACCGTCTTGGCGCGGCAAAGCAGATAGGACCGCAAGCTTGTTAGCTCACAGTGGCCAGCGTGTCGGCGGGAATGATCTTGATATCGCGCTAGCATTTAAGCAGCTCATGTTCCCTTTTGGCATGGGAAGTAAAATGGAGTCAGGCATTGTGATGCCGACTACCCAATTCTGGAACCCGATAGCAATCAATAATGTAGAAGCGCAGAGTGACTTCTATTCGCGAGAGAACCTATCAGCGTTAAAGTTGCTTCAAAAGCAGGCTCAAGAGCCAGAAAAACTTGCTCGTTTGCTAGAGGTGTATCATGAGTCTTTAGGCTACAACATTGTTCGCCGTGCCGAAGAGGCAAAAGTGGCACTTTCAGAACAAGCTTCTTACCGAACTGGCATCAACTTACTATCAGAAACGATTGAAGTTGATGTACAACGTGACGAAATGATCGAAGCGATCCAGTCGCCAAAGAATAAAATGACGGCGTTGGTGACAGAAGCGGTAGAGCAAGCTGGAGTTAAACCCGATGCTATCTTTATGACTGGAGGTTCGGCACGCTCGCCAATCTTGCGCGATGCGGTGCAAACCGTACTGCCAAGTATTCCGGTTGTCAGTGGAAACTATTTTGGCTCAGTAACTGCCGGCTTAGCTCGTTGGGCTGAGGTTTGTTTCAAGTAGAAAGAAAGCCGATTAACAGTGGGTCTTTGTTGCCAAACTTATGATTTCATTTAGGCTTGCCAAGTGATGGTTGGAGAACTTTGTCGAGAGGTTGAGTTTTAAGCGGGTAGGGAACCTTTTTAGGATCTTAAGTCTTTCAAGGTCATTCTGAATAGTGAGGGACGAGCGTGATTTAGAATCTCTTGCCCGAGCACGCTGTTATGATATGTGACCCCGTTTCGCCGAGCGTTATTCATCACCATTATTCTGAAGAGTCGAGTTAGGATCTACCGGAATAATGATTTTGACTAAGCTGAGATAAAAATGCCCGCTAAATCAGCGGGCACTTTTGTTTACGTCATTAATGGTGCATGTGTTTTTCCATGTGACCTTGTTTTTCAACCGCCATTTCTACTTCCACTTTACCCGCGTTTTTGAATGTTAACGTCATAGGGAAGCGGTCGCCTTCTTTAAGAGTTTGTGTTGGGTTAAAAATCATTAAATGGAAGCTGCCTGGCTTAAACAACACTGAGTCATTGGCTGGAACGCGCACTTCGTCAATCTTAATCATTTTCATCACACCATCTTCTTTCTTATGCGTGTGAATTTCGACATGCCCTGCGATTGGGCTTTCTGCTACGATCAATGCATCTTCACTGTCACCGTGGTTGGTTAATTGAAAAAAACCACCGATAACAGGTGCGTTTGGTGGCGCTTCGCGGCTCCATGGATGGTCGATATGAATTTTTCCTGCTTCATAATCGTGCGCTAAACTCAGTGGGCTAGCGATGACAGCAATAAGCGCGATAGCGGCGGTTTTTAATGATTTAAGCATGTGTTTTTCCTTTTGAATTAATAGCTTCTCTGAATGGACAACAAACAGAGTCATCGTTATTTTTGAATAAAGTTGTCAATGATTAGATGCCTGTTAGGCAGGAAAAACACTCGGCGGAGAGTGCTTAGGCGCGATGTGTTTGTAAACGAGCTTATCGCATTTTGAAAAGTGATAAGTCGTCAGTGCATACTTTACTCGGCGCAGCCAATGGATGGTTGTCAGGTAAAGCCCAATCGCAACCAGAAGAAAGAATTGAACAGCTTGAAGAAGCGGGCATTCAAACTGAAAGCCGTCGTGTAAGTTAAGATCTTGGATAAGCTTAGAAGAAGATTGAGCGTTAGCCTCAATCAACGTATTGATATCCACCCATTTGAAACCATCTGCGGTACACAGTAAAACCTTTTCACTTTGGACTTTGTTGAGCCAAGTTGTGCTGTGAACTTGTGTAGGGTTAAGAGCGGCTGTGGACGCTAAATACAACTGAAACAACACCGCGATAATAACCGCAATAGCGTGCAAGCGATGGTGTTTGTGCTGTATTAGAGTGTTTTCCATACAATTGAGTGCTTATCTTCTTCGGCGCGGGATACTAACAAATTAACCAAACAATGTAATTATCAGTTTACTAAAAGGTGATGCAAGTGTGCGTTATTTGTTTTATTGTCTATTTTTAACGCTTTAATGTCTTGATTCGGCTGATATTCACAACCTCCAATTCAACTTGTCAGTCTTGCCTAGTCGCTTTTGAAGATACCGAATTAATCTCTCTTATATGTCACTGAAGCTTCGGTTAGTGGGTGTCGTGGTGGTGTTTTTACGTGCTAGATTTGGCTGATATCGATTCAAAATGCCTACCGAATCTTCACTTGTTTTCCATTAACGGAATTATGACAGTAATTTAATAAAGGATACGGTATTCTGCGCTCCTTTGTACATGCCAGAAACGTCCGTCCTACTTAGTAGGAGGGGCGATTAATCTTAAGAAATTTCTCAAATGAAATACGAACAACAGATTGGATATCGATACCCTAAAGGTCGATTTGCCATGGTGAGTGTATACGCATTCACTGGTGCTGCGATTTTAGCATCGACTATTTTTTCTCTATTGCTATTTTTGTCTATCGACGAAAATCCGATGATGCAAACCTTATTTGGTGGTTTAGCGATCATTTTTGAAGCGGGTAAATTTTACGCTTGGTATGAATACGGTGAGCGCCGAGCCCATCGCAACTACACAGGAGCAGCAACCGCTCTCGTGTTTTATTTAGTCTTAGCTGCGATTTCCATTGGCGGTAGTATTGGTGGCATTAATAGTGCAACCAATAGTGCACAAAGTCATATTTCGGTAGAGCAGGCGAAAGTGGAAGCGTTTAATCGTCAGATTGCGGCAATCGATAAGCAGATTGAGCTCAACAATATGGCAGCGCAGAAATACATCGAGATGGAGCGTATCGCGACTGGTGTAACTCGCATTCAGGATCAAAACAAAACCTTACGTGAAGAGCAGCAACGCTTGGCTATGGAGCGTGATAGTTTACCGCCGGTTACGCAAGGCTCAGTGATTGGTTTGATTGATAGCCTAGCCAACGCATTTGGTACCACCTCTCAGCAAGCTCAGCTTGGCTTGGTTGTATTTCTTTCGATTCTTTTGGACTTCTTTGCTGCATTTTTTGTTGGCTTGATTGGTGAAGAGCAACGGTTCCGATATTTCTATCGCAGAAATGAGGGCATGATATTGAAAACAGTTCGCGATATAGACCCAGCGCCTGCGGGTTATCTTCCTCATATAAAAGAGGAAGAAGAGCAAGAAATACCAGTAGCGCCGGAGCCAGAAGAACCAAAGGAACCGAAAACCTTGTTAGAGCAAGTTAGCGATGCACTTAAAACGCATCAAATTACGTGCACCAAAAAAGCCGTTGCTAAACAGTTTAGGCTGTCTGCGGAAGAGGTAGACAAGGTATTTGAAGAATTGGCAGAGCTCGGTTTAGTGGGGAAAAAAGCTAACCACCATTATCATTGGATAGGTGAAGCAGAAACCGCATAATTGGTTATCTATTAGAGTTCGGAAAGAGCGTCAATCGGCGCTCTTTTTTTGGGGAGGGGGGAGTTTCGCTATTAAAGTTAACGACAAGAAAGCGTATCAATCTTTATTGAGCTTTTTGGTTACGTCTTTCACCGTTTTCTTCTCTTTTTCCGGTGTAATTGCATCAACAGCTTTACCCGCCACCCCTTCATCTGGCAATTTGTCTTTTCCTGCATCAACTGCGGTATCTTTCAGTGCCTCTTTAGGCGTACAGCGACCACCAACACCAACCACGGCTTTTGTCGCAGCGGCTTTAGCTGCCTTTTCTGCATCGCAGTCAGGATCCATAACGCTAGCTAAGCTCGTGGCTGAACCAAAAAACAAGATTAACAAAATGAGGTTGCGTTTTTTCATATTCGTCACCAATGTTGTGAAACATAGGTAAAGTGTAACGGAGAGAAAAGGCTTTGACTGAGAATTTGTTGGTTTGAGCTTGGGAAGCAAAGTAAGGTGAAAAGAACAAGTGCCACCGAAGTGACACTTTTTCTTAAGCGTAGAAGGGATTAGTTGTCGTAAACGTCTAACTCCACTTCACGGGCAATATTTTGCTCGTTAATGATCACACCTTCGACTTCGACACGAGCACCATTTAGGTTAAGTTCTTCAATGCCTTGGAAGCGTGTTTGTGCATCAATCACAACGGTGGTGTTAGTTAGTACTTGATCAGCATCATTCTCACAATGCTCGATTTCAAATGTTCTTGCTTCAGCATCGTAGTTTGATACGTATCCTTCACATTCAAATTCTTTACCTTGCCATTGGTTGTTATCGTCAAAGTCTGGTTGCTCAAACTCAATAACGGTAGCGATGCGATTGCCATTTTTCATGACAGACGTTACTTCCACTTCTTGGCCTTGTTTTAGGTTCGCTTTGCTGCCATCTTCAAATCGTGTTGCGTTATCGATGAAGAATGCACCTCGGTAGTTTAGTGAGAACTCACTGTAGTCATTTGCAACCCAAGTGACGATGCCTTCCACATCGCTGTCATTGCTTATGACGTCGTAGCCTTCAACTTCTACCTCATGTGCCATGAAGATACCGTTTTGCATTTCACCTTCGGCTTCAATCCATTGACCAATGCTAAGCTGGTTAACGTTGTTATATGTCACCGTTACTTTTCCACCTAACTTAAATGTTCCAGCATTTGCATCGATACTGGTAATACGGCCTTCCAGTTCGTAGTCGTTATCAAGTGCTGGGTAATCGTTATCTACGTCGAGCTCGACCACAGACAACACTCGATAACCCGCATCAGCAGTTGGCAATGATGACACCATCACCCAGTCGTTGACCTCTATATCATCACTTAAATCGTCAAACTGCAGCTCTACGCCGTTTACCGTGAATTTTTTCTTCACATGATCAATTGCTGTCACACGTCCAGTAATGGTTGGTTCAAGTATGACTCGGACGCCATTGTCCGAAGTTTGCCGAATATCTGAACCTACGCGAACCACCATTTTTGGTTTTACATCGGCCAGTTGCACTTGTGTGTCGTCATAAACCACCTCAGACACACGATACGTATGTCCATTGACGGTTAACGTGCTTTCTTCAGCGTTGACCGCTTCAACAGAGCCAATCGCTACACTTGGTTTCACTGCTGGTTGAGTTGATGTGCTATCGCTATTGCTGCCACCACCTGAACCACCACAACCAGACAATGCCAAACCTACTACAGAAATAAGAGCGAGTTTTTTCATTGTATTAACCTCAATTTACGAGCGAGTTTAGGAAATTGCCTGTATCTTATTGGGCATATCGTGAAGAGATCGTGAAGAAATGTGATTTTATGAAAATTTTAATTGTAGATGACAACCATAACGTCTCGGAGACGATTGCAGACTATCTTGAGCTAGAAGGCATGATTATCGATTGTGCGTTTCATGGAGAGGCTGCGATTAAGTTAATCGAGGAAAATCATTACGATGTAATCATCATGGATATCATGATGCCGAAGCTCGATGGCATCAGTACGGTACAGAAGCTTCGACAAGATAAGTTATGTGGAACGCCAATTCTCTTCCTAACGGCAAAAGATACGCTAGAGGACAAAATCGCGGCTTTTAAAGCGGGGGGAGATGATTATTTAATGAAGCCATTTGCGATGGAAGAGCTCAGTTTGCGTGTTCATGCTTTGGCTAATCGTGGTCCAAGACAAGATATCGGAACGCTCAAATTTGCAGATATTTGTTTAGATGCGCGGACAGGAAAAGTAACGAGAAAAGACAAAGAAATTAAGCTGAGTCGAATTCAAACTAAAATTTTAAAATTGCTCCTCCAACGTGCTCCAGCAGCGGTCTCGCGCACAGAAGTGATCGATAGTGTGTGGGGAGACGAACCACCCGGAAGTGATGCACTTCGTAGCCATATTTACGGTTTAAGAACCGCGCTAGACAAAGGTTTTGAAGAATCACGATTAGAGACTATTCATGGACAAGGTTACCGACTTAAAGCATAACGAATATCCAAGCATTTATCGCAAGATCCGTTGGGGTTTTGGGGTCATGACGTTTGTGATGTTTACTCTTTTTTGGTCGCTGATTTATGTGGCAGAAAACAAACTGGAAGTGCTGAGTTTACATCACTGGCTAGATACTGAAGCTGCGCTTTATAGTGAGAATTTCGAGAAACAGGGCTGGGATGCGCCATTGCCAAACGTATTGGAATTCAACTCATATTGGAGTGAAGCACCGACACCCGATTGGTTGCTCTCTTTTACTTCACCTGGTTTTTACGAATACCTGCTTGGTGAAGAAGACAAACACTTTGTTGTATTGAACCACCCCTCAGGGAAGGGGCTTATGTACATTGTATTTCAAGATGACTCCGATGATTACTTGGACGAA
Source organism: Vibrio sp. 947 (assembly GCF_033339115.1). Classification (NCBI taxonomy): domain Bacteria; kingdom Pseudomonadati; phylum Pseudomonadota; class Gammaproteobacteria; order Vibrionales; family Vibrionaceae; genus Vibrio; species Vibrio sp. 947. The sequence continues at coordinate 4,554 of NZ_JAWOTX010000023.1, read as the reverse complement.
TACGAAAGCTCGCTGCATCAGTTTACGCTGCTGCTCGGTGGTTTGTTTTCATTTGTCATGGTTGGGTATGGCATTTACATGGTGCGAATATTGTCTCGGCCATTAGCGCAAATTGAAGACAAAATTAGCCAAATGTCACCGGATCAACCCGCTTTCCAAGTTGAAACTAAGTTCAGCGAAACACGCCAGATAGAGCAGACTTTGCTGGATAATAAGAACGATATCGCGGGCTATTTCAAACGAGAACAAGAATTTAGCCGTTTTGCATCGCATGAGTTGAGAACGCCAATCATGGTGATTAAAGGCTCAACAGACATTCTGACGCGTCTCCCTGATCAACCTCGAGTTGCGCAAAAAGCCATCACGAGGATGCAGTCAGCTTGTGACGAGATGCGTGTACTGACAGAAGCGTTTCTCTTACTTGGTAAAGAGAAAATAGAGCCTCAACATTACGGAGAGCATCAGCTTCTTACTTGTTTACAAAAACAACTGGAAGAGCTGGCTCCTTTATTTGCCAAGCAAGATTCGAACTACGCTTTGCACGAACAACATAGTGGTGTAGTGAAGGCACCAGAGAGTTTTGTGACCATTGTTATCAACAATCTGATTAAAAACGCCTTTAGCTATAGTGTGGGAGATATTGAAATTGAGTTGAAAGGTCATGCGCTTAAGATCCTAAACCGTCACGATGGCAACGAGACGTACAACGCTGGTTATGGTTGTGGGCTTGTTATCGTACAACGAATATGTGAACGGATGGGGTGGGCGTTAGTACTGGACGATGATGGTGTTCGATTTAGTGCAAAAGTGGAGTTCTGCTCTTAGCTTTGCGCGTATTGATTCAAGTGAGAATTAACGCTCTGGATTTTTCTTGTCGTACGCATCTAATCCGTAGTCAAACAAGAAAAAACTGGAATTTGAATTAGACTGAAGTTAGTGAAGCGGAAACTCGAGGAACCGTTATGCTCTCTTATCAGGTCAGCCGAAGTATTGAAATTAATAAGAATCAAAGTGAAATTATTGGCTATCTCAAGAACTTCAATAACTGGCCCAGCTGGTCACCATGGATCATTCTTGAACCAAGCTGCGAGCTGACATTCAGTGATAATCAGGGCCACGTTGGAGCTGGTTATCAATGGAATGGTCAGCGTATTGGGACTGGCGCGATTGTACTGGAAAGTACTCAAGAGCATCGATTAGATATGGAGCTACATTTCTTTCGCCCAATCAAGAGCCATGGAAAGGTGACTCTAATCGTGACGCCGTCACAAAATGGCTGTTTAGTCGAATGGCAAATGCAATCTCGCGTCCCTTGGTATCTGTTCTTTCTGAAAAGTATGTTTAAGTCGATGATAGAGATGGATTATCAACGTGGGTTACGCATGCTCAAAAGTAAGCTTGAAACCGGAAGAGTGCATTCAGACTTAGTCGAAATAGGTAACCGAACGTTGCCTCAAATTCATTACATTGGGATCAAGGGTGTGGCTAGCTTGCAGGAATTAGGTTCGGTAATTGAGAAGCATGTTCAGCAACTAGAACAGTTAATTAGTGACGAAACCCTATCCGTGAATGGTGAATTGTTTTGTTATTACCAGTCGATGGATATGCAGAAAGGTACATTCGAGTTTATCACTTGCTTTCCTCTTCATAACTCAGTACCAGCGCCTCAAGGGGCGGTTACCGGTACCATTCCTGAGAGTGAAACATTTGTCGTTGAACACCGAGGTGAATATCAGTTTTTGGGAAATGCATGGGCTTTAGCGATGAACTTGGTTCTTCAGAGTGGTATGAAAGTCAAAACCAGTCCTTTAGGAATCGAACGCTATCTGAATAGCCCGAAGGAAACCACGGAAGAAGAGCTAAGAACGGAAATTATTTTGTTTAAGAAATGACAGGCGCAGGCGAGTAGGGTGTTTAGGTATCATACTGGTTATGCGAAATGTTATTAAAGAATAATAGCCTATCTGTTCCTACCCATAAAAATGCCTCAGCAATCGCTGAGGCATGGTTTTACAGGCCAACTTCTCTTGTTAGAGAATTATTGTGCACGGTATTTACCGCTGTTTAGTTCAATTTTAGACGCTTTTACCCGGCTGTCTGCGTTTAGGTAGTCGCTAATACTTAGCAGATCTTGATCTTGAGATGCTTTTAACACCGCTGATTCCCCCTCTGCGAAGATAACTTCTAATTTTAACTCTTTGGCGACTGCTTTCGCTTCGTTAGGATTGTTTACGGTGATATAAACCAGTCCAGTGGCTTTGGATACGTTACTAAACGCATTCTTAAACACCTCATCACCCGCTTGAAGTTTTACGTCTTCAGATAGGGTTCTAATAGTGCCAGTTTGCACTTTTCGATAATCTTGGCCATTAATCTCAACCGCTTCTGATGGCACAAACAGTTCTGGTGCAGGCTGTTGAGAGAGCTGTTGCTCAGCGTATACACTCGACGTCATGATAACGAGAGCCAGCATAGAAAATGATTTGTATTTCATGTTATTGACTCCTTAGTGTCCAAATATGCGCATCGACCAGTTCTTAATAACACCGGGCTGAGCGTTGTTTGCCATCGGAACGTCATAGATGGTGGAAGAGTTGAAATATGCAATGTAAGAATAGACTTCATCGCCGTTCGTATCTATTGCTCGCAACGTCCATTCGCCTTTTGCATCTTCGCCATAAAATTGGTTAGACAACATTAATTGATCTTTGTAGCCAGTAATCGATGAATCAAGAGATTGACCAACAAGACCATTGCGCGGTGTTTGCAAAACGGAACGAGTCCCTGATGGCGAAATGAGCTCGATAGCTAAGTCGGGCAGACGAGCGTGGTCCAGTGTCAATGTCACTTGAACGGATTCTACTGTCAGCTCATCGGCAATGGCGATACTTGAAGAACCACCAACTAGACTTGCATCGGGTACACTTACTTCTGTAGCGTTATTAACCCATGGCGTAATGACTTGAGTTGGCAAAACACGATTCGTCATGCGAGCACGTTGCATCGCTTCATCTAAATCTACAGCGCCTAAGCCATAAAAAGTATGGAAATCTACGCCTGCTGCGTTTTTTTGCCAAGGGGCAATTGCCTCGTAGCTAACCTGTTCACCTTTATGGTTAGTAAATTCAAGCTGTACGCCTGGATGCGCTTTATCCGTTACTTTTGCTGTTTCCGCTAGTAAAGCACGTACATCACGAGCAGAAAGTGCGTGGTTGGTTGACATGATTGCCGCGATGGCACCCGATGTGTTTGGCGCAGCCGATGAGGTTCCGTTCATCGTACTGGTATAGTTACAGTTCGGATCGAGCTCCGTTCCGCCGTGTAACCCATTAATGCCAAGGCCATCACTGGTATTTTGCCCTTCTTCACAACCCATTAAATCAGTGGTGACCATAGCAGGGAAATCTTGCCCATATTCACCTGCTGGTGCTGCAACCCACACGTTCGACCCCACCGATGAGTAACTCGCTCTCGTACCATCCGCTCGCAATGCACTAGTGACTAGATTGAAGTAATTGGCGTTATCATAAGACTGAGCAGAGTTGTGCATCGGTAAGCCTTGATTGTCTCCACCAGCAAAGAAGTTACTTGGCAATACGAAGAATCGCCCTGCATTGAAATAACGGTAACCATTACCTGCTGACTTTACAAATACAGCACCTCGACCCCATGCGTTACTCTCGCTGACGTTTTTCATCACGTCCATTTCAAGTTTTAGCTGAGGGTCGCTTTCATCAAAAGTAATCGGGTTTATAGGGCTGAAACCGTAACTTTGGTTAAATACGCGAACATCGCGTGTTGCTGGGTCCATGCCATGGGAGATTAACCAGCCTTCTAATGTCTGGTTGGCTAACCAGTTAAAACCGATGAGGGAAGAGTGATAAGCGACACCGCGTCCGCCTTCACCGTTGTTGCCGACGGCGCTAATCAAACCGGCTACAGCAGTGCCATGACCATTAGTATCAACCGGATAACTTGGTGGGAATGAAGAGTCTTCGACGAAGTTTCTGCTACCTGTAACTATATTACCTGCAAGGTCGGGGTGATCGATCTGCACTCCAGAATCAATAACAGCAACTTTCACACCAACACCTGCAATCCCCATTGCCTGAGTGAGCTTAGTGTTTAAGTCGTTCCCAGCAACAGCAGGATTAGCCGCAAACGCAGTTTGCCCCGTGTTGTCTAAGTGCCATTGTTCAGAATAGAGTGGATCAAACGCCGAGACGGCAGGTGCAATGCCTACTGCCAACATAGCAGCAAATAGGCGATTAATGCGTATTTCCATTTTTGACCTCATGTCTTTGTTTGGAATTTTTTAGTTCCTGTTTCATATTCCGCTAACAGGAACAAACAAAGCTAACGACAAAGAATAAGGACGAAAACCATTTACAACTTGTTTACATTAAAAGTTCGATGGACAACATAAGTCTTTGTTAATTTACTGAAACTATGAGGTTTTTATATGTCGCATCGAACAGGCTTTGTTGCTTAAATCGATGGAACTAAATCAAAAAGATACGATCTGATCGGCTACACCCATCAAGCATCGTAGCC
>NZ_JAWOTX010000022.1:0-94659 GCF_033339115.1 Vibrio sp. 947 | reverse complement strand
GCCTTTCACCACCACCTAAATTAATTTCGCTTAGGCTCATTAGATTTAGATGGAGCACTTGGCGCTTTTGGGTAGAAACATTGTCGATTGAAGCACTTTAAGTGCTTCTTTTTTATTGACTATTGCCTTGTTTTTGGTATAGCATTAAACAAAATAATCAAATGGTAAAAGTTTTGAGTGTTGATATATCGCAAAAGGCAGAGTCTATAATCGAAAGAATGACCTTGATTTTCGATGATAAAGCAAGGTTAGGTGTTATTAATCATAAGCAAAATTTAGAGGCTGTATCAGTTAGCTCTGAATCAACATCTTGCAAAAGCTGTTTAAGCAAGCTTACTCCACTGGAAAGATACTGGTACATTGATACTTGTGAATCTTGCGAAAGATCGTCATTTTTGGAAAACGAAATCCAGAAGTTATCCCCGATTGATGCCACAAAAGTTAGAAGTTACGTTTTATTTAAAATGACGAACTGTGAATCAACAAAACTAATAAATTAAGCAGAAATTAAGATGAATAACCAAGAAGCGATTATTCAATATTTTGGGTCACTAGAATTGAAAAGGGCAATGAAGCTAATCTATAAGGATTCACAGCTTCAGGTTGCCGTAATATGCGAAGATAGACCAGGTAAGGTTCCTATTTTGGAGGTTTGGAGAAACTCTGAACAGTCACCATTTAGCTCTAAACAAATTGGCACCATTAGTGGCTATAAAGGATTTGCAAGTGAGATCTCGAAAGTGGATTTTGAGTCTGTTTGCAATGATGTTAAAGGTAAAATCCTAGAGTTTATGCCGAAATAAAAAATTAAAGACTGATTATTAATCAGTCTTTTTTATTAAATCGTATTTTCAAGTTCTGGTGTAGTGACGAGCCTTTTTCCGTTTGGTATCGTTAGAATGAGGTTGGTTCCTACTTTTTCGGCTTTCATCTGAATCTCATTCTCTGATGATAAGGATTCAATCGTGGCAACAATTTCTTCAGCTACAGAATAAGCAATAACATCAGATATTACGTCCTTTTCTATGGGCTTTTTGGAAACTATATAAACATGGTCATCCGAAATTTGATAGCCATCTAATTCATTGTAAAAGTAACCAGAACCAATTGAAAAGTTTGGCTTACTTATTCCACGTCCTAATTCACTAACATATGAAATTAAGCCTATAGATGGAAGCGATTTGATATCAATCTTCCAAACCTTTCCATTTACACTTTGTAATGACTCTGTAATTGATTCAGAAATGGTTTGCTTGCATCTGTTCATATCTTCTAATAAGGATAAGTGCGATTCAGCATATGATTTAGATATGCGAGGTCTTTTCCTTGCAGAGAATAAAATTGCGTTGTCAGCGTTATCAAATTGATAGCTTCTTGTTGGGCGAGTTTGGTTATTTAAAATCATGTCATTTCTTTTTTATTATTATTTATATTATGTGAATTATATCATCCGACAGATCGCTCAACAATATTTATATTCAAATAAAAAGCCGCATCGTTGATGCGGCTTTGATTTGCAAGAAGATTGACTCTTAGCTCATATATTGAGCCATGAAGTCGGCTTCGTTCAAGATCTTAATATCAACGCCGCTGTTTTGTAGTTCTTGTGCTTTAGAAAGCTTGCTTCCAGCTTTATCACCATAAAGAACAGCGCTTGTCTTTTTACTTACAGAGCCGCTTACTTTAGCGCCTTTCTGTTGAAGGAGTTCTTTGATGCTGTTTTTATCAAAGTTTTCCAATGTGCCAGTAACAATCCACGTTTGACCTGCTAATTCACTTGATGCAGCTTCGACTTCTTCAAAGGTAATCCCTACCTCAAGAAGACCATTGATAAGGTCAATGTTTTCTTGACTAGCAAAGAACTCAATGATGTTACTTGCAGTACCATCACCCACATCATTGACTTTGATTAATTCATCATGGCTGGCATTCATAATCGCGTCGAGTGAGCCAAAGTATTTCATTAAGTCGTTTGACGTTGATTCGCCAACACCAGGAATACCAATGCTGTTGATGAACTTATCCAAGCGGCAATGTTTTGAAGCTTGAATGCTCGCAATCGCTTTTTTAGCGCTTGCGATACCTTTGCCTGGTAGATATTGAATGTCGTCAATATCTAGTTTGTACAGGTCAAGGACATTTTTAATTGCCCCTTTTTCATATAGCGCTTCAACAATCTTGTCACCGATACCTTCAATATTCATCTGCTTCTTGCCAGTGAAGTGCGAGATCGCTTCAATAGCCTGCGCTGGACAAGTTAACCTTGCACTACAAAAGATACCAATAATATCTGGTTTGGTCATAGTAGGTGCATTACATACTGGGCAGTGAGTCGGCGGTTTAATTAACTCTCCACCATTTGATTCAAGTACGCCCTCAAGATGTGGGATTACATCGCCTCTGCGAGAGATGGTTACAGTGTCACCGATTCGTAAACCGAGCTTTTCTACCTTCTCAAAATTGTGAAGGGTAATGTTGGATACAGTAACACCACCACAATGCACAGGCTCTACGCGCCCCATAGGAGTTAAAATGCCTGTACGACCTACCTGAACATCAGATGACTTTAAATCCGTGTTGGCTGTCATTGCAGGGAATTTTCTAGCAATAGCAAATCGAGGGATTCTGTTCGTGTATCCTAGCTCTTCCTGTCTTTCAACATCATCAACTTTGAAGACAATTCCATCAATGTCAAAAGGAATATCAGATCGAATATTTTCAATTTCATCGTAGAAATTATACATATCTTCGATTGATGAAAGTTGTTTAGTGTATGGGCTTTTACGGAAACCAAACTTATGCAGCATGGATAGTCGTTCAAAATGACTGTTAGAAATATCAAGATCGCCACTTTCAATATAACCTAGACCATAAGGAATAAAGCTAAGGTTTCTTTCTTTACTCAGTTTAGGATCAAGTTGACGGATTGCTCCAGCAGCACCGTTTCTTGCGTTTGCTAAGCCTTTTTTGCCATTTGCTTCGGCTTTGGCATTGTAATCTTCTAATTGCTTCTTGAGCATAAAGCCTTCACCGCGAACTTCAAGTTCAGGGATGATAATGTCGCAATCAAGTTCCATAGGGATGTCAGTGATGGTTTTAACTGTATGGCTCACATCCTCGCCATATTCTTTATCGCCCCTTGTTAGAGCGTATGCAAACTTGTTGTTCTTGTAAAAAATAGATAGTGCTAGACCATCCAGTTTCAATTCCGCTACGTACTTGCCACCAACGCTTGCTTTACCTTGCATTGTTTTTTTAAGTTCTTCGTTATCGAAGGCGTTATCAAGTGAAAGCATAGGCTTCTTATGCTTAACGGATTTGAACTTATCAGAAAGCTTGTCACCAACACGCTGAGTTGGTGAGGTAGACTCAATATTGTTTGAGTTGGATTTTTCGAACTTTTGAATCTCTCGGTACAGAATGTCATAATCTGCATCAGGAATGATTGAAACATCATTTACGTAATACTGAGTGCTGCATTTGTTCGCAAATGACACCATAGCCAAGTAGTGTTCATAGCTGCCTTTATCATCACGTAGCATTAGTGATTGATATGTTGCAATTGCACTGTTATCTAAAATCTGAGCAGGAGAATTCATCTGTCTCTTTCCTTCAATTTATTTATTTAATTAATTAATGATTTAAATAGAGAAGCAGGGCGAGCCTGCTTCAATCATCAATGGTTTTCTTTTCTCTTTTGCGTTGCTATGCCAATTTTTCTTGCACATGCTTCAGCATATTCCACATATCTTACATTAATGTACCTTAGAATGCAATCTATGTATAATAAGAAATAACTATTTCCCGTGGTTTCAAAATTTCGAACCATTTGCGTAGGAAGCATAGAGCGGCGAAGGACAGGATGGAGTTTGTTGAATTCACTTTTCCCAGAAAAGTGTTTTTGTATAAGACAAGCATCTTTTAACTCGATGCCTGAATCAAATGAATTTTCGAAAAGTTCATCGTGAAATTTTGGCTTTACCTCATTAAAGTGGTTGTACTTAAGTACTAGATTGCCGAAAACATCATGATTCATACCGAGAAGTGGGTCATTGCCACTGGAGCTTTTTTGATATGCCGTGTTGAGGTTAGTATCATTTATAAACTCAATAAATCCCTTCTTAAGCGTGTCATCAGATATAGTGAAAGCCTGAAAGCTAGATAGTATCACGATATCTTCTACCAGATCTTGAACATTTACCTTATTGCAACTTCCGTTGAGCTGAACAGTGGACATGTTATCTATGAACAATTCTGTAGCAATTAGGACTTCACCACTTATAGAGTGTAAAAGTGATTCTCTATTCATATCAGCACCAATATAAAGAACGATGCATAGAACTTACTGCAAGCGCAAGTGTTTGTCAATTAATGGGTATTTTTGATTTTATATTCAATTTTAATGTGCGGATAAGGTTTTATAGATATTGTTTGAATTTAATCTTTAAATATGAAAACATAATACCATAGTAAATTACTCAGGTATTAAAAATGGCATATTCTAATAAAGTAATCGATCATTACGAAAACCCAAGAAATGTTGGTTCAATGGATAAAGAATCGAAAGATGTTGGGACTGGTATGGTAGGCGCTCCTGCTTGTGGTGACGTAATGAAACTTCAAATTCAAGTTGAAAATGGAATTATAAAGGATGCGAAGTTCAAAACATATGGGTGCGGTTCCGCAATTGCGTCAAGCTCTTTAGTCACTGAATGGGTAAAGGGCAAGACTGTGGATGAGGCTATAGAAATCTCTAATAGCCAGATAGCAGAAGAGCTAGAATTACCACCAGTGAAAGTTCATTGTTCAATTCTGGCTGAAGATGCAATAAAAGCCGCGATAGCAAACTACAAATCAAAACAAAACTAGGAATGAGTACAGATGCAAACTATTGGAATTAGCGATGAAGCAGCAAGAATGGTACAAGAGTCCTTCAAAGCAAGGAAAAATGGGGTAGGACTCTTTGTGGGGGTCAAAACCTCTGGATGCACAGGTTACAGTTATGTTTTAGAGTTTATAGACGATTTAGCCCCATACGAAGAAAAGCCTGGATCCGTAATTATCCAGGATAAAGGTGTAACCTTGGTATCAAATGAAAAAAGCTTAGTGCTGCTAAATGGTTCAATACTTGACTATAAAATAAAAGGGTTAAATAAAGGATTTGAGTTCATCAACCCGAACGTAAAAGACCAGTGCGGCTGCGGTGAAAGCTTTAACGTTTAAAATAGGATTTAACCGTTAGATATCTTCTTTCCCTGCAAAAAGCTTGGGATTCCCTCTACATAATCACTTGAAGAGTCAGTTACCAAAGCTGGCTTTTCATTTTTTGTGTTTTTATCATTATTATTAATGATGAGAACATTGTCGTTATCTTCTAACGTGTCTGTACTTGTCGATGTTGTTGTTTCCAGCATCGAAAAAGGATTGCTAGCTTCATCAGCTTTAACGGTTTCAGATTCTGAATCAAAATGGCATAAGATAACATTCTGAGTTTCTGTCGGATTTCTTAGAAGGATACTGGCATCATAAATACGTTTATCACATATATCTTTACCCGCGATAATGTAGACCTTCTTGTACTTCGGTAGTGAAGTGCCAGATTTAACATGAGTGAGTAAATGGGTAAGCTGATCAAAATCTATGATAATATGATCGCCAACAAACCTATTTAAATAAATAACTGAATCAAGAGTTTCAATATCTCTCAATGTTAGAATTTTATGGATAAACAAGCTTGTAAGCTTACAAGACTTTTGAAAATCGTTCGATATGATAACAACCTTGTCAGAGTTTAGCTTGAAATTGGTGCGAGCAAACTTAGTGTGTGTTGTTATTATTTGTTGGTTAAGGCTAGTCTCAGGGCGAACTGTTTTGCTTTTTAGCATTTTAATAGCCTGAGAATTCAGCCGAATTTGATCACACATTATGACTCCATAATAATTGATAAAGTTATTTAGTTTATTTAGAATGTAAAGTTATCAAAATAAGACCATTAAATCAATTTGGATAAGACAAATCTATGAGTATAGTAAAAAAAATACCAATGCTGGTTTTTAGCTATGTTCATGATCATGGCATGGACAAGGATTCATTATCCGCTGAAGACTTTGTGCTGGCTCAAGACATAGAAACTAGAATGACGAGCGTTTTTCACATTAACAATAAGAAAGTTAATGGGAAGGATACTTCATTCAAATTTTCTGACGTGAAGCAGATGGAGTTACTTAGAGACCGTATTGATTATCTATGTGTCTGTAAGCCGTTAATAGGCAGGGATAAAGCAAAGTCTTGGGTCTACTCAATGAGTAGAGACATAGAGAAAGAAAAAAAAGAAATTTCAATTAATAAAGTTTTTGACAAGCTCAAGGAAGATTCCAGTAAGCTTGTTGACCCCCTTAAAAAAGAATGTATCGCGGTAGCGCGAAAACTTATACCACAACTTCCAAAGAACTTTGACATTAAAGTTACTCTCGATTGGGATCGGTCTAGAAAGCACTCATATGGTTTTTATGAAGAAATCAATCTTTCAGAGGACGGTCTCGTCCAGTGCGAAGTAATTTTAGCAATGAAGTCATTTTTTTCTCCATCAGGCAAACCTCTTAATCTAACTAGAGAAGAGTACTCATCTTTCAAAAATGATCCCGATATAGGGCAGTTTTCTACAAAGATATGGCAGTTTCATATGTTGACCATGTTTTGTCATCAGGCAGCTCATGGAATCCAAGAGTTTTGTCAGCATGAATTAGAGATGGGTAGTAAGTACTCGATTCATCATGGTGAAGGATTTGAAAGCTTGTATCGAGCTTTCAGGAAAGAAATAGTTAACCCACGATTAAGTAAGCAAAAAATAAAGGTAGGAAGAAAATGAGTCTGTATTTCAACTATTCAAGTATGAATGCTGGTAAAAGCACATCACTTTTGCAAGCAAGCTACAATTACAATGAGCGAGGTATGGGTACGATACTTATGACTCCTATGGTAGATGACAGATCAGGAGTTGGTGTAATAGGCTCAAGGATTGGTCTTAAGGCAGATGCTCATGCTGTGAAGCCTAATGACAACCTATTTGAAAAAGTTAAAGAGATCATCAAAACACAAGAGAGTGAACTGCCTGTAAGGGCTGTGTTTGTTGATGAGGCTCAGTTCTTGTCAGAAGCTCAAGTAGACCAGTTGTCAGATATTGCTGACGACCTTGGGCTAGCTGTGTTGGCGTATGGCTTAAGAACAGACTCATTTGGTGAGTTGTTTCCTGGTAGCAAGAGACTACTGGCGCTCGCTGATAAGATTAGAGAGGTTAAAACAATTTGTAAGTGTGGTAAAAAAGCCACGTTTGTTGTTAGATATGATTCGGAGGGTAATCCTGTAAAAAGTGGTAGTCAGGTTGATATCGGTGGCAATGACAAATATGTCTCTTTTTGCAGAAAACACTGGAAAGAAGAAATGAGAAAATAAATTAAGCAAATAAAAAATCAAATAAAAAATCAAATAATAACAAAAGAAAAGAATAATAAAATGAAATATAAAATAAAAGTAACAGGCGATTCATCGGTAGTGAAAGATTTCGTAGCATACTGCAATCAGCATAACCTAAAGGACTTTAAGAGTAAGGGATACTCCCTTAATTCAATTAAGTCGATAATAAAAAATGCGGATTACTCTATTGGTATGAGGTGTGTAAGCTTGGTCAATGACTCAACAGCTTTAGTTTCAGGAACGGTTAATTCTCAGGATGCAGGAATCGACACAGAGATTCTGTTAGGGATGTCTAAGTTGTTTCCAAAACTATACTTCGAGGCGCGTTCTATCTGCGATAAGAACATGCAGGTTGTAGGAGTTGAGGCTTACAACGGTTACATAAGCAATCCATTTGAGTATGAATCATTAAAGAGTTTAATAGAAGTTTATTTCACTTATATGTGCTCTCAAAAATTCTATGAAACTAAGTCTGCAAACATCAAGTGCAGTAGAGGTTACATGGGACGTTTTGATTTGGTTTCTGAGAAAGAATGTTGCGCTACCGATGCAAGTGTTAAGCAATACGATTTTAACTTTGACAACGGAGCTTCGTTTAGAGTGGAAGTGAGAGTGGGTTCTGATGGTAAAAGCAAAGTTGGATTCAATGTCTTTAGAATGATAAATAAAAAAGATTCTAAAGAAAAAGAGTTCAAAACGCTTGCTGATTTCTTTATTAATAACCTAAGCGCTAGCTTTCTTAACTCGCACAAGGCTAACAAAATCAACAACATAAAGTCTGCTTAAAAAACCATCTTGAGGGATTGATTCTTTCTTACTAAGGGAGTATCATTCCCTCAATTTCAATATAAAATGAACGGCAAGTGAATGAAGGAATCTACAAACAGCATCTACGATGCGGCTAAAAAGATGGATAATCCTGGCTTAATTCTAGAAGAGATCGTTAAAAGTATTGAAGAGAACAGAGATGTAGAATCTTTTGTTAAGTTGGCATTTAATTTTGCTTTAAAAAACCAAGAGTCTTTAAGTGATCTTCTGGAGAAACTGAAGAATCACTCGCTGTATAGTGACTTGACTCGCTCGTACATCATTGACCTGATCAGACGACTTTCATCAAGCAGGTACTACAAAGAAAATGATGATAAGCGTGTCGATTACTTGGTGATGTTGCCAGTTATCATCAAATCACATTTTGGCTCTCATCAAGAGAATGGTGTATTACCGCCAATTATTCGCAACAATCTTTCAAGTAAGCTTGAACAATTCTTTTCGGCTAACGGTATGACTTGCACAGTTAAAGTTGAAGGTTCAATCTTTAACTATGAAGATTACAAACCAGGAATTTTTGATTATGTAGAGTATGAAAAGTACTTCAAAATAATCGCAAAAGACGAGATTGCAGTTAGCGGTGACAAGCATGAACTGTTCATGATACCAATGCGAGTTTCACTTAAACGTGATGCTGAAAGCCACTTCTTTGATAATGGTGAGTCATTCAACAGCGCGAGCACTTATGAATCATTTGAATCATTTCAAGATGATATTAGATGCCTAGTTCAGTTTATCTTTAAATCATCTAAGTATAACGTATCTGTTGTAAATCCAATGCTTGCTAATGAGGCGCTTTGGGGAACATTGTCGTTTGTTCGAATTGAGAAGTGCTTATACGAGATAGCGAAGCAAGCAATTATTGCTAAACCTAGTGATTACAAGGTAGTCGTTTCAAGCTGTGAAGAAACAGGTAAGATCAGGATTTGTTTTTACGTACAAAATGAAAACTTTTATGCTTTCGATTATGGAAAGCCAATCAATATGGATCATGAAAACCAGCCCAGAGACCTAGATTACATCCAATACTTCTTAAGTGAGTATGGGTTTGGAGTGACTGTGGTTGAAAAAAATGTGGAGGGATCACTCACAGAAGAGTTATCTAGGACGCTGCTAAGAGTGACATAAATAATAATGAAAAGAATAAACTTGGCGCTAAATTATATCGAAAAAACAACAGGCAACAAGAATTACTCATTTGATAAACTAATAAAATCGAAAAGAATGCAAATCGTAAATGCAAATTTACATGGTAACGATATTGCTTACTTTTCTGTTGAGGATGAAAGGTTGGTGATTTTAGTATCATCAAAACTGTCAGTCGCCCAAAAGAAATTTTTGGCTGCACTCAGCCTTGTAAAGCTCGATATATTGAATCAAATTAATAAAGAATTGGTGTTTAGCAAAGATGACATAACGAATAATACGCTAGACTCTGAAGTATGTATGGCTATTGTTCTATTAGACCCAGATCTTTGCCAGAACACTGAAAAAGTAAATGAGTTCCATAAATTATTGAAAAGTCAATTCGGATGATTCTTTACTAACTTTGCTTTTTAAAGCCGTAATGATTTTTTTACTCATTTCTTCGTTGTTAATGACAGAATCCCCATAAAGGTTTTTCACTGGATTGGTTAGTCTTTTGTATTTATTGGTTTCAATTGAAAATTTGCTCGTAAAGTTTAAGTTTTTGTCAAATTGTGAGCTAATAACTCGATTCTTTTTTACGAAAACAACCCATCCACCGCCTGATTTGGTATTCGTCAGGGTAATGATACGACGAGAGAACAAAGACTCGATAAATGCCAGATTGTTCTGGCTGTTCTGCTTCTTGAATTTTTCTATATATGCAAGACTACGCACATTTTCATCTTTAGAAAAAATGTCTTCATCAATATACACTTCCATTGCGCTATCAATAAACGCAACCATGTCAGGAAATTCCTCCCTTAACTTTCTTGCTACTTCATATCTTTCAGCGGTGCTGGCAGAGTCAATGGTTTGATAAATTTTCTTTTTCATAACTAGCTGATTTTGTTTAATTTATTATATTTTTATAACAACTTGATTTATGTTAGAATTCGCGCCCTGAGTAGAGGTGTGTATGAATTTTGCCAAGTCAATTGCTATTGTTGTTTTTGTAATATTAGTGCTGTGTTTTAATTTATTTATCGAGATCTTAGAAATAGAATATGAAGATCTAGAAGCTACAACCGAGCGGTCTAACCATGTAAGTGATATTGCTAAAACTAACTTGTCTAGGGTTTTACACAGGATAGAGACTTATAAGCAATCATACATCATGCTAACACAAGCAAATATGTATGATAAAGATAAAATAGACACTATCGTTTATTCGCAAAATAACGAAAAGTGGGAGTGTCATTTTATAGGTAGAACGGCGGAGTTCCCTGAGGTCTTAAGTGTACAAAATTATAAGAGTCTTATTGTTGGTGGTAAGTTCTATCAGATTAAATATGATGTTCCTAATCAATCAGTGAGTGTATATCACCAATTTCAGAAATTGGAAAATGGCATTCCTTTGGATTACGCGATTTTGGTTACTTTTAATATAAGTGAGGAAACTCATGCTTTAAAAGAATCGCACCATTTCGACTATTTTAATATTGTAAACAATACAATCATTATCATTGAAGAGAATGGTACAGTAATAGAACCTAGTTTTGTCAGTAATTTAATCTACAATTCTAACCTAGCGCAAAGAGCGACTAAGATTGATGGGTTCTATGTTTCAAAGCAACACAGTGAAATGGGAGTCGATATTATAGTAGCCATCCCATCTTATGATAACAGCTACTTTTCTGCCTTCAGGCTGGTGGATGTGTCTTCCTATGTGATTACCATCAGTCTTCTTCTTGGCTGCTTGCTTATCTTGATGAGAAAATCTTCAGTTTATTCTAAAGAGTCTGATCGGTTAAATAATGTAGTAAGAATGATTGGCTCAGGTGATCTTAGCACCAAAGATTTGCTGTTTGGGAAGCTTTTGAAGAAAGAGTCTTCAGAGAAGCTCTTTAGAGTTGATAAAGACCTATTTCAGACCAAAAACGATGTCATGGTATTCAGAGAAAAAATGCTAAATGGATCGGTTTCTGACTATGTTTATTCTGGATACAAGTATCACTTCATTTTTGTTCTTGAGGTCACGAACGTCTTTGATATTGCCCTTACAAGGAACGAAAACTTCACTGTAAATTCATTTATCAACTCGTTTTCTTTCTATATTAACGAGTCAAACGGTCTTTTCTTAAATCACGTTGGTTCTCTTGATTTCAAGAGGGTGATCTCTTTTGTAAGTTTAGAAGCGCCTCTTACAAGACAAGATCTTATTGCTATTCATAATAGACTTTCTGACCACTCTTCATATTGCCACTTTAGAATTTTTGCTCTTCCTGTAAGCATGGAAGATAAGGTGGATATTTCTGTGTATAAGCTCCTTTATGCATTTACAAAACACGATGATGATATCTTAGTTTGCCAGGAGAAGTTCTTTGATATTGAAACGGATGTAAGCGAGTGCTCTTTAAAGCTTCCGTCTGCTTTGGAGAACGACGAGTTGTCACTAGTCTACCAACCAGTGATAAATATCAAATCAGAGCGTATGGTGTCTCTAGAATCGCTTCTGAGATGGGATAAGAAAAATGAGCAAGTATCACCAGCGCAATTGATAGACATGTTCTATATGAATGGTGGGTTGGGTAAATTAACAGAGTTTATTGTTAAAAAGGTCTTCATAGAGGCGCGTAAGTTTGAGTTGCTAGGTAGGACTGACCTTAAAATTTCAATCAATCTTTCAGAAAAGCAGTTGCTGGAGAAAAAGCTTATCTCTATCGTGAATAAGCATTTAACTTCATCTTTAGTTAAGCCTGAAATGATTGAGTTTGAGGTCTCTGAGTCGATAGCTATGAAAAGGAATATTCAGGTACTGGAGAACCTGATTAACCTGAGCAATCTCGGCTTCGGGGTTGTTGTAGATGATATGACTAGCCCGTTGATCGTTAGCCAGTTATCCGCCAATGTGAACATCACAGGCGTAAAAATAAACTCAATGATGATATCGAATAAGGCTGATATGAAAATCATGTCTCAAGTTAAGGACAATATGGCAGGTAAGTCTATTGATGTAGTTATAAAGATGGTAGAGAACCTAAAATCAAGCAATAACTTTAGGGACAGAGGCTTTAAGTTAATGCAAGGGAATTTCTATCAACCATCCACATCAATGGACAAAATTTATACAGCTTATCTCTCAGATTCAAGAGTTAAAAAATATAGGGTATAAAATTAAAAATAGCCTTAAAGCCCCGTAAATACGGGGCTTTTGTTTATTAATTCTATGTACAACATCAGATTCTTTTGTTAGTATCATTTATGAAAAAGGGTCTTTTTGACCTAAATAAAATATAAATTTATTAATAAAAGGTGGAGAGGATGAATCCGTATGAATTCGTTTTCTCTGATCACGCTAACAAAAGATTTAATCAAAGATTTCCAGGTTTAGTTTTAAGTAATGAAATAAAGACTCTAACACCATGTAAAGCTAAAGATTTAAGCTTTATCTCAGGTACGCTTTCGTATAGGCGTATTAAAAAATCTGAACGTCATAAATATCGTTTCTTAGTATCCGATAGTGGTGCGTATTTCATCTGCAAAACAATGGGCGTGATCGGAGGTGTAGAGCATCTAAAGGTAATAACAGTCCTCAAAGATGAGGATAAGGGTTTCCATCAGGAAATGCTTGATTATGCTTTAGAGCTTTACAGGAAAGAACAAAAAATTGAACAAAAGAAAGAAGCTGCGTCTGAAATAATAGTAAATAAAAGCGCAAAACCTTTAAATGAAGATCCAAAACCAGTTCTTACAGAAGAAGAAAGGAAGGAGCTTGAAAGGCTTCGTAATCAACAAAAGCGCGAAGATGACTATCATGAGGCAATTGCCTATTTGATTGATCAGCCAAAGCTTTTGTTTATTAAAGATATCAAGGAAGACGTAATCGATCAAAACATCAATCGTCACTGTACGGTTGTTGGAATGCTTGCTTCTCTTTATCGCTCTTACATGAACCTGAAAGAGAGAATGAAAGCTTTTGAAATCGAAGACGGTGATATCAAACAGTTCAAGAAACGCGAGCTGTCTTCAATTGCTCAAAAGCTTGAGAAGGCATTTATCATCAGGGCAATGGTCATCCATGAATCCGTTGAAACCGAATGGTATGAGTTGATTGACGAGCTTGTTTCTGACTATATCGATATGGCATTAACAATCCTCGACAACGTTTACGGAACATCTAAAATTTCTGTAAAAAATAGAGATTCGGTGATATCAATTTTTTCAGCCATAACAAAGGCTGAAGGTGTATCATTCGTAGATAATGCTAAGCTAAGATCAATCTTCTCTTACCTTGTCGCTTACGAACAGTTTGAAATGACAGAGATCTATAAAGGTCAGTCATTTACGGCAAAAGAGCTGGCAGGTAGGGTTTTCCAAATCTCATACTTATCAAAGCTGAGCTTCGTAAGTGATGAGTTAAAGCACAAGCTACATGGTATTACCTCGTTCTATGATGTGGTTTTGGATAGGGTAAGTGATTTAGAAATTGATGATATGTTAAAAATTTCAGTTGCTGATTTGATTCCAAGTACGAAGGTGGATGTTGAGATAGATAATGCAGAAACCGAAGAAAATGATGAGATAGCAAGTAGCTGTTGAATACAAAACCCAAAGTTATAGCTTTGGGTTTTTATTTTTTAACAGTCTAATTAAATTGAGTATAAAAAATCGCCCATGACAGTGCATGAGCGATTTGTCCGTTTTTTATTATTTAACTCGATGAGCAGATTCAAAAAACTTCATTAGCTTAACCATTTCTTTTGCAGCTTCATGTTTAGGTTTGTAGTCAATTCGATTCTTTGTTCTGAAGTATGACACTTCATATTCAAAATTCCCTGATTTAACCATATGGCTGATAGTCATGGCAGAAAGTGGGGCAATAGATTCTTTCCCTTCTTTTACCGCATCTTTAGGGGATATAAAGATTTCCGAATGATGCTTTTCCAGTTCTGATTTGAGTGCTGTTAAATCATTTTTGTATATTAAATCTAGAATCTTAATTTCTAAGTCTATATCCTGATTTTTGAAAAGTTCATAATGTGTTTTGTTCATTTGTAGAATCGGATATTTTTCAACCATTAGTTCTACCCTAGCTTTGCTTGATTTAAATTCGTTTAATCCTTTCATTAACGAGAAAGCAACTGCTTTAGATAGTTCAGGTGTTTCCTTATATTCAACTTCTGTAAACGCGCTTAATAAAATTAATTGACCAAGAGGATCACCCATCAAAGAAGCATTGTACATTTTTATGTCAGGAGAACCGTAGCTTGAAATTGCATTTATCTGATTATATGGAATAATTTTTGTTTCGGATTCGCTGACGTACTTAACTGGAAGGTTAGTTTCTAACAAGTTCTTATTCATGTTAGCAAAATTTATCAATACAACCATCATGATGGATAAGATACACAATACTTTTGCTAATTGTAGATGTTTATATGTGATCTTTTGCTTTGCGATTACTATGTTCTTTTCTTCAAACTTTTTCTCTTTTGCTTGAAACTCAACATAATTCTGCTCTCTGGTGTTTCCGAATAGGTAAATGAACATTACAAAAATTGATAGACCTTCGTAAATGCTTGTTACTTTCTCAGATTCAAAGAATAAAGCGCTTGGCTCCATAAGTGGGTATGTCCCATATAATGGATATAACATGGCAATAATCATGTATATTGGAACGGCTAGCATAATAGCGTGAAACCATATGTAACTAACATTAAAAGGGTGGTTTCTCTTGATGCTTTTTAGAAGTTTAAATGGCAAAATCTTATCCAAAAAGATTTCATCATCAATGCTTGCATATGTATTAATAAACGGAATAAACATGGTTCCGAAAGTATACAAAGCTGCAACGAACATTAGCGGAGAAACAATGCTAAAATAATCCATAGAGTCACCACTATCGATAGCCATTGGCATTGAGATAGTCACTCCAATCATGCAGATGATAAAAAAAGCAAACAAAGGCAGGGATTTCTTGTATTGAGATTGCCTTAGCTCATAAGTGGACATGTCGGTTTTTTTTGAAAGGTTATCCAGAAAGCTGGATATTTTTTCGATCATATTCATTTTTTAATTGTTTTCCATTTATTTATATTTTTCATAAGTCTAAATCATTATTTAAATTAATAAAAACCTTTTTTTATTTTTTGTGGAAAATCCCAATAGAACATTGGGCGACTCAAATTTATCTTGACTGAAAAAAGAATTCGTATACCTTGGCTTGATTGGGTATGAACTGGAACGGCTCCCAGCTTACCAACGTCTATAAACGACCTAGCCGCCTAGTAACAAAAATAAAACACCCGCTTGCCAAGCGGGTGTTTTTGTTTCCTTTGAATTGGAGTTTTCGAGGTTTACTAATTAGTGAAAAGTATCTACTTCTGCTTGTAACTCTAAGATTTCTTTTTCATATGCTGATGAAAGAAGAGGGAATCGCTTATACGTTTTTGGATCCAGGCTGTTAATCTCAATGTGGAAACCTGGAGCTTGACGATCTCGCTTCCATTGGTTTCTAAATAGTAGCTGGAAGTAACGTACTACGTATTGACACAAAGTTGCCTTACTGAAGTTCGGGAACTCAACACAGATGGCTTCCCATGTTTCAGTTGGGCTTTTTCCTGCTTCTAGAGTAAGGATTAGGATGCGATCTAGGATAGGGAATGGCATCAAATCATCTTCGTCTTGTTGTGCAGTAGGTCTAAGCTCAGCAGTAGGTCTTTGGTTATTGATGAAGCTCAGAGAGTGCAGGCATACAGAATATTCCTCATTTACTGTTACGCCTTGCTCTTCCAGCCATTGCAACATAGAGAGGATTCGAGTTTTCGTTACCCCTGAAATTGGCGCTAGCACACCAGAACTATCACCATCCATTGTTACATATCCAACCGCGCCTTCTGACATATTACTGGTGGTTAGCAAAAGTTTGTTTTCTAGGTTCGCTACCATCCAAATGCTCGGAGAACGAACGCGAGCTTGAATGTTTTGACGGGCGATGTCGTGTTTATCCCAATCAAATTCGATGCCTAGTGATGTTCCAATCATGCCTTCATAGCTATCAACAAGCTCAGAAATATTAAAGTTGTGGAATTTTGAGCCGATTTCACGCGCAAGAGACTTCGCTGCGTTAAGTGTCACGTCACCACTATTGCTAGAGCCTTGATAAGCGCAAGTTAGGTACTTGGACACAATTGAAGGACAAATATCGACTTTTAGTTTATGCAAAGAATCATTAGAGCTATCTAGTGACTCTAGTTTGCTAACCAATTCATCATCCATGTATTGAAGCAAATGTTCAGGGAGAGAGCAGGCACCATTGTCTTTCTTGCTGATCAATTCAGCAAGTTCAAAGTACACAGATAGGAATGTTGCTGAACCTACAAGAGCTGAGTCAGCGCCACCGCTAAGAGAAAGAGCGTAACCTTGAGTTTTTGTTTTTCTTGACCAGTCACGCAAGCCAATTGAAATTGCTCGAATGGCTTCCTCATGAGCCAGATTATCACTCAATTCCCAAGCTTCAATGTCGAAAGACTTATCTAAGATTTTCGAATCAAAGTTATGCTCAAGTTTGACCTTGATAGTTTGATTCTCAGCGTTAAAGTCTGAGTAGTAACGCTGGCTAGTATTAATCTGACCAATGCGGCTTTGAGATAGGTCGATATCGGCAGTTACAACTTCACAGTTAGAATAGTGGAATCGCTTACCTTGGTTGACGAGTTTACCATCTACAGCAATCATCGCGCCAGCATCATAGATCGAACGACCCGACTCACAACCCGATAGGTTTGAATACACGTAACAAGCTGAATATGCGCGGCTTGATTCTTCTACCAGACGCTTACGCGTCAGGAATTTACCGATTGAGAAATGACTTGCACTTGGGTTAGCAATAATGTCTACGCCTTGATCGAAAAGACCTTGTGCTGTACGAGCTGATACCCAGCCATCTTCACAGATTTCAAGACCAACCTTTACCCCGTTTACATCATAAACGATATTGCCAATTGCAACTTCTTCTTCGATGCCAGGAAGGTTGATTAGTGCGTTTTTCTTGCTTGTCCAAGGAGTGAACCAGCGTTGCTCATAATGGAGACCGTTTGCTGCAAGATTTCGTTTCAGTGAGATGCCTTTAATCCCATTGTGGGTAAGCATAGCAACACCGTTATAAACACGGTTGTTGATCAGAACAGGAAGTCCAACCGCTACAACCATCGTTTCAGGTACGTGTTGAGTGAGTTCTAGGGTGTGCTTTAAAGCTTCTTCGCTTAGATGAGGCGTGTAGAAGAAATCCTCACAGCCATAGCCTGTGATTGACAATTCAGGAGTGATAAGAATTGCTGCGCCATCCTTGTTTGCCTGCTGAATGGCTTCTTTGATGTGTTCGATGTTGCCATACCAGTCCATAGGGGTCTGATTAAGAGAGCAGGTGCTCACGCGGATCGTATTTTTCATAAACTTTTCCAATTTAATTATTAATCAAGCCCTGCAAGCAGGGCTTTGCACTTTTAGATTATAGTTATCAAATAATTAACTTAAAAGATCTTCTTCTTTGTAATCAAAAACTTTTTTCAGGTAAGTGATGAATTCCTCATCTTCACACATGGTTTTTCCTGGGCTGTCAGATAGTTTAGCTACTGGTTTGCCGTTAGTTTCAACAAGCTTCATCACCATGTTCATTGCTTTGAAACCTTCGATATCCATGTCAGCAGTTAGGAATGTGCCGATACCGAAAGACATTTTGATACGACCTTTGAAGTGGTTGTAGATGTCTACAGCTTTCTCTAAGTCTAGACCATCACTAAAGATGAGTGTTTTTGTGTTAGGGTCGATTCCAAGATCTTCATATGCTTGAATAGCCATCTCACCCCATTTAAATGGGCAACCAGAGTCATGACGAAGTCCGTCGAACAGCTTGCCAAAAAACAGGTCAAAGTCTTTAACAAATGCTTTCATTGAAATGCAGTCTGTTAGAGCAATACCTAGCTCACCACGGAAAACCTGTACCCAGTTTTCTAGCGCAGCTTTCTGGCTATTGACAAGCTGGTATCCAAGGTTCTGGTGCGCTTGGAACCATTCATGCGCTTGAGTGCCAATCGCTGTAAGATGGTGCTGAGAGGCAAGGCGCACATTTGAAGTGCCAACGAAATGTTCTGGCAACTCACGCTTTAGTGTTTCGACAAGGTATTCATGTACTTTTCCAGAAAAACGGCGACGAGTACCAAAGTCAGCGAAATGGAAGTTTTCATCAATACGACCTAACTCACGTTGCTTTTTAAGCCATTTGATTTTTTCGTGAAGTGGTTTTTGGAATTGTTCCATTGTTGCATTAGGGTACAGGTATAGGTTACGACATTCGCTGACGATAGCCATTACGTAGATTTCGTAAAGAATGTAACCAATCCAAGAACCGTTATACTCGATTTCTAGGTTGTTTTTACCTGTTTGCGTAATTGAGATGTGATTGCTGTTCAGTTTGTACATTGATAGGTACTCAAAGAACGTCTCATCGTAGAACGGCGCTTTCTCGCGTAGGTTGTTTAAGCCTGTTTCATCCAGACGCAAATGACTAAGCATTTCAATCTGGCGTTTAACCTCAGGCATAACAGAAGCAAGATCTTCATCATTGCGCACTTTGAATTTTGCTTTAACTTTAGCGCCAAGATGCATCTTAAAGATTGCGTACATCATGTTGAACTTGTAGAAATCGTTATCAAGCAAGCTCGTGATGATACGGTCACGATGATGGAATGCAGAGTTAATAGAATTTACTTCTACATTGCTTAAAAGGGAGTTGTGTTGTTCTTTTTTAAACTGAGTATTTGTTTGACCGTTCATGTGATTTACCTTAATGCATAATCTGAATTTAGGTAAATACTAACCCTCAGAAAGCATACTGTCAATACCTAAATTCAAAAAATGAATTAAGGTTGCTTGGTTTGTATTTTTGTGCTCTTATATAGAAATAGAAGGGTAATATCCCAATCAAGTTTTTACATTTGAAATAAAAAGGTTTTTTATGAGTCTTAAGATAGGAATTTTCGGTAGTGCATTCAATCCACCAACAATGGGTCATGCAAATGCGATATTGCAAGTTCGCGATCAGTTTGATGAAATTTGGATGGTTCCAAACTTTAGCCATGCTTTCGGTAAGCAGATGGTCGATTTCGACCTAAGATGTAAGCTGGTGGATGCATTTAGTAAAGAGATGGTCAACAACTATGGTGTAAAGGTTAAAGGGGAATACTGTGAAAAGGACATCGCGAAAGATGGTAAGCCTGTTTATAGTTACGATCTCCTTTCTCACCTGACACGGCAGTATCCTGGTTGTGAATTTAGCCTAATCATAGGTAAGGATAATGAAGATAACTTTGATGCGTTTTACCGCAGCGCGGAGATAAAAGAGAAATGGTCTTTATCGGTAGCTCAGGATATCGTAAGCATCCGAAGTACGTTAGTGCGGAATCTCATTAAAGAGGGAAAGGCTATTGATGAAGTTGTCTTCCCATTAGTGAAAGATGTCATCTTCCGAGAAGGCATAAACAAGAGCTACATTTGATATTAGCCGCTTTTAAGCGGCTTTTTTATTACTGGTATGACCAAAATTGACCAACTATCGCTCAATTGGTATTATCAATTGATATTGCAAATAAAAAATAAGAAGAAAAAGAAATGAAGCAAAGAACTATCAGGAAGAAATCAGAGTTTTCTGGTATTGGATTGCATACAGGGAAAATTTCCCATGTGCTTTTAATGCCTGCCCCTGTAAACCAAGGCATCAGATTTTATAAGCGCGAGTCTGATATGGATGTAGAGATCCCTCTCTCATTAGCATCAGTGAAAGATACACAGCTTTGTTCAGCTATTGAGTACAACGGTGCAAAGATAAAGACTGTAGAACATTTCATGGCTGCTTTAGCAATGGCAGGAATTGATAATATCAGTGTTTTCGTAAGTGGCGATGAGATGCCAATTATGGATGGGTCAGCGAGTCCTTTCGTTTATCTAATCAAGGAAGCTGGCATTGAGATTCAACATGCCCCAAAGGAAATCATTAAGGTTAAGCGTAAGATTCATGTTGAAATGGATGACAAGTACATAACGATTGAACCATCAAATAACTTCGTTATTGACTATCAAATAGACTTTGAACACACAGCAATCAGAAGCACTCCGCAACAAGCTTTGTTTAGCTTTGCTTCTTTGGACTTGGTAAGTGAAGTGGCTAGATCTAGAACGTTCGGGTTTCTAAAGGAAATTGAGTATCTACAAAGCATAGGCTTGGTCAAAGGTGGTAGTTTTGACAATGCGATAGTGCTTGATGATTTTAAGGTTTTGAATGATAATGGGTTAAGATGTGACGCAGAGTTCGTCAATCATAAAATTTTGGATGCAGTCGGTGACTTCTATGTGAAGGGGAAACAGATTGTAGGCAAGATTACAGCGTTCAAATCTGGACACGCTCTAAATAGCTTGGCTCTCACTGAACTTCTCAATAATGAAGAAGCTTGGGAGTTGGTTAAGATAGAAAGTAAAGATTCAGGTCTGAAATATTCAAATCAATTAATAAATGAAAATGTAATTTTAGAGTGTTAGTTGAGCTTCGCTGGTCTTCACTAACATTGAAAAGGAAAATTTATGAGTATGAGAAATGCAACCCATGCGGAGTTTGTCGCGAACTTCAAGTCGCTAAACGATACAGTACAAGTAGCTATCAATAGCAAAGAGCTTGTTAATGTTTTTGTGTCACTTGAAGAATCAAAGACAATTTTCCCTGATTCATTGATGCGACATAAGAAAAACAAACTCATTAAGCCGCTTGCAGCTTATCAGAAGCACAAAGCGTTTTTCTGGGCGATGAACTTTTTGCTGCTAATCACGCCGCTACGTATGTTCTTGCTAGCGACACTGGTATTCGCAGGTGTTATGCATCTTGCTTACAAGATCTTCAAAGATGAAGTTTTTGCGCACATGGCTTCTAGTGAAGAGTTTTACCAAAAAATGGTTGATGATCGCGTAGTGATTGTTTCAATTGCAGACACAGAAGCAGTTGATGAGTCTGAGAAATCAGATGAAAAACCTTTAGATTAATTTTTGGAGATAGCTAAAATGTTTCCAGGTTTTAAAATTGAAGACCACGATAAATTTCGTGACATCTATGACTTTCTAGTTGCGAAATCTAAAGAGTCAGAAGATGAAAGGGAAAGAACTTTGTCTTTTGCTAGTTTCGAATTCAAAAATCCACATAGGCTTTTTGTCGAGTATTCTAGCAAACCTCAAAGTGCGCCATTTGGTTTGCATCGATACTTTACATCGAACTATGTTCATGGCATGGGTGTTTATGGAAAGCTAAGAGCAAAATTCTTAGATTTTATGGATTTCTTGTCTATCGAAACATTCTTTGTGGTTTTGTTGCTCTTATTCGTTCCAGTGATTCTGGCTTCAACGCTAGGAATTGCAATCTTCATTGCTTTGATGGAATTCGCTCTTCATAGAGAAATTAAATCATTGGAAGAAGGTCTTTTGATTGAAGCATACAGTGATAAAGAGTTCTTCCACGAGCTGGTGGAATCTAAAGAGTTAGCAGTCATTAGTTATGTTAATAGTGAGTCATTTGAGCTGTCTTAATCAGCTTATGATTCAGGGGCGGGGTGTTAGCACCCCGCATTAAATTTATTAAATTAATAAAAAATAAGTTATAATGAAATATACAAAAATTCAGAAAAAATTATTGCTTGAATTGGTTGAGCTAACCATTAAGAAAGTACAATATCGTAATCAGCATAACACTCAATTTGCTATGCAAGTTGACCTGTTAATCCTAAAAAAGAAAAGAGAAATGGAAGTTGAAGGTATCCGCTTCTTTGATTCTGCGATTCGAATTACTGATGAAAGTATTGATGGAAACATGATTAATGAGTTTGTAGATGAATACTTAAAAACTCATGAAGATGATCTTCTTTTTATTGATAAATCTCACGACTTCAATAAAACAAAGGCTTTCTGTTTTTACACAAACAGAAATAGCGTTAGTAATGTGGCTCGTTTTATCGAAGAAAGGTTTTCTACATCCAAAATTGAAGATGAGCATATTGATAATCTCAGTATGGATCATTGGTTTGTTCCAGAGTTCTTAAGTGACAGCTCCCTTTCTCAGCTAAGAGATAAGCTAAGAGGTTAGGAATGTTTGATCCCATCATAGGCTATGCAAATTTAGGGTCTTTCGCAGGTATCGGTAGTAGACGAATCAGTCATATTACTTCACTAAAACATGCGCAGTTTGCATTCTGCATGGCGTTGTTTGGTTATACGAACAACACAGGTGGGGCAGATGGTATAGACACATCGACAGAATTTGGTTCCAAGCTTGCGTATGATTGGCTTTCAGATAACTTTGGATTGCCAAAGGGTGAATACGAAAGAGTGCTAAACTGCTTCTTACCTTGGGCTGGTTTTAATGGTAGAGGTAACGGCAAAGAATATATCGTTCCGCCTAAAACAAATCAGATCGTTAGCATTGCTCAAAGTCACCATCCAGATTGGCAGTATCTTGGGG
This sequence comes from Vibrio sp. 947, assembly GCF_033339115.1. NCBI lineage: Bacteria > Pseudomonadati > Pseudomonadota > Gammaproteobacteria > Vibrionales > Vibrionaceae > Vibrio > Vibrio sp. 947. The sequence continues at coordinate 71,678 of NZ_JAWOTX010000022.1, read as the reverse complement.
ATGGCGCAAGAAACATGATGTGTAGAAACACCTGCCAGGTTCTTGGTGAAACACTACAGAAGCCTGTGAACTTTGTCATGTGCCACACTCCTGATGGTGCTTTAGATGAATCTCAAACATCTTCAAAGACGGGAGGTACTGGTCAAGCTATCCGTATAGCTAGCAGAAGAGGTATCAAGGTATTTAATACAGGTAATCCTCAAATTGATGCGTTAATTGATCAGAAGCTCGAAAATGCGCGACATGTGATTCTTCAGCATTTTGGGTTTGATCCACTAGAGTATGTTGAGAAGAAATACAATGAGTTCCAACCATTTAAGAAAGTGCATAAGGGTGACTTTGTGCAGGCTATGTTGGACAAGGAATACGACATACTTATTCATGGCTGTAACTGTCAAAATGCGATGGGTAGTGGTTTCGCTCTGAGAGTTAAGCAAGAATTTAATGAGGCGTACCAAGCTGATCTACGAACCAAAAAAGCTGATAGGAAAAAGCTTGGTACTTTCACCTATGCAAACCTTCAGCGCGGCGATGCAAACTTCACTGTTGTGAATGCATACACTCAGTTTAGGTGGGGAAGACAACCGATACTACATAGCGATTATGAGGCTGTTAGAAAGTCTCTAAGAGCAATCAATAAGGCATTCCCAACAGGCAGGATTCTGATGCCTAGAATCGCGTCTGGACTATCTAATGGATGTTGGGTAACAGTATCGAATATCATTGCTACCGAACTGAATGGAAGAGACATAACAATTGTTGAGAAGAAAGAGAAGGAACTAGATCTCGAACTTAATTACACATCAGGTAGGGAAATAGGTTCTCAGCAACAACTAGGCTTCTTCTAATGAGGATAGGTAACGGGACAAAGGTAAGAGTGTTGAGCGCATTACTTCTTTTGACTCACATCCCCTTTGCCATGCATGTTTTATCTAGTCAGGGAATTGAGCCTCTATTAGTCCAATATGTCTGTCTTGGCTTAAATGCGATAATTTATGTTGTAGGGGTGATCTACCCGAAGTCGTTTTCATTGTGCTTAGGGTTAATCTCAAAGCAAAAATCCGACTAAAGCAAATAGTCGGATTATTGATTTAAGAGAAGAAATTAAGTTAAGTAGTTCAATACGGCTAGATGGTCAGGTTTAGCATGAGTATTTATAATTCTACCAATCAGACACATGTTTTGAGCTTAAATACAGAGCGTCCAGATCAAGCGACTTTTATCTGTTTGTCATGTGGGAACAGAGATAATGCAGACTCAAATGCAGCTAAAGTGCTAAAGAAACGACTGATACATTACATTAAAGAGAATGCGTTTGCCAAAAGCAAAACTCGTAAAAGTATCGTAAAAAGAAAGAAAAAACTGGCTGACAGAACCGACACCAGTATAAAAACGAGAGACAAAGAAAGCGCGGTGCTAACGCTTTAGTGATGTTAGCCATAAGACCATAGAACGATGGCACCTTTCGCCTGATATTTCACATCAGAAACGTTTCTAACAGGATGAATATTTGGGCTTCGGCATCAATTATTCAGAAACCCAGCCCTTTTGGGCTGGGAGGTTCATTCGACCTTCCTATCTCAATCTTTAATTCCTTGTCGATATCCGATGGGATGTCGTAATTCGACCATTGTATTTTCCCGCAATATTAAGATTGTTGTGTTCTAGATAAATTCAAGGCTTTTTCTTACGAAAGGTAGATACCTTGATTTGGCATATTCTGCAAGATAGTGTGAGTTTATCCTGGCTCTGGCTTCAGACTCTGATTCGCCCACGCTCTTGAAATGATAAAATAGATTTCTCATTGTTAACTTTAGCCTGGTTAACATCTTTTCTTCCCAAAGAGGAAATGAGTCGCCTAAACCATCTTTTAACTTATCAACAAATGGGTCATGACTGACACTCATTGTCATCAGAGTCATTGATGCAATATCAGCTAGTGGGGAATCAATGTCGTCAATCTTGATTAAGTCAGGAAGAATGGCTTCAATCATTGACATTGAAAGCATCTCATCAAACACGTCCATTCTTGTTGTTTCGAAATGAAATCGAGCCAGGAAAAAATGGTCACTATTATCATCACCGCATAGTGTTCGAATCTGGTTAATTACTTCTTCTTTACTCATGCTTTCTGTTTCTGGATTGCCAGCCAGCTCGCGTAGTTTTTCGCTTAACTCTTTCATAAATTTTACTATTTGTCATTTTTTGATTATTTACATCTTACACAATCTTTTTTATGTGGTAAAATATTTTGATGTGCATTTTTACCTGTATTTCGCACTAAACAAATTGAAGAACTAAAAATTAATTAATAAAAGAGATAAAAAATGAGTGGAATTACTTATGAACCGTTTATCAAGTGGGCTGGTGGTAAGCGTTGGCTTACTGATGTTATAAAAGAGTTTTACACCAATAGCGAAGCAACAAGCTTTGTTGAACCATTCTTTGGTGGTGGAGCTTGCGCGTTTGCGATTGAAGCAGAAAAAACCATTGTTAACGACATAAACCCTCATCTAATGAATATGTACAGGCATGTTAAGAGTGGTCTGGTAGTTGATTTGAAGAAATACGGTATCGACGGTGATTACTATAAAAACCGAGAGCGTTTAAATCAATTAATCACCAATGGTAAAACGCACAGTGAGGAATTTGCCATACTGTTTTACGTCATTCTTAGAACAAGCTTCAATGGTATGTGTCGCTACAATAAGAAAGGCTTCTTCAACGTCCCACAAGGCGATTCTAAGCCACTAATCCGTGAAGACCTTCTTGGCTACAAAAATATCATGAGTAATTGGGAAATCCTCTCTACGGACTTTGAAAAGATTCTTCTTCCTGATAACGCATTCCTTTTTGTTGACTCTCCATACGATGAAACGTTCTCTAGCTACTGGGTAGACGGTTTCTCAAAAGATGATCATGTACGCTGTATTAAGTGGGCTGGTAGCACAGGGTTGCCTACAGTACTAACAAATAACCCTACAGACTTCATTCTAAGTCTACTAGAAGAAAATGGATTCGAGTTTAAAGTAATTACGAAAAACCATTCTATCGCGGCAGATGGGGAGAAGCGCGGTAAGAAACCTGAAGTTATCGCCTGGAAAAATGTTCAAGCGCCAGACAAGATAAAGAGACTAAGCTAAGAGTCGATTTTTGGGGGCTTGCCCCCTTAAAGGATTGAGAAAGGAAATTTTATGAATCAACAAAAAAACAAGGTTCATTTTCGTACATATGATAAAGAAACCTCAGCAGCATTTTTGAAAACAAGAGGGAAGTGGGGAGAACTGTCTAACATGTGTGCGGGGTTTCCGATCTCAATTAATGGATTGGAACTTCTTGGCACAGAAGCTTTGTATCAATCACTTCGTTTTACTGAACACCCTGAAATCCAAAAGTTGATCTTTGAACAGGAGAACTCGTACTTTTCTAAGAAGTGCTGTCAACCTTTTGTTGAAAAATCTAGAAAGTATTGGATGAAAGAAAGGATTCAGTTTATGCGATGGTGCTTACAGCTTAAGATTGCGCAACACTGGGATGTTATTGTTCCAATCCTAAATGAATCTAAAGGGATGCCCATCGTTGAAATTTCAAAGCATGATGACTTTTGGGGCGCGAAACTTCAAGGGGATGGCAGTCTATATGGAATGAATGTGCTTGGTAGGCTTTGGATGGAACAAAGAGAAATCGTCTTCAATACAGGCTTTAAAGCGTTCGAAAAAGTTTTACCTCCAGATTTGGAAGGTTTGATGATACTTGGAAAGCCAGCACTAGGTTGTTTGAGTAAAAAGCCTCGTGAGGCATGTGATCAGCTTGGGTTCTTTTAGGAGGTCTTTAATGACCTCCAATTTTCAATGACTTCAAACTTTCTTTACTGTAGTATTTATCTATCAATCAAATGAAAATCAATCTGATTGTTTTAATAATCAAAAAATTAATAAAAGGTGAATTATGAAATACATTGTGATGTTAACTATCTTTGGTCTTCTGTTTTACTTTAAAGAAGAAATTGTTTTGGCTATCCGTATGCTGCTTGGCTTAGAGAAAGACAATGACGTTATTGAGGATAAGCCTATCGAGGACTATACACTTGGTGAAGTTTGTGCTTTAACTTGGCGTAAGGTTAAGCACTTCTTTTCTCACCGCTCAACGGTCTCTATTAACGATACAGTTCTCAAGGTGAAATCAGCAGCGCTTATTATTCTGCCAGTAAGTATGATCCTTTGTTACATGCTGGTGGATCAGGGTGATGTTCTCTTCTCTTACACTATGATTCATATTCTTATCTTGTACTTCTGTACAGAGATTAAGAAAGGCGATGATAATAAAATTCAATAGTTTTAAAGGATTCAATCGATGAATGTGGAAACTGTCAATGTAATCATTGCTATTCAAGACATTGAGAAGAAAGCAGGCAAGATGAGATATGAAGCTAATCAAATGCTGCAAAAAGCAGAAGGAATGGAGTTAGCTGCAAAATCGCTTCGTGAAGAATTTAAAACAGCTATCGAAATCTACGAAAGTAGAATGAAAAAATCAGGGGAAAATTAAGCCCCCTTTAGAAATGAAAAGCTCCCAATCAGGGAGCTTTTTTATTGTTTATTAAAAAACATTATTTTCGAACACCTTCAACATGAAGTTCTAGGTCAACATAACTACTAGTACCCATGATAGGAATGCCGAAATCTTCAAGCTCAATTCGAGTAGAACCCTCAAAGCCAGCTCTGTAACCGCCCCAAGGGTCTTGCCCCTCACCGATGAACGTAGCATCAATACTAATTGGCTTAGTTACGCCATGTAGCGTTATATCACCATCGATCAATAGCTTTCCATCACCCTGATCAGTCACCTTAGTGCTTTGGAAGGTCGCGGTGCCAAACTTCTGAGTATTGATAAAGTCAGAGCTTCGAATGTGCTTGTCTCTTTCTGCATGATTCGAATCTAAACTGCGAGTGTCAACAGTAACATTGATCTTGGAGGCTTCCACGTTTTCTTTGTCGAAGCTGAATTCACCTTCGAATGAGTTAAATCGTCCTTTAATAAAGCTGTAGCCAAGGTGACTAACAGCAAAGTTTACAGAAGCATGAGCGCCTTTTGTGTCGATTACATAGTCTGCTGCATTAGCTGTGTAAGATGCGAACATGGAAGCTGTAAGTGCTGTCGCGAGTAGTAACTTTTTCATTTTGCTTTTCCTATCATTTTATTTAATGTGTTGTCTTTATCGATGTAGTGGTGCTTTATTGCTGCAAGCGCATGTAGAGCTGATAATGCAATTAGTGATACTGCTGCATACAAATGGATTCTCCCTGCGATGTCAGATTGATTGCTAAAAACCTCTCCAGCGCCAGGTAATGTAAACCAATTGAATATATCGATCCCTCTACCGTCTGATGTGGATATTAGATACCCACTGACAAACAATGCGGCTAGTAGCAAGTAGATACTTAAATGCGCAACTTTTGCCAATAGAACCTCAGGTTTCTTTCCTTCGGTTTTAGGTTGCTTGGTAAAGGCTTTCCATAAGAATCTAAAGATGGTGATTGCGGCTAGCATAATACCAATAGACTTGTGCCAATGTGGTGCTGTCTTATACCATTCGCTGTAGTAGGATAAATCTACCATCCACAACCCTGAACCAAACATGCCTACAACGGTTAGTGCTGAGAACCAATGTATCGTTCTCATCATTAAGCTATAGTTTTTTGGTGCTTCTTTCATTTTATTTATTCGTTAATTTAGTTGATGAAAAGCATTATCCAACAATAACTTCGATTAAAAAGTCGAATTTATAAATGGAGTCATTCAATATTTTCGATGAATAAAAAATAACCAGACAAGTGTCTGGCTATTTAAAAGAATACAAGGAGATTAATTGAATACGATAGGCTCAACGTACTTCGGATTATTCGTGTACAGAGTCGCTGGACGAATGCCTTTGATTCGTCTTTTTTCACCACTATCAATAATGAAGTTAGTGTCGCGGATTTTCTTTCTTAGGCGGTTTTCATTAATGTCAGTTCCTGTAATGGATTTGTAAGCCTCCATAAGCTCAGGAATGGTAAACTGCTCAGGTAAAAGGTCAATGGCAGATCGTACCTCGTTGCCAGGCTTTCTAATCTGCTCGATAGCGCTAGATAATACTTGGTAGTGGTTAAACGCGAAATCGCTCTCTGTGAGGCTTAGAGCTTCTTCAATTGGCATCCACTGAGCGTGATTGATAGACGGGGTATCATCACCATCAACAAAAGAGATTTCGTTAATCTTGTGCATCGCTAAAAATGGTACGTTTAGCGTGATACGTCTTGTTGGGTCAATGTAGTCACCAGAGAAAACATGAAACTGTTCTAGTCGAGCAACTTTAGCGCCAGTCTTCTCTAAAAGCGCATCCATAGCAGCATCTTCAAGAGTGGTATGCTTGGTGATATTCATAAAGCCATTAGGTAGGGCGATTTTTGACGCAAATGTTTCAGCATCATCGGGACGAACGTAAGTAAGAACCTGAACTTTATTGTCTTTGAGAATCAATGGAACTGCTGTAACGCCAACGTTAGGGCGGTACGCGTCAAATTTATCGGTCATATTAAAAATCCTGCTATGCTATTAAGCGATTAGCAGGATTATCTACCAACTTAACCTAAATGTCAAATGTGAATTAAGGTTGTGCGAACTGGTCTGGAATCTTATAGCCTCTTGAAATTAGCTTTTCATTTGCCAACTTCATTGTCTTCTCAATTGCTTCCAAAGGGACACCTGATGCGGCATCACCTAAGCGAGTCATTGCTGTCGGAGATAAGTCACTCTTCACAATCATGGTTAAATAGGTGTAGTAAAATGTTTTGGTTTTAGAGGGATCTTTGTAGAATTGCTCTGCGTACAATCCAGTTACAGTTTCCAATGATGGGATGTGTAGATCTTCTGCCGCTTCGATGAGCATTTTATCTTGCAATCCTTTATTTGGAATAATTCCAGTACCTGCTGCTCGTGAGTAAGTATACTTAGCTTTGTTTGTTTTGAATCCTTCTTTCGCAAGCCTGTAAAATGATTCTTTCATTGAGGTTGTTAATGATTTTTCAAAGGCTTTATCATGCAGTGCAGCATCAAACATGATAACAAGGCATTTTTCTACACCTTGCTCAGCGCATACACTAGCAATTCTCTCTGCTCTTTTAGGATTGTAAAAAGGTGAGTTTTTATCTGCATAATAATCTATGACATATTTAGAGTAGGAACCATGACTTACAGTTCCCATTTTCTCTAACTGCGCTTCTGCTGATCGCAGAGAATAGAAGTCACTTTTATCTTCAGAGTAAATAGTAAAAAGTAGTTTGTGAGCAAGGTAGTTATCTTGTTGGCTATAATGCTTAATGATTTCTTCTACTTTGCGAGTAATTTTACTTTTTTCAGTTTTTGATATGGAAGGTTGAAGCAAGCTTTTTACTACTGACTTGTCATGAATGTAACTTTCACCAACTTCTTTAGAGTTTGCATTAGTTGAAAGCAAGATAGCTGACATCAGAGTAGCTGATATTACAAATTTTCTAGCGTTCCCTGTTACAACCTTCATATCCATTACCCGTTTTTCTTTCTTAATGAGTGGTCATGTTCACAAGAAGTACAGCGTTGATATGCAGGGTTGATTTCTAGTCGTTTAATGTTGATTTCATCGCCACAATCAATACAGTAACCAAAATCGTCATCAAAATTCTTAAGTGCTACTTGGATTTCACGTAGGCGAAGAAGTTGTTGGTCAGCCATAGCTAGATGATAGTTACGGTCTTCGATTCGACTAGCTTCATCACATTGGTCTGCTGATTTTTCATGAGTACCGTTTGCAGCTTCTAATGCGGCTTTACGCGAGTTAGTGACCTTAATTTCTTCTTCAATCAGACGAGTACGGAAAGCTTCGCGCATTTCATTAGTCATTTCAGGAGTTGAGTTGTCCATGTTTTTACCTATTTATTATAAACTAATGGCAGGACTCGCCATGCCATATTTTAAATTTAATATTTATTTGATTATTGATCATACCAGAAAAATTTTACGTTACAACATAACTTCTGGTCATTAAACAAGCATACGGCTTTTTGCAACTGTAACTATATATAAACAGGGCTGCCTTTTTTGCTGGGTCGAGTTTATACATGTATCAAAATAGGTTGGCAAGAACTTTTTTCATATTAGTGAAAAATATTGTTTTTTATGTTGACCTGCCTTTTTTATTTAGGTAATTTATTCTCAAGTCATAAACTAATGACCCAACACAAACACAAAACACAAAAAAGTAAACAACTCAGCACCGTAATGGTGTTGAGTTGCTTTTAAGGGCGACCTTAATTCAATTAATTAATCAATAAATAAACTTGGAGTATTTTATGGATCAAAATAATGAAAATGCCTCAACACCAGTAAGTGACAAGCTTTCTACAGAAAATCATAATGTTGCTGGTGGCGCTGAGCTAACTAAAGAGGCAGGTTCAGATAAAGGTCTTGGTTTTGCGCCTGGTGATAATGGTGATGATAAGAACAAGAACGGTAAGCCTTCTGACAAGAAAGACAAAAAAGCTGTAGATAAGAAAGACAAGAAAATGAATATTTTCGTTTACTGGCTTATCTCTATTCTTACTTTTGGTCTTTGGAATAGATTCCGCCCTCGTAAAGGTGGATGGAAGGGTAGCTGGCTTGTTACCGTTATCATGCTAACGCTTCTTTCTGGCGCGTTGATCACAGAGCGCTTCTTCAAGGCTGAGTTTAACCAAGCTGCTCGTGAGCAACTACAGCTAGAAGTTGATGTACTTCCAGAAGTTCTGCCTTTTGAAGAAGGTAAAGTTTCTACAAAAGCTGAACTAGAAGCAGTAAAAGCTGAGTATGATGCTCTGATCAAAGATAAAGATGCTGAAATCCAAAGGCTACAAGATAAGCTGAAGAACTCTACTAATAGTATTGGTAAAGAGTTTGGTAAACTGAAAGAGACAATTGCATTGAAAGACAAACTAATCGCAGAGCAGAAGCAAAAAATTGCTGAGCTTGAAGATCGTCTTGATGCGGAAGCTACAGTGAGTAACATTACAAGAACATCAATCTTGAAAAGTGAAGCATCAGAAGCCACTACTTTCGAAAGCGCTCCTTTAACTGTAGAAAATGTAGGTCGTGGTGATGTAGCTCCATTGCTTACAATCGAATTCAGCGTGAAATCACTATCAGAAGCAAGCAAAGAAGTTGGTTGTGAAACTAAGTACTCTGCGGAGCGTAGCCAAGATGTATTCAATAAGGAATATGCTGGAAGCTATGTGAAATGGTCTGGTAAAGTTGTTGATGTAAACAAAGATTACGTCGAAATCCAAGCTGGTGATGAAGCTAAAGCTAAAGTCTTCTTTAAGACAAAAGGCGCAGGCTACTACATGGTGAAAGGTGAAGAAATCACTATGGTTGGTACAGTTACTAGCAAAGCTTCATGCGATACTCCATTCGTGGTAACAGAAGCAGTACAGAAAAAGTAAGCAATTGCTATTGGGCTAGCTTAGCTAGCCCTAATTTAGACCGTTATCTAGAATGTTTTGGATTTATTGAACAGTTAGAGCGCACACGAAAATAAACATAAAGTGTATGTTTTTGTGTGCTTTTTATTTGCTCAAGATAGCACATTTAATATATTAGATAAAAAATATTAAATAACACATTGTTGATCTATCTCAATTTCAGGTGATATAATATCAACATGTAGTATCCCAATTAATAAAAATAAACCATATATAGTGATAATCATGGACATTAAAGTAACTAAAAGAAACGGCAAACTAGAACAAGGCAACATTGACAAGATCCACCGCATGGTAACTTGGGCTGCTGAAGATCTAGAAGGCGTTTCAGTCAGTCAAGTAGAAATGAGAGCAAGAATTCAGTTTTCTGATGGTATGAAAACATCAGATATTCATGAAACCTTGATCAAGTCAGCAGCGGATCTGATTTCAGAGACGAACCCAAATTATGCAATTCTTGCAGCGCGTATGGCTATCTTCCATATCCGCAAAAAAGCATATGGTGAGTTTAATCCACCACACCTTTATGATCATGTAGTTAAGCTTGTTGGAATGGGTAAGTATGACAAGCATATTCTTGAGGATTACACTCGTGAAGAATTGAACGAATTGAATGATTATATCGATCATAATCGTGATATGGATTTTGCATATGCTGCTGTAAAACAACTAGAGAATAAATACTTGGTTCAGAACCGTGTTTCTGGTGAAATTTACGAAAGCCCTCAATTCCTGTACATGCTTGTTGCTGCTTGCTTGTTCTCAAAATACAAGCCTAAAAAACGTATGCGCTATGTTAAGCGTTTTTATGATGCATCATCAAAATTCAAAATCTCGTTACCGACTCCTATTATGTCTGGCGTTCGTACTCCTACACGTCAATTTAGCTCATGTGTACTAATTGAATCAGATGATAGTCTAGATTCTATCAACGCAACTGCTAGCTCAATCGTTCGTTACGTTTCTCAACGTGCAGGTATCGGCATTAACGCTGGACGTATCCGTGCTCTTGGTTCTGAGATTCGCGGTGGTGAAGCATTCCACACGGGTGTCATTCCTTTCTTAAAATACTTCCAAACGGCTGTTAAATGCTGTTCTCAGGGCGGTGTACGTGGTGGTGCTGCAACAGTATTTTATCCTTTATGGCATGGTGAAGCGCGTTCACTATTGGTATTGAAAAATAACCGTGGTGTTGAAGAAAACCGTGTTCGTCATATGGACTATGGTGTTCAGCTAAACAGATTGATGTATCAGCGTTTGGTGAATGGTGGAAACATATCTCTATTTTCTCCATCTGATGTACCAGGATTGTACGAAGCATTTTTCGCAGACCAAGATGAGTTTGAGAGACTTTATGTTCAGTATGAAAACGATCCGAAGATCAAAAAAGAGACTGTTAAAGCTCTTGAGCTGTTTACTCTCTTAATGCAAGAACGAGCATCAACAGGTCGAATCTACATTCAGAACGTTGACCACTGCAATACTCACAGTCCGTTTGATCCGTCTGTAGCTCCTATACGCCAATCAAACCTTTGTCTTGAAATTGCACTGCCAACTAAGCCTTTAAATAATGTTGAAAGTGAAGACGGTGAGATTGCTCTTTGTACTCTATCAGCTTTCAACCTTGGTGCAATTTCTGATCTTAGTGAGCTTGATGAGCTTTCTGATCTTGTAGTTCGCGCTCTGGATGCTCTATTGGATTATCAAGATTACCCATTGCCAGCGGCACGAATTTCTACAATGAAGAGACGTTCTCTTGGTGTTGGTGTTATCAACTACGCATACTATTTAGCTAAGAATGGTGTTAAGTACTCAGACGGTAGTGCAAATGATCTGACTCATAAGACATTTGAAGCAATCCAATACTACTTACTAAAAGCTTCAATGAACTTGGCTAAAGAGTTTGGTGCTTGTTCTGGATTCAATGAGACACGTTACAGTCAAGGAATCTTACCAATTGACACTTACAAGTCTGATTTGGATGCTGTATGTAAAACTCCATTGCAACTAGATTGGGAAGAACTTCGTAAAGAGATTCAGGCTAATGGGTTAAGAAACTCAACTTTAACAGCTCTTATGCCTTCAGAGACAAGTTCTCAAATTTCAAATGCGACAAATGGTATTGAGCCACCAAGAGGCTACGTATCTGTTAAAGCATCGAAAGACGGTATTTTAAAGCAAGTTGTTCCTGGTATTAAGGAATACAAAGAGAACTATGAACTGCTATGGAATATTGGCGACAATTCAGGCTATTTAACTTTAGTTGGCATCATGCAGAAATTCGTGGATCAGGCAATTAGTGCAAATACAAACTATGACCCATCTAGATACGAATCTTCTAAAGTACCGATGAAAAAGCTGCTTCAAGATTTGTTAATGGCATATAAGCTTGGTGTTAAAACACTTTACTACCATAACACTCGTGATGGTGCTAAAGATAACCAAGATGATATTGTTCAAGAAGATGACTCGTGTTCAGGTGGCGGTTGCAAGATCTGAATGGAAATTGACTTAGATCTTTAACCAAATAAATAAAGGCTCACCGATTGGTGAGCCATAATCGACTTTAATAAATCGTGAGAATAAAAAATGGCATATACTACTTTTAACACTAAAAAGAATGACCAGTTATTAGAGCCAATGTTCTTTGGTAATAATGTAAACGTTGCTAGATACGACCAGCAAAAGTATGAAATCTTCGAGAAATTAATTGAAAAACAATTGAGTTTTTTTTGGAGACCTGAAGAAGTTGATGTTTCTCAGGATCGAATCGATTTTAATAAGCTTCCAGAGCATGAGAAGCATATCTTTATTTCGAATTTGAAGTATCAGACATTACTAGATTCAATTCAAGGTAGAAGTCCTAACGTAGCTTTATTACCTATTGTGTCTATTCCTGAATTAGAGACATGGTTAGAAACTTGGTCTTTTAGTGAAACAATTCATTCAAGAAGCTACACGCACATTATTCGTAATATTGTTAACAACCCATCAGTTGTTTTTGATGACGTGGTAGAAAACGAACATATTTTGAAACGTGCAAAAGATATAGCTCATTATTATGATGACTTAATCCAATACACGAATATGTATCATATGTTCGCTAGTGGAGAGCACACTATTAATGGTGAAAAAGTTGAAGTTTCATTAAGAGAATTAAAGAAGAAGCTATACATCTGTTTGATGTCAGTAAACGCACTAGAGGCCATTCGTTTTTATGTAAGCTTTGCTTGCTCATTTGCATTCGCTGAACGCGAATTAATGGAAGGTAATGCAAAAATCATCAAGCTAATTGCTCGTGATGAATCTCTGCACCTTACAGGTACTCAGCATATGATTAATCTTCTGCGTAACGGCACAGATGATTTGGAAATGCTTGAGATCGCAGAAGAATGTAAGGATGTTTGCTTCAAACTGTTTAAAGACGCGGCTGAACAAGAAAAAGAGTGGGCTGATTACCTATTCAAAGATGGTTCAATGATCGGGCTTAATAAAGAAATCCTATGTCAGTATGTCGAGTACATTACTAACCTGCGAATGAAGGCTGTAGGTCTTGATGCTCCTTATCCAAATGCAACGGCGAACCCCATTCCTTGGATCAACGCATGGATTAGCTCTGATAACGTCCAAGTTGCGCCTCAGGAAGCGGAAATTTCCTCATATCTTGTAGGTCAAATTGACAACGATGTTTCAAGTGAAGACTTGCAAGGTTTTGAGCTTTAATGTACTGAAAAGGCTGGTTTTCCAGCCTTTTTTATTTTTACTGAATGAATTTAAATCCCTTAAATTTTACACCACTAAGACTTAGTGTCTAAGTTCTAGTGTCTAGCTATTAGAGCGTGTATACTTGCATTGTGCTATTTTGATAGGTTCACATTAAAGCGAGGTGTCTATGCTCAGATATACAGATTTCTTTTCTCGAAAAATTGCAAAAAACAGAGCCTTTTTTGATAGGTTTGAAGAGCGTAGGTCATTAATGACAGAGCTTTCATCCTCATCATCGGTTTGGCTTTCTGGTGAGAGAAGAGTAGGAAAGACCTCAATGGCAATACATGTCTGTTCCGACATTGCTTCTAACCCTTCTAAATTCGGTATCGATAAATTCGTTTGGAGCGATTGTGATATCTCATCCTGTCCAACGATTGATGCAGTCAAAAGAAAAGTGCTTCATTCAATTGCTGAAGCTGCTAGTGAGCTTACGGACGGGAAAGAAGAGGGTAAGAATTACATTAAGAACCTCTTCTCAAGATTCGATCCTGAATTTTCTCTGGGTGGAAGAGATCTTGCAAAAGTCACATTGAAGTTAAAGGCTCCAGTAGTGATGGATAGTCCATTAGAGGAAGCTTTGCTATCTCTAGATCAATTAGCTTCAAAGTGTAATGCCAGGGTAGCGCTGATTATTGATGAGTTTCAAACTCTATCTGAAATCAACCTAAGCGATGGTGAGAAGGTAGAGTGGGATATTCGTGGGGGATTGCAGCGTTCCGAGCGTGTTTCAATGATTTTTGCAGGCTCTAAGCGCAGAATGATGAGTGATGTATTCATGAGTCGGAATAGAGGTCTTTACGGAATGTGTAGAAGAATTAGCGTATTCGAACTCCCTGAAGATGAATGCTTAGAACACCTTAAGGTAGCCGCTAAAGACTGTGGATACACATATGATGAGGATGCTTTACCATTTATAGCGAAACTTACATCGGGTCATCCGAGGGATTTTTCTCATTTGTCTTTGCAGGTTTTCGAGAATGCAACATTCTATGCTGAAAATACGAAACATATTACACTCTCTTTGGTAGAAGAATCTTGGCTGCAATATGTTAAGTGTGTTGTTATTGATGAAGTTGAGTCAATTTTAAAAGAGAAGCTAAATGCTAACAAAAGGGCAGAAGTAGCAACTCTACAGGCAATTGCGCATACTAGACCTAAAAGTGTGAGATCTGCTGATTTCTGTGTGTTAACAGGTCTTACAGCAACCCCAATCTATGGCGCTGTGAAAAATCTTGATGAGCAAGGCTTAATTAGAAAAAACAGTAAAGAACAATGGTGTCTATGTGAACCATCTTACGAGACTGCCTTGAAAATCATATCAGAACATCATTTTGATCATGATATGATTGCAAAGGTAAGGAAAGCAAACGAAGTTTAACAAGTAACCTTCATTGATGTGATTCAATGAAGGTCACTTCAACGAGGAATTTTATGTTTAACTTAGAAAATTGGACGGATATTGATGGTGCTCAGCATTATATTGGTAGAGCACTAGGTATTATAAAAGAAGAGGACAGCTTCTCAAAAGATGTGAAGTGGGTTTATTGGGGTAATAATGATATTGGTACGATGCTATGGTTCTTTCTCGAATACATGGTAGAGGTTGGATACCTTCTTAAAAATGAAGAAGATCAATTCAAATTGAATCCAAACTTTGATTTGTCATCTTATGCTACCAATAGGCGCGGTATCTTAAACTTTGATGTTGATAAAGAAAGTGGCGTAACGACTTTTCATATCCCAATACAAAAGTAAGCCCAATTTAACATTGGGCTTTTTTTATTTTTTAGTAAATGAAGCAGTAAAATCACCTGAATCACGGACATAGGATTCATCATCTTCAACAGATCTGTATAGAACTCCTGAAAGAAAACCGCCTTCTATGAATATCCATAGTTCGGTGATGAAAGAATACATTCCATTGGATTTAGTATGAATCCATTTCTGGCAATCTTCATGCTTAATGCTTAAACAATGTTCTTGTACGACAATGGTGCTATCTTTTTTGAAACTAAACTCATTATTGAAGTCGCTGGCTAAGTAACATTCAACTCTTTTGCAGTCTGTATCACAAACCAAAAATGCCTTTTCCCAACCAGAATCAGTTCGAAGTTTCAGCTCCTTTAAAATTAGGAACTCAGTTTTTCTAGTGTTGCTTGTGATGATAGGGCTTATGATTTTCATCTCTATTTTCTCAAAAAAAAGGTGTCACGAATGACACCTTATTTACTAGTAATCAATTACTTTGATGCGATTTTGAAACCGCGCTGGATCAGATCTTCAAGTCGAGTGTTTGGCTCTGATTTGCCAATCGCCTCGAATTGGAACTCGCCATTAACGCGAGAGAAGTTACCTAGAACTACCGCTTGCGCGTTGTTAAGATCTTCATTGTTCTTGATGTTGAATGTAGCGATAACATTATCTACGCGAGTAGGAGTTCCTTCGTAAATGCGAATCTCTAGGTGTGGAAGCTCACCGAAGTTCTTAAGTTCACGGCGGAAGTCATTTAGAACTACAGGAATATGGCTTACATTCGCGCTTACACGAGAGAAATCGATTTCGATAACTTCGTTGTCAATACCGTCATTTACAACGTCACCTTCCAGATCATCGCCGCTATGGTGAAGACCTGGTTCGTCATGGTTGTAGTAACAAACAGGGCTGTGAACAGGGCTACCAGAAGCATCAAGAAGACCAGCAGAGATATCTAGGTCTACAGGAGTAGGCTTCATTTCAGTGCGGCTACCAAAACCCAAGAATCCACCTACGTTTTGCTCGCGCAAAACTTGACCCCAGTTTACACCCACACATACGCGAGATAGACCAGGCTTGTGTTTAGATAGATTGATTACTTGTTTCTTTTGTAGATTAATTACTTGAGACATATATTTTTCCTAAATTTAGTATTTAATTTATTTACTAATTAATTTATTTGTTAATTAATTGGTGTTGCTGTTATCTTGGTTTAGACATTTCAATACATTAAAGTATTGGTTGTGGACATCATCAAGATAAGTATTTTCTAGAGAAATTTTAGATTCTTTAACAGTCCAATCATTTTCACCAAAATTTATTTTTAAAGGTGAGAATGCAGAGCTTTCTGTAAATCCGTCAACTTCTAATAGATTGAGAGCGAATAATACATCATCAGAGCTATCATCTTTGATGCATAGATCACAATTTTCAAGTTCGCTAAACAATTCTTTTATATCATTATTTGTAATTACTACAAATGAAGATTTCACATTAATAGGAAGTTTTGATGGTGAGAAAGAAATACGTTCGGTACTCAGACCACAATCATTCTGTACATCCCCTTTTGAATCGCCATGATAATTTACACCAATACTTCCCTCATGACCAAAATAGACTTTCTGCATTGCACGTTCATTTAGACCGTTAACAAAACCGACTGATAAGTCTAGATCGATCTCTTTACCGTTTTTGCCAGACCAGCTTAGTAAGATCGAAAAGCTTTTTTGTGATTCATTTATTTTATTTGTAAGGGTATCCATTTTTTAACTCTTTTAATAATTGCTTGAAAGCGAAACAATCCTTTGTGACCAATTGATATGACAAGTCTTCTCCATCATTTGACCGTCATGGATATAAACAGCGTTAGATTCAGTGATAACGCCTTTTGCTTTGCTAACATTTTGTTTCGCATATTCACCAATGTGCTGCTCAATGATAGTTGCTTGAGAAGGGTGAATTGCAGTTTTAGCAAAGAAGCCGTAACTCATATCGTACTCTAGCTCTCGCTGAAGAGTGATTCTATCGTCAATGATATCAAACACAGGAGATGCAATTTCAAATCCTGAGGTTTTAAATCCGAGCACAATCTTTTCAATGATAATTCGAAGTGGAGTCTCGTAAATTGTCACTTTAGGGTGACGCTTTAAGCCTAACTCATTAAACAAGTCATTACCACCAATGCGAATACAGATAATCTCTGTTTTTTCGAAAGATTTAAAGATTGATTTTAGTTGTTCAATCTTGGAGGTTTTTGTCATTTCAATACTTTCAATAGTAGGCATCACACCAAATGACATTCCGCAGTTTTCCAAGATCTCACGGTAGATAATTGAACTATCAATTGTGCATTTTGGAAGTACAAACCCGTCAATCTTTTCAACGCCTTCCATTTTAAGGATGCGTTTAAGAACTGTTGAGTTGCGAGGTCGAATGAAGCGCAATTTTTTGATTTTCGACTTATCAACAGTCTTTTTAAGTGCTGCTTCTAAGCTCTCAAGCGCTTCCTCTAATCGTTCTTCTGAAACTGCATCTTCAGTATCAACAATCATTGATTTTGATTCGCTTTTTAAACCATCAAGTTCTTTTAGAAGGTTTTTGTTTGTTGCTGGCGTGTATAGGCTAGCGCCTAATTGAAAGTATTTATTGCTCATTTTAATTTAGTCCGTAACTTTTTTGATAACAGCGCAAGCTTGGAATGGCATTGCATCATTTTCGATAATTTTAACGTTCGCTTTTTTAGCCATTTGGATTAAGTGACTTACGTCATCGCTTTTGACGTTTTTAAGCATAATAAAGTCAGGTACGCGGCGTAGTAGGATTCGAGTTGCCTCTGCGATACCAGGCTTAATCATATTGATGTGATCAATGCCTTGCTCTGCCATTAGAGTTTCAACAAACTGTTTAGTTTTCTCTTTTCTGATAGTAGGGCATAGGTATGTAGCGTTACCATTTGCAAACTCATAATCGAAGTTTTGTGCAATCTTATCTACAAACCAGTTGCTAATGTCGTGTTCTTCAAGGTGCTTGTACTTAACGCAACCGTGGAAACCGCCCTCAGTTTTATCTGAACAAATTGTTCTTGAAATCAAACCTGAGATTGTTGAATTTAGAATGGACGAAGGAATTGCGTAATCATCCATTGTCGCGCAATATGTCGCTGAACCACCAATATCGCTAATAACAAACAAGTCGTCAGATATCTTGGTCTCATTTGCGGAATTGTATAAATCAACTGATGTTTCCAGCTCTTTAGTAATCACACCTTTAGCTGTCCAGCCATCAACAAAGGCAATAGATTCAGCGTCATACTTATCTGTTAAGTAATCAAGCGCTTTGGTATCGATGCCTTTGTCTCGAATGATTGAAACAGAGTAGTGAACTGCTTTAAGACCAAAAAACTCAATTGCTCGCTTTACTAAAACGCCAATTGGAGTGCCAGCTCGCGCAAGAGAAACAACAACAATTGGTTTGTTCTCCATTCCATAATCAGGTCTAGCAATAATCATTTTGCTCGCTAATGACATGATTTCTTTTGCAAGTCGAACTTCGTATTTACCAAGCATCTGATTAAACAAAGCCATGTACTCTTTAGATGGAGCATTTTCTTTGTTAATCATTTCAGAATAGTGAGCTTCTCCAGATTGAATCCTTTTTTCTTTTTCTTCAACAGAAACAAATTCGGTTTCAATTGCTTGCATTAGAAATTGGCAATCTTCTTTCGCATAGCTGCCTAAGATTGGTTTTAAAGTGTTCATCGTTATTCCTTAGATTGCATCAGTTTTTGTTTAGCTTTCTTGTGATTCACATTTTTTAGCTGGAACTAATCGGTATCGCCAAACTTGCTTTTTGTTGACAACTTCCATGCATTTTTCTTTTTCAAGTCCATGCTTTAGAGGGTTAAGCTCCCTTAGTCTTGCTGAAATTGCTGCTTGTGTGTCCCGATCAGGAAATTTTGCATGGATCATATCTTCAATTTCACGAAGAGTATGCCAGCCAGCATTATTAACCATCACAGAAATTACGCGTCCAAACTGAGAATTTACGTTTACTTTCGAAGCATACTCACTGGATTTCCACTGTTCTAAACTCATGATATTTCCAAATTTAATCTTTTATTCTAAATTCAATAATTTATTTATTAATTTAATTTAAAGCACATAGCCTAGATGTTGATATGCTTCCTTTTCTGACTTTGAGCCAGTTTCTGTAATTACGACATTCAGCTTGTTTACATTCAAATTGTAGATGTAGTGCTCTACCAGTCCATTATCATGCATTGGAATTTTGTGACAGCTTGTAATCACCTTGCCATCTACAACAACTGGTGAGCGAGTAGTGGACTGTACAGTGACATTGTAACCAGAAATTTCTAGCTGTGATGCAATTAGGTATGGTAAATACATGTTTTCACCAGTACCGATTATTGAAATCTCTTTTTCAGAACCTTCTGATGCAACAATCTTCTCAATCTTGGTCACATAGTCAGTTGTTACTACATGCTTCATTTGAACGGGTAGGCGTCCCATGTTCCAAGAGCAATCGAGTAAAGAAGCACCCTTATGCGCCGATTTAGGCAGTTCCTGTTTGTAGTCAGAGTTTGGTTCAAATTCAAAGCTGCCGTTAAATAGGAAGCTCTGAGTAAGCTCAGGAGCTACCAAACCTTCTTCTTTACAAAACTCAGTTACATCTCGCTTGAATTCGGAGAACTTAGCATCATCAAGCCAGCTTAAAAGAGAAACGATGTTGATTTTTTTGATATTTGGAAGAACCTTCAGATACTCTTTAGCAAGTTGTTTAAGAGTGTTGCCTGTTGTAATTTCATCATCAACCAAAATAAGGTTCTCAACATCAATTAAGCTGTCTAGCATTTCCTGGCTAGGCTTATAGATAATGTGCGAAACCGCATGGGAATGGCTTTCAGAAATCTCAAACCATCTTTCCGCATGTGGAAGAATAGAACGAGTCGTATGCTGAAAATAAACTTGTTTATTTTCTAAACTGCTTGCTACACCAGCGCCAAGACCTGTGGCTGTTTCTGCCAAGCCCACAACAAATGCTTTTGAATCTGAAGACAACTCTTTAGAGAATACGGAGTAAACCTTGTTCATTTCTGTAGGTGTCACAGGGATGTGCTTACCTAAAACTTTGCTTACAAACAAAAAACCACGATTTTCATTTTTACGGTTTGCAAATCCAATTAAGTCTTCAATACCATTAAAGTCTTCATGAATGTACGATGGGGTAATCCCAATTTTTCCTGAATCTATTACAACTTTCATTTAATGCTCATTAATTTTGTTTTTGATTTAGTTTATTTAGATATTTGTTAAATTAACAATTTTACTTGCTAACTTAATTAAGCAAGGGTGCTAACACCCTTGCTTTTTATTTTTTAGCTTTAAGTCTAACGACTTACTTTTGACCTTGGAAATTGAATCGCTCTACAAATTCAACAATGCCATTGCGAAGACCTTCACCGATTGTAGTAAAGAACCATTCGTTATTGCGCTTTTCGAAGATGCCGAAAATCATACCAGTGTATTGAGGGTAG
Organism: Vibrio sp. 947; assembly: GCF_033339115.1. NCBI lineage: Bacteria > Pseudomonadati > Pseudomonadota > Gammaproteobacteria > Vibrionales > Vibrionaceae > Vibrio > Vibrio sp. 947. Next base: position 51,071 of record NZ_JAWOTX010000022.1, on the reverse strand, counting down.
TTTTCAGTAAGGTCGTAGACAGCGTGTTCGCGACCACCTTCACTTTCAAGAATGCGCATAAATGCATTGTCAATCATACCGAAGTTTTGACCATTGATCTCAGCATCATTAATGCTTACACCAAGAGTGATCTTCTCACAACGAGGATCAATCTTGTTAAAATCAATTTTTAGCCATTCGTCATCACCTTCACCAGCGCCAGTACGGTTGTCTGGACTAATTTCAATACCACGACATTGGCTGATACGACCAGGAGTATTATAGAAAATGAAATGTTCTGGGCTAATTGCGTTGCCAGCAGCATCTTGCATCATCGCCAATACATCAAGATCAAATTCTTGATCTTGGTGGGCTTGACTTTCGTTCCAACCGATAGCAATAAAAGGGTTAGTCATTGCCTGACCATTTGATTTACGCAAATCAATTGTCTGAGCTTTTCTTAAGTTAATTACTGGAGCATTCATTTTATTTCTCTTAATAAATTATTTATTGATTAATTAATTAATTTTTAAGGGATGGCTAAGCCATCCCATAGAGCAATGTTGTTATGCTTTGAAGCCAAAGCGGTTTAGGAATTCGTTTAGACCGCCTTTTAGACCTTCGCCTTTAGCCACAAACTTCCATTTGCCGTCTTTTTTGTACATCTCAGCAACTAGTACAGAAGTGTACTGGCAGTAATCTTCAGTAAGATCGTATGAAGATTGTGTTTCGCCGCTTTCTTGGTCATCGATACGGATACCACAGTCTTCAATAATGCCGAAGTTTTGGTTACGAGCTTCAGCTTCGAAAATGTTAACTGCAAAGCTGATGCGCTCCACAGCAGGGTTCAGCGCTTCTAGGTCTACTGTTGCCCATTCATCATCTTCACCTTCACGGTCTACACCGTCACGGTTATCTTCACTGATTTTAACAGCGCCACATGTACTTGCTTTTGCTGGGTTGCCGTAGAATACAAAGTTATCTACGCCAAGGTTTTCACCATTTGCGCCGCTAAGCATAACCAATAGGTCTGCATCAAATTTTTCGCCTTCAGATACACGCTCTTTCCAGTTCAGACCCACATGAATTTTTTTCAGTGGAGTGTTGTCTGGTTTGCTTAGATCGATGCGTTGACCTTTTGACATGTTAATAACTTGCATAATATTACCTTTTATTTGTTGATTGATTACAAACTTTATTGATATTTAAGAGGAACTTCATTGCCTCATTTGAGATTGAGTTTATATTGAATGATAAAAACTTGTCAACACCAAAAAAGCATAAATAGCTGATTTTTTTACTTTGATAGGATATTTTTTCTAAAATATCTAAAATACCGATTAATTAAACAATTAAAAAAGCCCATAACAGGCTTTTTATCTTTAATTTTATTTAAGCGTCAAGGATTAGACGGATACGCTTCAATGTTCTTTCTTCTTCAGGTGAGAAGATTCCGTCTGCATTCGCAATATCCAGAGCCACAGCTAGAATTAAGCTGCTTTCTTCTGTAGAGCCTTTCAACGGATTTAGGGATTCGAATACGTAGATCTCACCCTCATCAAAGTCATTTTCAAAGCACTTAATGTAAGAGTCGAAGCATTCAATGACATCTTTTTGGTCAAATAGCTTTAGGTATTGATGGTTTGACATCAACTCAAGAGTTTTCTGCTTTTCTACTGCATCAACGTGACCGTCTGCAAACGCCATATACGCACAGGAAGCGATGACACCCTCAAGTAGCTTTTTGCTTCTAAGTTTATTGATTTCATCTGTAGCTTCTTGAGCTTTACCTTTTGAAAAGTTGGCGAATCGAGAGAACAGTGAGCGACCTTGATTAAGTACATTTCCGAGGGTTTGTGTAGCTGCCTCTTGACCTTGCTCAATACGGCTAGAAAAGCCAGAATTTGAACGATTTCGACCAAATGATGGTCTTGTTGTAGCTGGTAAGTTTGAACCAGGATTAATTCGTTCAACCTGTCCGTTTTGCGGTGATGGAGTAGGAGCCATATTAAAATGACCACTCTGGTTCTGAGCTACAGGCTGGCTCGATGCCATGCTGATCTGACTATTACCGTTGCTGTTTAGTCCACCGTGGGATTTCATTTTAAGCAATTCTTCAGCAAGGTTGTTGCCTTTATACATGGTTAGAACTGTATCAATATTGCCACTTACCATGTCTGCAAGGTTTTTAGCTTTCCATGTGCCGTTATGGTTGTAGATTCTGCCAAACATGCAGGCGCTAGCGTTGACAAAATTGGTTTGAATGGAATGTCGAGCACCATTGTCTTGAGTAATGATTAAGGTAGCATCGACAGACTGCGCATCATCGTTAAATGCGTAAAACTCAATTTTCTCGAATGCGGCACCGCAAGATGGTAGTGAGATTTTGCACTTTTTATCAGTTTCAAATACACATTCATTTGTAGGGATCTGTAGCGCTGAGATTTTTGAGTTCTGATTGCTATCTGTTACAACAGCCATCAATTTTAGCCCGTTATCACGAGAGTTGATTTCAACTGTAACACTAGCACTTGAGATGGCAAAGTTCATGCCTCTTTCTAGTATGTTTATCATCATATACCTTTAGTTTTATTAATTGATTTGGTTCGACTATTTATTTGTCTTAATAAAAGTCTGCGTTATAATATAGGTAATTAAATCAAAATAAAAGCAAGAATTATGAGTAAGACGAAAACAGTGTATATTTGTTCCGATTGTGGTTATGACAGTCCTAGATGGGTTGGTCAGTGCAGAGGCTGCGGAGCGTGGAACACCTTTGCGGAATCGAAGGTAAGTAATAACGTTAATGAGAAGATAAGAAACACTGCTATAAACGCGAAACATAAAGGATACGCTGGTCAAATCAGTGAAGGGATGGTTAGCCTTAGTGAGTTGCAAGGTAAAGAAGCCGCGTTATCTAGATATGATACAGGCATAGCGGGTCTTAACAGGGTTCTAGGCGGGGGTTTAGTAAAAGGCAGTGTTGTTTTGTTATCTGGTAGCCCTGGTGCAGGTAAATCAACAATACTCTTGCAGGCAATAGATTACCTTGCGTCTCAAGTATCTTCAGCTTATTTTACAGGTGAGGAATCAGTAGATCAGATTTCTTCGAGAGCAACTAGATTGCATGTAAAGAATGGCGATAAGGTAAAGTTAAAATCTGAAACTTGTGTTGAAAGGATTATCGAAAACGCTTCTTCAATAGATGCTAAAGTAATCATTGTTGACTCAATTCAAACTATGTACTCGGAAACAAACAATTCCTCACCAGGTTCAACCTCACAGGTAAAAGATTGCGGACATATCCTAACTCAGTACGCGAAAACAAATGACGTTTCTGTACTTGTTATCGGTCACGTTACAAAAGACGGAACGTTAGCGGGTCCAAAGGTTCTTGAACATACTGTTGACTGCACCATCCATTTAGATACGACCACCAGCGATAGATATAGGACAATTAAATCTGCAAAAAACCGTTTTGGTACAGCTAATGAAATGAGCGTTTTCATCATGACAGAGTCGGGAATGAAAGACGTTAAAAACCCGAGCGCAATTTTCCTTCAAAGACCCGATGTACCTACGCCTGGTACGGTGGTTATCCCTTACAAAGAGGGTAATGGTATTATGTTGCTGGAGATCCAAGCTTTGGTCGCAAAAGGAAATCCGCAATATACAAAGAGAGTGTCTGTGGGTTTGGATTCAAATAGAAACTCAATGCTGATGGCTGTACTACACAGTCGCTGCAAAGTAGCTACCTATGATAAAGATACATTCCTTAACGTAGTCGGTGGTATTAAGATAGGCGAAACAGCTTCAGATTTGGCTGTAGTCTTAGCGATCTGTTCAGCAATTGAAAACATAGTCATTCCGCAAGACGTTATCGTTATGGGGGAGGTGGGGCTTGGTGGTGAAATTAGACCAGTTCCTAGTGGTGGAGAGAGACTTAAAGAGTGTCGTAAGCATGACTTCCATAGGGCAATAATTCCAGCTTCAAATATGAAGGGGCTAAAAACAGATATGGAAATTATTCCTGTAAAAACTGTCTCTGAAGCTATAGCCGTACTGAAAAGAATCTCTGTTAGCTGAAAAATGAGAAAAGGGATGGTTTGTTAAATCATCCCTTTTTTATTTGTTAATCTAATTTACAGTTCTTGAGTCAAAGTGTTCTGACATATACCATTCATTTTTTTTCCATTTACTGTCTAGCTCTACTTCAACCCAATCTCCTTCACCCTCTCTAATTTGAATTTTAGTACCATTTAAAGCACCAAGACAGGCTTCTTCGTGTTTAGGTAGGCAAAGGAATCCAATAGTATAGTCATTATTTGGCGGGTAGGCATTTGGAGACTTGCTCCAAGTGTAGTTTGATTGGTATTTGAGTAAAATCACCAAATCCATGTTGTCGGCTTTTGCCAGCAACATGTCGTATTTTTTATGTTTAGCCATCGATTCAATCCTAAAAAGTAAACTTCGTTATTTTAATAGGCATAAAAAAACGAGGCAATAGCCTCGTTTTTTTTCATTATTCAAATTAGAATTTGAATTTAGTTTGTACGAAGAATTGACTTTCGTTTTCTTCACCGTACAGAGATTGATCATTGCTATCGTAAGCTTCGAATTTGTAGCCAACACCAACAGCGAATGTGTCAGTTACAGCGTAATCCATGTCTGCACCTACGTAGTAAGTGTTGTCTAGATCAGTGTAAGCCTTGCTACCTACGAACGCAGAGTATTGGATTGGAGCTTTCTGAGAAAGGTCGCCTTTAACACCCACTTCTAGGCTTGCGTAGTCGTCAGACACTTTGCCATCAACATCTTCAAGCACTACGTGACCAACACCCACTTCACCGTAAAGGTTGTGAGTTGCGCTCAGAGCGTGAAGAGCACCAACTTTAGCGCTGTAATCTTGAGCAGTTACATCTGCGCGATCTACATGCTCTAGAGCTTGTACATTAGCGCCAACGTAAACGCTTTCAGTGATGCTTTTCTCAACACCTACAGTGATACCCTGGAAATCTTCCACATCAGTGAAGCCAACAGAAACGTTATCAACAGAAGCAGCAGAAGCAACGCCAGAGATAGTCAGTGCAGCAAGTGCGATCAGAGTCTTTTTCATAGTTAAATTCCTTTAGTTATTTAAAGATATTTTTTTGGTTTGTTTATTAATAGAGAGCAACATTTGCCTCAATAGTTCTTACAATAAGTGTTTTTTTGTGAATTGTCAAAAAGAATTTCACTAAAATTAGTAACTTAATTGAACTTTTTTGCATTACATGACTATAGGTGTCAAATCAATTGATAAAGGCTTTTATTACAAAAGAATTGCATTAAATGACTGAATTTTATACAATTGATTGCTTTATCAGCAACAATTTTAATTATTTAGTCGGAAATATCCTATCATCATAGAATATATGGATATTTTTGTTTTTATATTTAGCTAAAAAAATTGACTCTGTTGTTGTTTTATGTATACTGTGTGCAGTGATGTAATTAATTGGAATAGATGATGAAGAGCTTTTTTGACGGAGACAGAATAAAGTGGATACGGTTTCTCATAGTATTTGAGTTGCTGTACATCTTGTCTGAATTCGCTCTGAATGCTGCAATTCTGAACGCGGGTGGTGGTTTAGTTGTAACCCAGCATGGGATTGATAACCTAGAAAAGTATGGTCGCCTATTAAGCGGCGTAGGTTTGTCATTGCTTGTGTTCGGCTTCTTGGGTACTAAGTATTCTTTTAGAAGAAGAGTGTTCAACTTCATCTTAACCCTTGTTGTTTGCATTCCGCTTATGCATAAAGCGCAGTCTCTACTTATAGATGACTTAATTGTTGGTAACGCAACTGCTGAAACCAAGTCGAGAGCAGAACTGTTCGTAACATATAAAGAGGGATTGATATCTGGCGATTTTGGTCTTGGTAAAGAAGTTCCGATCAATCGAGATAACCCGACAAGCGCTGAAGAGCTAGCGCTTTTTTCAATGTATTCATTGATGATGTTCGACTCAACTAGAACAGAGGGGTTGCTGACACAGGATCTTAACTCTTGGGTGAGTGATATCGTCAAGATCAGAAACTCAATGAAAACTGACCTTCTTTATGACGGCTACCTTCAGGTGTCTAAAGAGGTCGATTCCCAATGGAAGAAGTACAACTCTGGTCAAAAGGCACTTGACCCGAATGCTCAGTGGGAAAAAATATATAGTAAGTCTTCGAAAGAGTACGCTAACTATAAGCACAAGCGAGATGTTGAATTTCCTGAATACGTAGAAACGCAAATCAGAAAGAACAATATTCACGATTTGCTTTACGATCAGTATGAGAAAGCATTCTCAAATGGTTGTGGCACTAACTGCCGTAGACAAGCCCTTGGTAAAGTTGAGGCCATTATGGAACAAGCCACGGGTTCAAAGTCTAATTGGCAAAAATGGTGTGATGGAAACAAATGTCCTGGTGATGAAAAGTTCTTGGCAAAACAAGCTGTGCCATTGATGGATGGGATGTTTAGCTACATGTCTGGACTGAATCCAGATATAAACTCAGTGTCCCAATTCATGAATGAGCCAACGGTTGCGATGAGCATACGCTCTGAGCTTGCAGATAAAGGTGTTCATCTGCCATATGGCATGACAATGAACAAAGCTAACTTTATAAGAGAGTTCAATAAAGCAACTGGAGGTGCATCGGGAACCAAGACAAAAGCACAGTTCGTTGCTCTGAACGAAGTTCAGTCAGGATTTAAGAAGCTGCTAGGCAGTGCTTATAGTGGTTCAGTGCCATTGGGCTTGTCTAAGTCACAGTTTGAGCGTAAATATGTCAATGGAAATCTTGCATCGGAAGTGAGAGCAGAAGTTTCTAAGCTGAAAAATAGTAAGAGAGACTTTGCGCCAGGTGGAAGTCGTGTAGAAGAAGGTAACGGTTATCTGAAAATGATAATAGTGCCACCAATTGCACTGTTCTTTAGCCTGTTCTTTTCACTGTTTGCGCTTGCAAGATTACCGCTTCGCTTGCTTGAAATTAGCCAAATCAAGAATGGTGCAAATTGGAAAGTAAAACTGAAGCAATACATGACCATGCTTGATCTTATTGTGATACTGTCATACCCAGTATTGAGATCTAATAGTAAGTTCACTAGTTCGTCTGTTATTGAGCGCTTTGAGCTTATGAGAGGTGAAAAGCTGGAGATTCAGCAAGTGCTCGGGTACAAATGGGTTCTTGGGGTGGAGCCAGTCATATATCCGATAGGCATGAAGCTGCTTAATACATTTGATCTGAACAACATAGACCATCCAATGTACAAGTAATTAAAAGCCCGCTTTGAGCGGGCTTTTTTATATTCAGAGGAAGGCTACATAGACTTTTCTAAAGTTAGCTCTTTTTCTTGAGTGTTAGCTTTTGACAACTGACTAGCAATCCACTTATCAGATGTTTTTGCTGGCTCACTATTCTCTTCTAAGTACTGTTTGCAAATAAGAGTCTGAATTGACATGCACTTTTCTGAATTCCATAAGTCACTATTTGCGAAATCCCAATCAAGTTCAGGGGCTATTTTCTTGGTAGGTAAGTCAACGTATAGGTATTCGATATCGCAAGTAGAAGGTGAAATTCCAAAGTCATTACTTAGTGATTCAAGAACACGTTCAGAGCCGCACACTTGCAATTTAGCGCTGTTCTCCAAAAAGTTTGATGTGCCGTAAGACACTTCCTTGCCAAACTTTTCATTAAGAGCTTTGGAAACCGCATATACATCGATATCGCTATCTTTATCAAATATAAACTCAGAGTCGAAGTATATAATCCCTTCATCCACCAGCTTGTCGAGAGTTATTGCTAGTAGATGACTTTTATCGAAACCAATTTCATTCGAGCTGGTTTTCATTTTATCTACTTTAGCAAAAAAATCGTTAAATGATTCTTCAATACCAAAAGGTTTAGATGCTTCTAAATCGCGGGGATATGTAAGTGATTCAGATTTTATGGTATTCAATTTTTTTAAGATTTTATCAGCCACATTGCTTTCTTTAAACTTTTGCACTCTCATCTCGGCACGTTCTTTTAATAAAAGAGCTAAAGTGCAAAGTTTAGTCGCTGTTGTTTTTGAGGTTAGGTCACTAGATTTCATGTTATTACCTTTTTATTGTTTTAATTATTTTATCACTATAAAATCAGTTGTGTAAAATATAAACAAAAAAACCTCACTACAAGTAGGGAGGTTTTACTGAATACATAAAATGTAAAGTTTAGGCAGCAATCAGCAAATCCTTTCTTTCAGCTCGTAGGACATTTTTATAAAATGTCATAGCGGTTTGGGAGTCGATATTAATTTTGGAGCAGTAATGCTCAAACTTATCCCATTCCGCACGTTCTATGGCGCATATAATAGCTAAGAAAGGGTAGTACCTACCTGACTTCGAAACTAAAGCATCTTTAACAGCATCATTAACGGGTAAGCTGTCCATAACAGTGGACATCTCCTTATCCAGCAAAGCATCTAGAGTTGATAGTAGACCCATAAGGAACACTTCTTCTCTTTCTCTTTTATATGGAGTTAAAGTTGCAATTTGCTCGAAGAATCGAGATCTTGTAAGAGCCATTTTAACCAATTCAGCAGGTTTGTTTTTACCTAACTTTCCTATTGCCAACAAACAAACATAGCGCCTCACATGCTGCTCACCGAGATAAACTAGAGCTTGTTTTACACTCTTAATTTCAGGTTTCTTATTGCTTTGTCTGCGGGTATTTACCAGCTTTAACGTTTGATACGTAAGGGTAGATTCTTGTTCGAAAAGTTTAGAAATTCGGTCAAAATTAATAACATTCCTTGTTGCTTCTCTGTAAATCTGCATGATCAAACTGTTAGAAATTTCAGCTTCGTTTCCAGATATCATTTCTGGCTTAGAGAAAAAGTACCCTTGGAAGTATTGGAATCCAGCTTTTCTGCATTCTTGGTATTCTTCGTAGGTTTCCACCTTTTCAGCAAGAATCTTTACTTTTTGAGATTTTAACTTTTCCAAAACGTGAGGGATTGTATCCAAAGGAGTAGCCTGGATATCAATCTTAATAATGGAAACGTAACGTAAAATGTCATCCCATTGAGGGCTGTAGATAAAATCGTCTAAAGCAATTCTATAACCTTTTCGGTGTAGTTCTCGAAGCAAATCCTTGGTCTCTTCATTTGGTTCAACAGACTCAAGGATTTCAATAACAATACGCTTATTCGGTAATAGTGTAGAAACTTTGTTTCTAAGCATTTCGATAGGGAAATTTATAAGGGCTGTTTTACCGTTCACAACCTCATCAAAGTCCATATTTAGAAATGAATTGATCAGAAGTTTCGCAGTGCTCACATCTTGAGGCACATGCATAGGAAACCTGTTCTCTTCACTGTCACGGAATAGCAACTCATAACCAACAATCTTTCTCGCTCTATCGAGAATTGGCTGTCTGCCCATATAAATTTTCATGTAAATCAATATTATCCATTTAAACTGCGGCTATTTTACATACGCTGCCAATTATGTCAATAACGAGCACCAATTATTTTGCTGTGGCGCAAAAAGTGGTAAGATAGAAGCTAAGTAAATAAATTAAAGAATAAAAAAGATGAAGCCATTCGTAGTTAATTTTACAAATATAAAAAAATGCCAATCTGGAATTCCTTTCAGTTACAGCAGTTCTAAGCTCGTTGATAATCAATTGGTCGCAAATGACGTGGCTTTTGATGAGGAAAACAAAAAGACTGCTGCTCTTTTAGATCTGTCCGTTGAAGAAGAATATTCACTTATTGTTTTTGCGAAAAACAAGAAAGAAGCAAGAGAACAGGTTTCCCAAATGAAGCTTGAAGCGTCAACTGCAAAAACAGTAACTAGCGCATTCGATATTCAGGGGCTAATTGGTACTTATGGAACTGTCACTGAGAAAGAAAAGCTTTCTCCTGATTTCTATGAAAAGATTTCGGGTATGTGTACAGGGAGAGTTGACCTGCTTAGTGATAACTACAGGGTTAAAAACTCAGAACACACTTCAACGATCAAAATAACCTCATGTAACGAAATGCCGCTAACTAATGGCAAAAGTAACTCAAAGTTTAAGATTGAACAAGATGGTGTGAGTAAAGAGCGTAGAACATACATGCTTTATTACGAAGGTTTCACAAGAACGGGCGATACGACATCTTTAAGAGGTTTAACGGACAAACCAACGCCAACATCGAAGCCTATATCGTTTCTTGTTGACTGGACTTTCCAGCTCGACTCAAATTACGTAACTGACAACCTTTCAGATAATGAGAGACTTGGAAGCCCTATGAAATTTGAAATTAAACAGATCGCAACGGCTAAGGGCTGTTCTTCGCCAGATGTACTTTCAGAACATTCTTTAAAGCAGGCAAGAGAGCTTGTATCAAACATGAATGATTATGAAGTGAAGAAGGGCATTGTTCTAAGGGATTACTTGGTCGCGAAGATTGAAAAAAATGACTCGCCAGCTAATGAGCTAGCTAAATAAAAAAGAACACGCGTTTGCGTGTTCATAGTCAAAAGTAGTTCTCTCTGATTAGATGCTGTGTGCATAAAACCAATCTAGCTCTTTGGAACGGAGTTAGGTTGGTTTTTTGGTCAATGCAACCAAGCACTCCATATTTCTGAAAGATAAGCTTAACGGTGCCACCTTTAGTTTTCATCCCCGATAAGCGATTAATAAATTTATCTTTAAGTAGTTTTTGCTCATCTTCCTCAATGAGTTCTTCAATCTGATTCGAAATTCTCTTGTTTCTGTCATAGAGGAATGCAGAGATTACCAATCCACTCAAAACAAATAGTAGCTCTGGTGAGGGTAGTAGCGATTGGGGTGAAAAGTATGAGCCTTTAAGCACCATTATCACAAAGAAAATAACCGATACAGAGAGCCATGCTCTCATTGTTATGGTAGAGGTTTCGTATTTCTTTTGCATACCATTTAGGGCGGATAAGGAAATTTTTGATTTTGTCATTTTTGAATCGCCTTTTTCATATAGGTAATCATGTTTCTTCCAGACTCCTTGGATTTGTATAATCTTCGGTCAGCCATTTCAACAAACTTATCGCCTTCTTTAGATGAAGATTGACCGATTGATACTGTATATGAGATATCACCATATGGAGTGTTACATGTATCTTTTGCTGCTGAGACTCTAATATACCGCATCATTGATAAGTGATGCGCATTATATTCACCGTCAATAATTACACCAAACTCTTCACCCCCGATTCTGTATGGGTGAACTGTCGATGACGAAATTGAATGAAGAATATCGGAGAATGACTTGATCACCATATCCCCAGCCGCATGACCAAAGTTATCATTAATTTTCTTGAAGTGGTCGATATCAATAATCGCGAAAGAAAATGGCTTGTTTAAGCTTTTATTCTCTGCCTTCTTGATTTCAAAAGACCTGCGATTTTTTAGTCTTGTTAACGAGTCAGTTTCAGCAAGTTTTTTTGTTTCCAATAGCTGTTTCTTCAAATTCTCTGTTTCAGCAAGCAAGTTGTCAACTTGGGCTTGCTGAGCGATTAAGAGAGATTCGGCTTTATCCTGGTATGTCTTTTGACTGATCGCTTGGGCGTTCAATTGGCTTTCAATGCTTGAAATTAGTCCAATCACCTTGGGATTGTTTAGGGCGCTATCGCTACCTATCTCGTCTTTCAGTGAAGCTGATGAGTTAGTCATATCGCGAATAAAGCTTACTGTATCAGCGATGTGAGAGCTTTCTGCTTCTTTAGCACTCTTTGATTTGGTAATAAGACTAGATACAGCACCTTCAATGTTAGTCATTAATTGACGCTCTCGTTCGGCGCGGTTACGAGCTTCTATGATGGCAAAGTTAACCAGTTGACGCATTACAGAGAATGCGCAATTTCTATTTGCATTTAACTTGTTAAGAAGCCCTAGTCGAACAGGAGAATCTGGATTTCCTTCAAACACCTCATTTACAGCCTTCTCTACATCCTTAACGTCCTTGTCGGACACAGTGGTTTCTTTTGTAAGCGGTGAATTTTCTGAGGTTGAATCATTAACACTTGTTAACTGTCCAATAATCACTACAAGGTCATTTATTACTTCTTCAGAATTGCAGCTACCAGATTTTAATTTTTTCTTAAGATTTTCAGCGCGAAGCTTACAATCACCACTAGAGTTTTTGAAGTTGGTAACATAAGCACAGGCATGAAGAAGTCTTTTCACGCATGGGCTTTTAGCTGCCGATGATGTTGAGTCTGTATGAACCATTTGAAGCCTACTGTTAAATTGCATTAGTTATTAAAAACGCTTGAATCAACAATAATTTGTATGTTTTTCAGTCAATTCTAGTTTCATTTGCGCTCATTATACTGACTTTTATCAATACGTCCATTCTAGAGAGTAAAATAATTGCATGATCGTCGTCACACTTACAGGTGTTTTTTATATTAAATAAAAAATATTTGTAGTAAATTTTAATCATAGAGTTACACATACTTTATTTTTCTAGGTTAACTTCTCATTGTTAGTTTTAGACAGTGATTTAAGTAACGGACGCGATAGTTATCTTGTTTTTTAGCCCATCATAGATGGGCTTTTTTTATTTCGTAGGGTATAATTTAATTAATAAATAAAAAATAACGAGAATTGCGATGAAACAACTAAATACAAGAAACGCGGCTATTCACAACCTAAATGAAAAGCTTGGTCTAAGCATCCCATTTGAAACGGAATCTACAGTAAATGGGCAAGACCCAAACTCTTTACTGTTTAAAGCAGAAATGTTTGAAAAGGTCACTTCAATTAAACCGACTCCTAAAGAGCAATCACTTCTATCCTTGAGTGCGGCTTTAAGCAGGTTGGAAAAAGTGATAAAGCGTGGTTTCGCATTCAATATGGTTATCAATGAAGATGAGTTTGAGATGGAGGTTGTAAATCTCTCGAATGAACCTCTTATGACAATTAAAAGCCAAATGATGTGGGATAAGGATACCATCAAGATCATTGTTGATGGTGAGTATGATAGCCAGGAGTACTCAGAAAGAGAGCTTGTTGGGATGATTGAGTTAGAAGATACTTTGCAAGTATTTGAGGGTGAAAAGCAGCTAGACTCATTGGAAGCGTCTTCTATGGCTACGTCTCTAAACTTAAGTCAGGTACTGGAAGACTTAAGGTTCATCCAAAGTAATGAAGATAAGTATCCTATGGATAACGTGACCAGTTGTGATCTTCGTGTGTATGACATGGAAAATTTCGACGTTAGTGAGTTTGAGTCCATAGATGAGCTTAACCTAGAATCATTTAATAACACTTTTGGTAACTCTAAGAGTAAGGCTAAAGAGCCTGAGTTGGCTCTATAGGACGCTTTTAGTTATTAAAAAATGTTAATAGAAACCCTGCAATTGATGTAGGGTTTTTTGATTTTTCGACATTGGTTGTATATTGGATACTTTTTTGAAAAGTATTCGATTTTTTAATATTTTCAATACTTGTAATAATGCGAAACTTTTATTAACCAAGTGGTTAAGTTTTTTCATTTTTTGCGTATAACATAAGCAACACGACAATATGCAACTCTCTACATTTCAATTGATTGCAAAATAAAAACATATCTGATTTATAAGGGTTTTTTGACACGGCTTCCAAATATGGAAATTTTAACTGTTTAATTGTGTTTACCTTGACATGCAACTACTCACTAATATAATTTAGGCTCTTCTAAAAGGAGGGAAGATGAAATTCCTGCTCATTTCGCACCCAAAATCTATAACACTGAAAGACTGGAAGTTAATTTTAGCTAAAAGTCCTGCCTCTGATGAGTATGAAGTGTGTTTATCTCTAACTGATGCAATTTCACACCTCCAGCGAGATAGATTTGATGCCGTAATTATTGACATGGGTATGTCATCGTATTCGACTTTAAAATCATTAAAGATGGTTAATCACATTAAGTTTAGCCAGGTTACTGTCGTGGTAACTAATGATTTGGTTGAATCGATCTCAATTCCAGTAGATAAGCAGGCAGATATCGTTATACCCAGACCATTCAAAATTAACGATGCTCTTCTCGCTCTACGTGCTGCCAAAGAAAATTACGTTGTAACGTCTGACGCAAGACGCATGTTCCTCGCTGGAGATTCACTGTCTCTTCAATCGATGCTTCATAAACGCTTATCCACCAAACAAAACAGACAAATTAGCGGTTTGGATAAGTGGTTTCTGCAAGTCACTTTTGAATCTTTGATGTCTCAAGGGATGAAAGACAAGTGCAAGTTTTTGCTTAGTGACCTTATGATGGATCGTAACGATCCTACAGCTAAGATCCTTATGGCTAAATTGCTAATTGCTGACAATCGACCTTCAGAAGCATTGATGCTTTATGCTGATGAGATTGAAGGTGGCTCTATGACGAATGCTGCGTTGTTTGTAATGTCACAGGCGTTTATGTCCATTGGGGATTTCTCAAGCGCTAAATCTCTTACATCAACAATCATTGCTAATGGGGTGATGGAGTTTAATGTTTTCGCTAGTCATGCAAAAAGCCTTTTTGAATGTGGAGAATTTAAGAGTTCAGTTGAAGTTGAACTTGATTCTATGAAGCTAAGGATTGACTGTAAAGAAGATGATGAGGATTCGTATAAGCGATTGATTCATTATGGAAATAAATACTGGGTATCCAATGAAGCGGCAAGTACAACAATTGTTTCTAAATTGGCTAATGCTATTGGTCGAGGTTTCAGAAAGCACCAGAAAACTTGGTTAAAAGCAGCGTTTTTAGAGTATAAGCTGAAAGAAACAGCACTACGCGGAGATATTCAGAAGCTTAAGCTTCACATCGGCTCTATCGAAAATAAAGAAAGATCAGTTTTACTGCAAAACAGATACCTAATGGAATACATTCTTGAGCTGGCGGGTAAGCTAAACTTGGACTCAGACTGTTTAATGAAGCTTCAAAATGTTGCTGAAATGACAGAGCTTTCAAATGTTAAAATTAACTCAGATGCGATTAAAAAGGCTAATGAGTCGTATGAGAAAGCGAAAGAGTTGTTTGAGAGTGGGAATTTGAGTGAGGCTGAAGAAGCTGGTCGCAAGGCTTATATGCTAAGACCAAACAACCTAGAATCATCATTGTTGTTTGTAAATATCCTGATTGAAATCCATGTGAATCTTGGCTCAGGAAGATTATTGAATCAGGCATTTACAATTTTAGAATCAATAGGTCATGTTGGTGATAGACACCCTCTATTCTCGGAATACACTAAAACTAAAGAGAAAATTGAGAGGCTGACTCTTTCTTGAGCACTTAATCAATAAGGTATTGACTTAGGGTTGTTGATTATTATAATCGACAGCCCAATTAACTAATAAAGTAAATTTATCAAATGCATAAGTTTTCGGCAGAAGACGCTAATAAATTAAAAGTATTGATTTTAGACAGTTCGGAGTTTACTCAGGCAATCATTCGAAAAAATTGCTACACAATGGGTATCCACAACGTCACACTAGCTTCAAGTCCTGATAAAGCCGCTCGCATATTCAAAAAACAAAAGTTTAACTTGGTTATTATCGACTTTGATTCAGAGTTAAAAGATAACTACGTTGAACTCTTTAAGCATATCCGTGAGTCAAATACTAAGGTGTGTACTGTATTTATCAGCTCCAACCATACTAAGCGTAATATTGCCGAGATGATACAAATTGAAGCAGAAGATATCATACTTAAGCCTTTTACATTAAAAGTCTTAAGTCAGAGAATTTTCGCTAATGCTCAAAACATTATCATGACTTTAAAACTGCGAAAACTTATAAGCGAAGGTAATCATCAAGAAGTACTAGAATCTATTTATGAGCTTGAAAAGCACTTTAATACAGGTCAAATCAGGGGCTGGCTATATAAAGTAAAAATCCAAGCCATGCTAGAACTGAAAATGTACAAAAATATAGAGAGTTTTTGTCGATTCCTTTTGGTTAATAATGAGGCTGAATGGATAAGAACCTATCTTGCTGAATCACTTATAGCAACGCGCCGATACAAGGAAGCGCTTCAAGAAGTACTGATCTGCAAGCGAAAACATCCTTCTAGTATTAAAGCCACCCTGTTGCTTGGCGATATTTACGACAATCTAGGTAATACAGATGAAGCCTATAAGTGCTACAAGGAAGTTACTGGCTGCTGTCCAGACTACATTAAGGCATGTCTCGCAATTTCTAAGATTGACGCTAAGGAAATGAAGTATGAACAAGCAATTGATTCATACGAGAAAATCATCTCTTTGCTGGAAAAAAGATTGCAGTCATATCCTGACATCTATGTGGAAATGGCAAATTTGAAACGTGACTATGCGGAATCAAAAATTAAAGTTCCAATGATTGATGCTATCAAGGAAAGCATTAAGTACTTGAATCGTGGATATGAAAACTTCCCAGAAAGTAAGGTTATCCATGTTAACCAGGCGTTGTTTAAAGTGATCCATTTGCATGAGGCAGGTGAAAACCAAAAAGCGCTAAGCTTACTCAATAGAACTTATGTTGAGCACAAAGAGTTTATTGAAAACAATTCAGATTCGATGATATGCATAATGTTTCTTTACTTGGGTCTATGCCATAAAGATATGGCTAACAACCTCGTTGAAAGAATGAAGATGAAAATGGGGGTTCATGAAACATACTCCCAAATTAGAAAAAAATTAGAAGAGAAAAATGCAAGAAGGCTTAAGTTAAAAAACTATGTTGAAAATGCTCAAAACGAGATAACAGAGCTGATTGCGAATGATAAACTTTATGATGCATTGAAAAAAATTGATGATTTATTAGAGAAAAAACCAAAAATTCAATCACTTCAAAATCTAGCTGTAAAGATTAGTTATAAAATGGCAAAGCAGTATAACTTCAACAACAGCTCAGTAAGGGAGTGCATGAGGTGTATCTATAGAGCTGAGAAGCATGTCACGAATGAGTCTGTTATTTCATCTATAAAAAGCGTTAAAGAAAGCATACAAAAACGACTTCAAGTCGTTGCAGCATAAGAAGGTCGGGTTCCATGAACTCGACCTTTTTATTTGTCATTAAAAAGCTCTGAATTGTTTGACTATTTGAACAATTAATTTAAAATATACACCACAACTCAATAAATTAATAAATAAAAACTAATTATAATAGAAAAACATGGTGTAAAAATGAGCGAAAATAACAAAGAAAAGATAGCTTTCGTAGGCGTTGACGATGGTTTCCGTGAAACTAAAGTCTGGGTTAGTGATGATGTTAAGATCGTAATTCCATCCCAAGCTCGTGCAGGTGAGATGACGCAAATTTCCATTGATGGTGGTGCTAAAACTGTGTTTCCTTATGAAACCAAAGATGGTGCATTCATTGTTGGTAAAATTAAAGAAAGTGATGCTACATCAAATGATGATTACCCAATCAGCGCTATGAACCGCGTTCTGGTTACTCACGCCTTAATTTCACTTGGCTTTACAGGCGCAAACCGCCTTGCTATTGCTACAGGTCTACCGTACAAACGTTATTACCGTGGTAAGGATAAAAACCTTCCTCTTATTAAGGCTAAGCGTAAAAACCTGCTCCTTAATGATGTAAAAGAGGTTTTATACGGCACTAATGGTAAGTCTCTATCAAACCTTAACATTCCACGTATTGTTGAGCATCACGTCATTTCTGAAGGTATTGCTGCATGGATGGATTACGTTCTTGAGCGCGACCCTGAAACTGGCAATCTGACAATGAACAAAGACAAGTCATCAGTACCAACTGCTTTCGTAGATATTGGTGGTCGTACTACAGATATCGCAGTTATTGAAGACTGCAATATTGAAACCGACAAATCTACTACTATTGAAGCTGGTATGCTGAACATTGAGAATCTTGTTAAAGAGAAGATTTCAGACGAGTACGATGTTATTCCTACTACTGCTCAAATGAACCAAGTGATGAAAACTAAAATGTTCCGCGCTTGGGGAACTGACTATGATGTATCTGAGTTTATCGAATTAGCTATCAAGCAAGAAATGGCTAAGATTCATGCGGAAGTTAGCAGACGTTTAGGTTCTGCGGCGGATCTTGATAGCGTAAACTTTGTAGGTGGAACAACTGTAGCTGTAGAGCATGAGCTTCAAGGCTGGTTCCGTAACCAAAACATTGTTAAAGACCCTGGTTTTGCTAATGCTCGCGGAATGGCTAAATTCATTGAAACAGCATTAAAAAAATAAGGTATCTAAATAATGAGAGTTAGATATACCTTAAATCTGTACACAGATAAAAAACTTGACTCTGAAATAGCTGATTATATTGCTGAACACCCAAAGGGAATGGAGCGTTCAGAAGCAATAAGAACTCTGATAAAAGTTGGATATAACACTCTCATTAGGCATATGGATTCTCAACAGTCTGTAGAGCATTCAGTGAACGAAAATGACCTGAAAATGGTCGTTGAGATGCTATCAGGAATAATGAAGAAAGCGCCTGCTACACAGCAAGCGCCTCAACCTAGCCCTGATGATATGTTCAGAATGATGCAAATGTTTGAGATGATGAGAGGCGGGGTTAACCCCGCCAATCAACAAAGTTTTCCTTCTCCCGCGTCTTATCCATATCCTTATCCTCCGCACATGATGCCACCTGGTATGAATTATCCAGAAAGTGAGCATGGGACTGAGGTAAGGGATAGCTCTGAACAGAGAGAAATGGAAAGAAATCCTCATCCACCAGCTTCTGAAAGCCCATCGGATGTTAGGAAGCAAAGTGATTCTCGACAATTTAATGAGTCAGTTAGAGAAGAAAATAAGCGTGTTCAAGAGTCTAAAAGCATAAGTAAAAATGAAGAAAACATTAATAAATCAAATGAAAGCCAAGTAATTAAGAAAGAAGCAGTAAAACCAGTCAGTTTTGATGAAGAGATTATCGACCCTGATTTAATGATTCAAAATGAAGAAGAGGGGTTTGTCGGATTTGATCTAGGTGATGGAGAATCTGATGTTTTCAATGATGACGATGACGATGACGATTTCATTGATCCTCTTGAAATGCTTGGGGCGAAATTTGGTGGATAAATTGAATAATTAATAAAGAGAATAAAAAATGAGTCAACAAAATCCTCAACAAGACAATGATATGTTTTACATAGCAGCAGCAGTGGGCTTTTTAGCCCTCTGCTGGTTTGTTAGTACGCATTATTCTTGGCTGGTTTTTCTATGGAAATGGATAAAACTTGCTGAACTTTCATTATTCTATGTTTTACCAGATTGGTTCCCAATCTACGGAAAAATGGAAATAAAAGGTCTATTTGATTACATATGGAGTCAACCATACGACCTAATTCATAAAGATACTGTGTTCAGCATCAATGATCACTTATCTGGCTGGGTAACTTGGCCTTTCGCTGTTTGGGTTATTTACCTTGGATTCAAACGTTCTATGTCTACGACTAAGATCGATACCATCTATAACCACGATACATTGCTGTCAGAGCTTTCAGAAATTTACCCTCACCTTAAGCCATATGTGAAGGATAAACCTGAATACAAGTCTGTTCGCTACGATAGGGACATGAAGGAAGATACATATCAATATGGATGTTCCTTGGATCCATCAGATTTTGCTCTTTTATCTCCACCGTTGGGTCTGGAAGACGAAGCGAAGAAAAGTAACCAGTTCAAAGCAATTTGGGATGGTGATGTCGGTTTTGACATGGACTTGGCTGAGAGAGCTTTTATAGCTCAAATGGGTAATAGATTTACTGGTATTAAGTCTCTAAATGATGTTGAGAAAGGGGTTTACGACTTCTTCATTAAGAGAATGGAAATTAACCATGTAGAGAACATTCCAAAGTTCAAAAAATATATTTCTTCGATCATCAAAGTTCCAAATGCTCCAAAGATTAATGTTTCGAAGTTAACGCCTCCTAATGCTCAAATATACAAACTTCTAAAGGAAGATATTGACGCTGAAATTGCAGAAGCTAAGAAGAAGAAGCAAAAAATGACACGCGGCATGTTCCTAGATAAGCGAAGAATTCTAACGTATATCAGAAATGATAAATACTTTGTTCCAATTAAAGAAGCTGATGCGCAAGATATTTTGGCAAACCATGCATTTATCAGGTGTGGCTTGATGAGTTTATTTGGTAGAGCTAGAAGTGTTGGTGTAATTGATATGGGTGAGCTTGGATGGGTTAAGCAGCACGATAGAGTTCTGTACTACTGTTTATCTTCCCACGGTAGAAAAGTATCGTTTGTAGAGTGTTCTGGTCCTTTTGCGCATTGGTTGGTTGAACAGGTAATTGGCGAGCCATTGATGAATGCTGAAGTCAGTGAAGCAGTTAATGCACTAAAACTTGAGCTTAAGCTTCATGAGCGAGAAGGCTACTCAGAGTAACTTATGCAGCCCTTAGGGGCTGTATTCTTAAATCTAGAGAATAAATTATGAAAAAAATATTATCAGCAATCGGAAAATTGAATATTTTCAGGAAGAAAGAGCCTGATCATGTATTCTATTTAATGAAAAATCCAAATCAGGAAATATTGTTTACTGAAGAAGACTTAAGGGAGCACATGTGGAGAATTGGAAGCGGAAATTTACATGTGAGAAAAGGAAAGTGTCGTTTTAATGGTCAGGTATAACCTGACCTTCAAAATTTTATTCATTTACCTCATCTTTCTGGATTTTGTTTTGATTTCAATATAAAATCCTAACTGAATTATAATAAATAAATCTCGCACAAGATTATTTAATAATAAATAATAAAGAAATAAATAAATTATAAGAAAGGCATAATAATGAGTGTACAAGTTCATGGTGTAACTGCAAACGAAGATTTGCAACCAGGACTAGTAAAGAAAGATACCAGAACAACAATGGAATCTTTCCGAGATCTTACCTATAACAACTCGGGTGAGGTAATGCTAGGTCTTGGATTGCTTATCTTAGCTGCTCCAATAATGGGAAATGTCATACTTGCTGAAGCATTGTTTGTTTTGGCAATGATGTATTACCCATATCAAAAACGAAAAGTGAAAGAGTATATCTTTCATGAACCCATCTCTGCTGTAGACGATAAGAAAAAGCCACTCAAGGGCAGTGGTAAAGGTCTTCTTCTCTTAGGTAACTCAATCATAGATAAATCCGCATTATGGTTCTCAGATGATGATTTGAGAACGCACATGCTCGTGTTCGGGACTACAGGGAGCGGAAAGACCAGATTTTTATTAGGGGTATTATACCAAAGCATGATGTTCGGATCAGGCTGTCTATACGTGGACGGAAAAGGGGATAATACTGTATGGTGGCTCGTTTTCAGTTTCTGTAGAAAGGTCGATAAAGTCGATGATTTGCTTGTTATTAACTACTTAACAGGTGAAGAAGACACGACGATGGATGGTAAACCGTCCCTTAAGCGTAAATCCAATACTTCAAACCCCTTTGCTCACGGATCCTCAGAACAGCTCAGATCATTGATTGTAGGTCTAATGCGTGATGGTGGTGGTGATGATATGTGGAAAGGTCGCGCATCATCAATGTTAGGAACTCTTCTTAAAGCACTAACTGCTATGAGGAACTCTGGAGAGATAAATCTGGATATCGACACCATCCGTGACCACATGCCTCTCGATAGGATTGTGCAACTTTCTATGCGTGAAGACTTCAAACCAAGTGTTCTAAATTCTATCCAAAAATACCTTCAAGACTTGCCAGGTTACAAAGAGCAAGATGCTTTAATGGGTACAATTGAACAAAAAGCCTATGAACAACATGGTTATCTGACGATGCAACTTACTGAAATCATGGCAGATTTGGCGGAGACGTATGGTCATATCTTCTCAGCTAAGCTTGGCGAAGTTGATTATAAAGATGTCGTGTTTAACCGTCGAGTGTTGTTTGTAATACTGCCAAGTTTAGAGAAAGACCCTGATGCGCTTGCAGGATTAGGCAAGTTAGTGGTGGCTGGTGTTCGTTCAGCTTTGGCTCCAGCACTTGGTGATGAGCTTGAAGGTCTGAAGATAAATGTTATCGATAAGAAGCCTACTAAATGTTCCGTACCATTCATAATGATAATGGACGAATACGGATACTATGCGGTAAAAGGTTTTGCGGTCGTTGCCGCCCAAGCCCGATCTTTGGGGGTGTCGGTTGTGTTCGCTGGACAGGATTATCAGTCGCTAAAGAAAGCATCAGAAGAAGAAGCTGCTGCAACTGTTGCGAATACCAATATAAAAGTCTGTATGAAACTTGAAGATCCAAAAGAGACGCTTCAAATTATGCAAGATCGTGCAGGTGAGGCTTATTTAGCAAGGCTTCCAGGTCACGAAGGAAAAGATGATGCTGCTATTGGTTCTCTGTACAAACAAATGAAGAATACTCAGGTTGAACTTGTTAAACGTATGAGTCTACGCGACTTGGTTCAGCAGCCACCTGGTAAAGCTCATGTAATCAATGGTGATAAACTAGAAAGATGCTCTCTATACTTTGCGGATCCGCATGAGGTTGAAGAAGCCAAGCTAAACAAGTTTATGATGGTTGATAAGCCTTCTAGAGCTATTTTGGATAAGTACAACAATGCTTGCCAAAAACTTAAGAGACTATGGGAAGAAGAAGAAAAGCAAGACTTTAGTGATCTTGAGTCTGACCCTGGTATCGTACAGTTAATTTCTGATTTGAATATGTGTATTGACCACAAACTATCAATTTCAGATTCAGCTCAAATGGCTATTGGTACGTATGAGTTAAGAGAAGTTATGCGTGATGAAATTCTTAACGCTAAATCTCTAGAGGACAATACTCCGAAGACAGCTAAACCTGCTGTTAAAGCTGCTCCTAAGGCGAAAGCTAAGCCTGTTGCGGCAAAAGAAGTAGAGCCTTCAAAGGATAAGGTCAAAGCAGAAGAGAACCTTTCTAAGCCATCAGAAGCTAAGCAAGCGAATCCTTCATCTAGTACGGAAAAAGAACCATCTGCTAAAGAGATTCTTGATCTTGCGAAAAGCAAGGTGATGAGTGAAGGGCAAGAGAAATCTTCTCCTGAAGTCAAAACTAAAGAACAAGAAATTGCTGAAGAGATGGAGTCAGGATACCTTGACGTTGTTCAAGAGCAAAACCGTCCTGATTTGTCTATTAGGGAAAGTGTTGAAAGCATTGAAACTTCATTTGTTGAAAGACTAATGAAGACTGTCGAGCAAGGTGCTGGCGAAAAAGTTGATGTTTCTAATACGTTGATTGAGCTGGAAAGGCTTGGTGGTAAGAACGTAGTTGCAAGTGAAAGCGAAGCTGAAAAAGGAATAGGATTTATTTCTAAAAAGTTTGCATTTGATGACTATGCTGAAGAACCAATACCTGAAAAGCAATCGCAAGATAGTTTGAAAATGCTCCTTAATAACTTAACTTCTAAGATTAAGGTCTAAACAAAAAAGCCCCGAAAGGGGCTTTTTATTTGTAATTCTAATTGTATTGCGCTGGGTCAGAGTATACACTCCATAAAAATCTTCAATAAAAAAGGAAAAATTTATGGAAACCTTACTTGGTTTTTTTGCAATGCCATTTGTCATATTTGGTGTTCTCTTTGTATTTAGTATTTACATGGCATTTTGTGAAAACCTAAAAACAACCGCAGCCCTGTCTTTCTTCGGTTTTGTTCTGCTCGCTTGTACTGGCGATTTAGCCTGGTATGAGATTCTAGGTTGTGCAGTGGGGTACTTGGCGCTTGGTATCTTATGGTCAAGATCTAGATATGCTGTACTCAATATTGAGTCAATTCAAAAGCTAGAACAGTTGAAAGAAAGTGTCTCATCAGGTGAAATTTGTGTATCTCAAGCTCAATCACAAGCAGCAAAAATCAAAGAGCAAATGAAGATCACTTCAAACAAGGAAAAAATTGCATGTTGGATTCTAGGCTTCTTACCTAGCTTTATCTATCATGTTTCTGATGATTTGGTTGCTCATTTGAAAGAGCTAATTGTTACCAAATTGAAAGGTGTTTACCGTGGAATTTCAATTAAATATCAAGAGAAAGCTGAGCAGATTGATTTTGCTTCTGTAGCGCCTAAAGCAGACGAATCAGAAGAACGTTACGGAGAAGACTCATCGCATGATTTTGATGATGAAGAACCAGATGTTAAATCAAAAAAACAAACTTAATATAAAGTAAATACAAAGGCTAGCAGGGTGCTAGCCTTAATTAATGGAGAATTATATGTTTTCGAATCTTACCAGTCAAGATTATGTAAATTTAGGGATTATTTTCTCATTTTCTATCATCACAGCAGCGATTTAATCCTAAAATACAACCAAGTAAAATGGTGAATAGTCTAAAAACTGCCACATCAAGACTGGTAAGAAAGGAGTTTTCTGAGCACTTGGGTAAGTTTTACTGGAAGCCCGTTTTTTACAGCAGGAGCTATTGTTTGGTTAGTTGTGGAGGTGCGCCGCTAGACATCGTAAAACAGTATTTGGATCAGCAGGAAGGTTTTGATTAAAGCCACCACTTCGTGGTGGTGCGCCTTTCACCACCACCTAAATTAACTCGCTTAGGCTCATTAGATTTAGATGGAGCACTTGGCGCTATTGGGTAGACTCAGACTTAAAATAAATAGGGTGTATATTTTAATGTAAAATATATATTAAAAGGCTCGAAATGTTGATTTCGAGCCTTTCAGCATAAAGTCTTATAACAAGAAGGAATTACTCTTCTTCAAGTTCTTCTTGCTCTTCTTCTTCTAGATCTTCATCTTGGTCTTCTTCAAGCTCTTCAGCTTCTACTTCTTCTTCTTCATGCAGATCTTCATCTTCAGATTCTGTTTCAGTCTTTTTGAACAAGTCGATGCCCTTGATCAAAATATCTTCATCAATATCTTTTGCTTCAGTAGGGATGATTTCGATTTGGTCAGCTAGCTGAAGGAGAGCTGTGCGAATTTGTTCGTTTGTGTGCTCAAACTTATCTTGTCGCCAAACCTTAACTTCAATTTCCACGCCAAGGGTTTTGGACTTAATAGAGATGTTTTCTTCGTTTTTGTGTACAACTTTAAGAAAGTCGCGTTGTAGCTCTACAACATCAGCTTCAAGTTTACCATCACGCTCTACAAGAGTGATTTTTGTGTTTGACTCTTTCATCAGCTCATTGAAGTCAGATTCGAACTCGCTTTCAACGCCTTTAACGTCACCAGAAAACTTGTAGAAGCGATTTGCAAGATTAAGTAAATCTTCAAGTGCGGTAGCATGTGCTTTTTTAAGTGCCATTTTATTATTCCTTTTTACTTGTTTATTTAAAGTTTAATTAATTAGATTTCGAGAAAATTGTACATTATGGAGTTGGTTTTAACAATGAATTTTTGTTTAAAACTAACTCAAGTGTAGAAAAATATTGGAATATTGTTCACTTATGATATTAATGGGGTTATAACTTAACAAATATAAAATAAACAATATCAAAGAGTGTGAAATGTTTAATCTAATAATATCAGTATTGGCTATCGAATACAGTGTCATTTGATACCAATGAGTGCTTTAAGTAAGGGTAGGGAGCCTATTCTTTTTTAATTCTCAGGTGAGTTCAATGATTGAGACCCTATTTGATGGATCATGTTTCCTGATTACGGCATAATCAAAGAAATAATTAAAGAGAACTTGAAAATGGAAAATAAAATTACAGACTTCTTAGCTTTCGAATCTAGATTTGCTGTTACTTTTGGTTTGTCTTCAGAGCATAAATGCAATCTTGATGGCTATGCTTTCAGACTTGAAAATGAAGATCTCTTCATAGAGCCATCTGAGATATCACAATCAAAATCAAAAATCTTAGTCCTTAAAGGCATCAAAAGTCATTTAATCCCTAAAATTAATGAAGTCGAATATCTAGTAATAGCGTTTTTAAACGAAAAATCAGAATTTGAAGACGCACAGACAGTAAGCCCAATTGGTCGTGAAAACGAAGTTTTCTAAATTTTAATTAATACAAACAATAAGAAATAGTTATGGCAAAAATTTCAACAAAAAACTTGCTAGGGGTTTTGAAAGATAGTGTGTGCATAGAGCATGGGAACTCAGGCTTTCTTACTATGAGAGCAATGAAAGCAATAGCACTTGCTTCATCAATGGCTCTTGCAGGCTGTGCGTCACCTGCTATGCAAAGTGTTCAGGATTCTATCGATATGAGTTATGGTCAAAAGCAAATTGCTGAAGTGAACGGCAACACATTTACTGATATTGTTGACCATAGTAAAAGTGGTTTATATAAGCACCCATTGTATGATGATAAAGTGGTAGTGTTTGAGTTCAGTCATGATAAAGATGCATCAGACAGTATTCGTAATGACTTGAGTGAGTTTGGTATTGACCCAGATGTTTACGATTGGAATAGGATGCTAAAGGATATACTACAAGATGAAAAGTCTCTTGCTTCAAGGCATATTCAAGATCCTAATCCACTCAATGCGGATATCAATTACTCATATGTTAATCAGGCTGTATACAAAGATTTCAGATCGCAAAACCCAGTTAACGAAGATATTGCAAGAGCGATGACTTTGTTTGTAATGATGCATGAAGCTGGTCATTCAGTAGAACACCAGCAAGTAGGCGCAATTGATGCAGCAAAGCTCATTTTCTCTCAAAAGCAGTTATACATGCTCGAAAACTCTTCAGATGTAATTGGGAGCGCAAAGACCATCAATGTACTTCATGAGTCTGGTGCTAGCCAGGAATTCATTAATGAGTTTTTGAATGAAGCGATCAGAGACAGGAAAGCCGTTGTCCGTGCTCACAATAAAGAGATCGAAAACGAAGGGAGTCATAACCCTACGCACAGAACAGTTCCTAGCTTGGCTTTCGTGAAGTCACTATACAATAAAGACCCTGAACAATTTCATCGTCTAACAAACTCTGATATTGAAAAAATGGCTGAGATTATAGCTACTAAAGTCATTGATTATGACTTTAATCGGGATTTTGTGGAACATTCATTAACTGCTATAGACCGTGTAAAAACAAAGGATGACCTGGATAGAGTTAATCAACAGTTCGAATTCGGTTTAGTTACTGAACAGTTCTTGGAGCATATACACAAATCAAGTCCTAGTGGTAAAACGGAAAAAATTAACCAGGCAGCTTCAGCGCTCTTGGATGCAGTTAACAAGAGCGGAAATGAATCTTGGATAGCGATAGCTTCTGAACTGTCATCTAATACCAAACATTATCATAAGGCTTTTAAAATTGATAAGGTAGAAGCGTCAAGAGAGCTGCTGCAAAAGGGGTTAGGGGAGCTGACCATCAATGATGTTAAGCAACAGAGAATGATAGCTTACGTGGACAATTTTGATGGTTTTACGCATGACATGATGTCTGAATTAGAGAACTCAAGTGTTTGGGTTAATAATGAAAGAACTAATGACTATACCCAAAAAGCGGCTCATACCAATACGACCTATGGCATTTAATTAAAAGGGTATCTAACGATACCCTAGTCTTCAAATCGTTTAAAATATCTGTCCATAAGATCTTCATCTATCGCAAAACCATCCTCTGTTAATGTTTTATTAAATGCTTCAGAGTATTCTTCATCAATAGAATCATATGGCGTAAAGTTAACGACATGCTCGAATGTGTTTTTACCAGTTTTTATCTTCAGACTGTTACCTTCAGGAATTAATGTGAATTTCTTGCTCGCAGAATAATAATTTCCATACATGAATGTTACAGACTCCCCATTCGTAAAACTCTTACGATATTCCAAACATTTTACCGAGCTACCTACAAGATGTTTCGCTACCATTCTTTTAAATTTTTTTGATTTTTCCACAATAAACCTTTTTATTTGTTTAATTAATGGTGCTATTTTAACGGAAAGAATAAAACAAATAAATCAAGTGTCGGGATTATTTACATAGAGATGTAAGCCTGACACACTAAAAAATTGAGGAATTTAGATATGGTTTTGGGGTTATTAGATGTAGTAGCTATAGTTGGCGCGTTTGTCATTGCATTCTTCGTATTTGTAATTTCCATCAACATAATGGACTACATTAGGGAGTTACAAGGTAGAGAAAAGAGAGAGCGAGAAGCCAAACTTGTTGCAGATCGAAGAGAAGAGATTAAAGCCAGACTTTCAAGTTTAGTATTTTCGATGAATGCACTTCGTGATGAGTTGAGTAAATCAAGAAAAGACCAAGCCTTTCGTAGCGAACAAGCATTTTTGGAATGCCAAGACTGTAACGTGAATGAGATAGCTAAAGGTTACGTAGGTGAATCATCATATGATCTCGATGATGCAGAGAGTTCAATTACTGAAATTGAGCAAATGTTGAAGGGGCTTGCTAGCCGTGTAAACCAACAAGATTCGGTAAATAAACCACTATCTGAAGATGACTTCAAAAAAGTAGATATTGAAATTGAATTCACACGTAAGATTGATGCTGATGTATTTGGTATAGATACATTTTTGACTAAGTATGAGTTTAAGGTGGTATCAGATACAAATCTTTTGTTGTCATATAGTGCGATGAGTCAGGCGATTGATGATTGGCATCCTTGCGCTTTACTATCCGATTTCAAGCAAGATGGTCAGTCTTATGTGGGTACAGTTAAGTTCTTGTTTGATGATGATTTGCCTAGAGACATTGATACTGTCTGCTTAAAAGTATCACCATTCTAATTAATGTAGTAGTGGGTAATTTATTATGAAAGTTAAAGCTGCACTCATTGCATCTTCCATAATACTTGGAATGGCATTGCTCTTTCTACTGCAAAACGCTGCGATTTACCCAGCGTATTTCCGATCACTTCAAGAGTACGAACTTAGCAGCTCTGAAAACATGGTTGTTGGGAAGATTGTGGTTGATAACAATCAGATTAAAACTCTCTACTTTAAAGGAGATGAGTCAAAGCCACTCATTGTCTTTTTTCATGGAAACATGGAGTTAGTAGACGACTATGCTTGGAGCTTTAAAAACCTGTCCAGAGAGATTGGGTACAATATAGTTATGATTGAATATCCTGGATACGGTAATAGCGATGGATTTCCTAGTCTTAAAGGCTCCATAAAGGCAACGAATAAATGGCTAGAGCAACATTATGATGGGAGCGAGTTAATATTATGGGGGCGTTCTATTGGTTCAGCTCACGCAATAGAGCTTTTTGTTCAAAATCCTTCTGCTGTGAGTAATGTAATTATCCAATCTGGATTCTCAGACTTGTCGGTAGCAGTGACAGAATCAAAAGGTCTGAAAAGCCTCATAAACTCATTTCTATTAGAGGATTACAACTCGTTAAATAAGTTATTAGAAACTCCTGATTTAGCTAGAAATACTAAATTTACTTTGATTCACGGAAATAAAGATCAGTTGTTCAGCATTGAATCTGCGGTGAGTTTTAAGAATGCTCTAATGGCAGATGGCTTTTCTGTTAATTTCATTGAGTTTAACGGCGATCATAATTCGACTAACTTTAGTCATTTTAAGCTGCTTATGGGGCTTCAACACATCTTAGTGAAATAGATTTAAACTGTAATCTGCAAAAAATGCAGATTACAGTTTTTATGTTAAATTGCCTTAATATTCAATTACTTACAAAGATTCGGGGAGGGTCATAAGTGCTATTGCATTGCATTACACTGAAAGTGTGACTTAGATCACACTGGATTTAACATAATCCATATAATACGCACTTGGCACAAATAATGCAAGAGGCAAAAAGCTGTACAAATTCAGATTCTTAAGTCATTACTCAGCGATCAATTTGCAATTTCTAAATATCTCTATGCGATACCTATGGTTCTTTGATTAAAAATTTAATATTTTCGTTAGACTTATTTATTACGTATCGCCTATATTCGGCATAACAAGGAGTAAGTACCAGGTATAAAATCATTATTCCAAGTAACTCTTTCAACCCGCCATCGATTAAACCTTTTACTGAAGCGCTAACTCCAAAAACACTGTTTACCATCGGCTCTGTAAATCTGGATAAATCTACAAGTAGTCAGATCTTGACTCACGCCTGATTTATCTACATTATTAAATAAAAAGAGGCTTAAAATATGAAAAAGAAAACTTCATCTGGCTGCATTCATTCGTTTAAAAAAAGTGTATTCTTACCAGCATATCAAACTGCAAATGGATTTCAGGATTTGGCAGAACACGGATATTTATTATTCTTAAAGTCTATAAGTAAAAACATAAATAACGATCTATCATTATGTTTAGAATCTAATAGTCTTCACTCAAGCTGTATAAATGCATCTCTTGCAATAGAGATTTACTTAAAGTCATTCTTAATCAATCCGCAAACAAACAGGATTAATGGTAAATCAGGACATACCCTACATAATCTTTATAAAAGGATTCCTATAAAAGCTAAAGTACAGTTATCAGAAAGCTTAATTAAGCGTGGATGGGAAATAGAACAAGAATTATACAGGTACGCTAATTACTTCAAGTACTCAAGGTATCTTTATGAAGACAATAAAGATAAAATTGAAAAAGGAAGTAATATTCAGCAATTCGATTTTAAATCAGCATCAAATCAATTAATCTTGCTGTCAAGAGATATAAGGGAATCCGTCAAAAGCATAGTAGAAAAAGAGAAATAAAAAATATGACTTTTGATTAGCACCTCGCTTATAAGTTGCTAGATACCCTGCACCACCCTTTTCTCAACTAAAGTCCAGAGGTGTCGTGCTTAATCTCGCATGTTATTATATTCTTAATAATTAATTTTGGTTGCTTTAAAGAGCCACTTTTGACCCAGATATAAATTTCATGCAATCTAGATCTGCAAGAAGAAAAGAGTTCTTGGGATGTAGCAAGCTGCATAAAGCAATAGAGAAAAAAGAACAA
The DNA here is from genome assembly GCF_033339115.1 of Vibrio sp. 947. Taxonomy (NCBI): domain Bacteria; kingdom Pseudomonadati; phylum Pseudomonadota; class Gammaproteobacteria; order Vibrionales; family Vibrionaceae; genus Vibrio; species Vibrio sp. 947. The sequence continues at coordinate 20,272 of NZ_JAWOTX010000022.1, read as the reverse complement.
GTAGCAGGTATAGCATGGATGGAAATTGACGGTAATAATGTCACATTTAACCTTTTCCAAAACAAGGATCAAGATTATGAAGTGACATTTATTTGATGGTCATTTCAGCAACTATTGTCCGAAACCCGCATATGCTCTGCTCTACCCTGAGCTATCATACCACTCCAAATATGAGAAAGAGCTGCTAGAGCAGCCCTTGGGGTCAAGACTTCATTTTAGTTATAGTATCTAGAGTAATACTCAGATTCTTTTTTCTTGTAAACCTGAAATCCAATAAGGCTCCAAGTTAAAATACTGTATGTTAGCAAAGTTAAACCTATCTGATCACGCACCCCTATAACAAGAGGCTTAAAGCCCTCATAAAGAACTCGATTTGCATCAGTTACATTGACAGAGTGGTAATAACTTAACATCATTCCAAGTATTATAATTAATGCTACGCAAGCGCTACACCAGACCAAAGCCATGCATTTAGGCTCAAACCTTAGAGCTTTATAGCAAATGAGCGCTTCCGTTAAAAACATTCCCACTCCGCCTATGAGTCCATATACGCCTGGATCGATTGTCATGATTATTTCCTTATATTTTTTGCTTAGTTTACCAGTTGCAAGAAGTTTTGAATAACTTTATATAATATTAATTACTTATCTTTTAAAGTTTGCTCACAACCCGCCAGATGCCCTGTTCTAACAATTTCGCATCTACTCGATACAAATGAATAAAGGACAGCAAATGAAGTCCTTGAAATCAGAATCCTGGACTATGTGAGCAGCCTTTATCTGTATTTTGATTCCTGTTCATATAGGCGAAATCTTCTAATGTAGGCTCATAGTCTTCAGTCTCGATATCAAATACAACATATCTACCGTCTGTAGTTCGACCCACATTTCCTTCAGTTAAATCAAAAGAATAAATACCCTTTGAAGCCAAATCTCTTAATGCCAGTTGAATTGATTCGAAGAATATAGCGTGTTCTTCAGAGAGGTCTATATCTGCCTTTGTTTCACATCCTAACATTGAATCAAAGTCATAATTGAATTTGTCTTCAGCATATTCCATTAAATCCTCAAATAATTGCTGAGCGATACCCGTTTCAACTTTCTCCTGAAGGATATAGTATTTGTCGTTGATAAGTTTACCGACATCATAAAACTCTACAGTATGCTGTGAGCGTTCATTCATTAAGTGTTTTGAATTAAGCGCCTCTGAAAAAGAGTTTGTGATTTTTAATACTCTACCATCATCAGTTTCGTAAGCTACTCCTTGTAGACCTGAGCCAATTTCTTTTAAAACTTTAATGTTAAGTCTGCACTCTAGAGCTTTGATTATCTTATTCATGTTTATTTTTCATTGCTAATTCTTAATCCTATTTTATCAAGCATAAGGAAAGTTATTCAATTCATTTAACAATTATAATTGTAGTAAACATACTATTTGGGTCTAGTTAGGTGTCGAAGTGTAACTTTAAGATCAAGCTCTATCCTTGCTCACACAGGTGGCACGAATCAGAGAAGAAAGTGACCAATCGGTATTGGGTAGCCTTGAGCTACCCTTTATTCATTAGTATACGGTTTAGTATGTGATTAATGAGCCAGTCAATTTACGTTGATTTTAAGGGAATTGACCGTATAATTAATTGAAAATAAAAATTGAGAGTTCAAAATAGAATTTCTAACTTATTACTTTATTGGTTCACTAGTCCTCTTTGCTTTTCTTATGTTTCTAAATAAAGGAAAAATCTGCGCGATTGAAAAGAAGAACAGGAAGTATTTGTATGCAAAATTAACAGTATATAGTTTACTGTTTGGCATCCTACTCCCTGCTTTAGTTTTAGCACCAGAAGCAATGGCTGGCTGGTCTGGTGGGCTTTTAAGCTTTGAAGACGATGATTCGGTTCTTGAGTCTCAGTATGCCCAAACTGAAGCATTTGATAAAGATATGACGCTTATAGGTTCTATTATCCTTATCGCCCTTTCATTGATAGCAGTTATTGTCCACATAGCCTCATAAGTTATGATGAATGTTGACTTTATTAATTAAACAAATAAAAAGACCATATTATGAGTAATATGACAGAAGACTATATATTTTTATCCGTGGTTTTGTTTTGCGCGTTCGCGGGGATTTGTCTAATCATCATGAACAAATTTGCACAAAAGATGAATAATGAAGATTTAGATGAACAAATTACTTCTTTTAACTCGTCAGGAGGAAACTACGTAGAAACTAAGAGATTTGGTACAGACGCAAGTGTATCTTGTTCGACAAAGCAAATTACACTTCTATACGGTAAACGACCATACTTAATCTCTGAGATAATCCAAGCGAAACCTTTAGCAAAAACGTCAGATAGATCTATGTCCATTAGCTTTTCGTTAGAATTAGAGGTTGTTGATGGCACCAAGAAAAGGATTAAAATGAGCAGCTTAGAAGAGCTTGTTGATACTATGCATTTTCTTTCCAGTTTAGCGGGTGGAAACATTCGCAAACAATCCAAAGACACTATTTCTTGTTAGTTTGTGGAAGAGTAATTATCGATATCCAGTGTTAAAACTTAGTTTCACTATAATTGTAAAAAGCCTCAGTTGGTAGCTGAGGCTTTTTAAGTGAGCTATAAATTTCGTGCCCTTTCAAACAAATTAATTTTATGGGTGGATTTATCAAATTCAATATAAGTAAAGGAGTACAGTTCTACTATAGGACATTAATTTAGTTTTGTTCCGCTATTGGCTGGAAATAAAAGCGCCCTTAAGAGCGCTTATAGATTAGAAGAGAAAATCTAAATCATTCTCTTTGGGCTTCATCTTCTTGAAATGAGTTGTCGGTATTTCAGTGAATGAGCGCTTGGAGCTAAAGGTTGACCCAGTTGCCTCATATGACTTACCTAGCTCTAAATATACGTCACCATCATACATACTCACAGTCAGACCTTGATCATCATTAGAATGGACTTCATCTAGAAAGTCCTTAGTAACCAAGATTACTTCACCCATAGTGGTATCGTTATCTTTTAGTATTTTGGCGCTAAAACCATTTACTTTACTGCTCTCAATTGGGAAATCTTTATCGTAAACGTATCCGAGCGTATTTGTTTCTAGATTATAGTGTTCATCATAATCAAATTGATCACGTTCACTTTCACGCGCATACTCTGGATAGTGCTCTTTCAGAATTGAAAAGTATGTATCTCTATCGACTGATATAACAGCAGGTGTGTACTTGTGCGTTGTGCCAGGAGTATCTTCATTTCCATCATAAAAGCTAGAGCGAATAACTGAGACTACACCATTTTCCTTTGAAGCTTTAACATTCTTGATTGATTCAATGGAAGTGTGTGTCTTGGTGGTGTCCTGTATAAGCATGGTATTCGGATCGATTAGGAAAGAGTTGATACCTTCTTTCTTCTTAACACCAAATCCTAAGCTCTCACTTTTAAACACGTCAACGATTTGGTCTTTTTTAGCCTCATATATGTTGAAGTACCTACCCTGCTCTAAAGGCTTAAAGAACGAGCCATCATCTCTAGATTCAATAAAGAACCTTCCAGAGTCAGTTTCAACATAGTATTCACCATCATTGCCATTTTTCTCGATATGCTTTTGCATTTTGTACAAATTTGCAAAGCCTAAGCCGCTAGCATTGGCAATGATGACTTGTGTGTTTCTCTCATAGTTTTTTGCGAGATCGTTTGCGATTGATGCGGATTGGTAATCTTCAATTTTATTTTTTGTGTAATCATCTGCTGGGTAATATACGCAAATTCCATCAGAAGATGTCATACTGTAAGAGTTTAAGCCAACGTACTGACCTAACTCTTTATTCTTGAATTCTTCAACTGTATCGTATTCACGCTCGAAGTTTCCATCAATAGCTTCGACCATAAACCTTAATTTGTCACTCATCATAAAACCTATAACTCTACTTATCTGTATACATTTTAGCAAATAACATACTTTGCAAACAGTTTTATTTTTTTACATATATGCGTACTTATATTGATAGATGAAATTATTATTCAACCGCCCTATTCACATGTTCATTACGAAAAATGAAATAAATTAACTTGATGATTTTAAATTTAAAGGCAGCATTGAAAATGCTGCCTTTATTGAAAATTAGTGTTCGCTATTAGCTAGAGTTTTTCCTTATGATTTCGCCATCCAAACTTAGTTAGTTTTTGTTGAAAATGCGCAGGTGAGCCAACGTAATCATCATTCATGAATGACTTTAATACTCTTTCCTTGATTTCCTTATCGCTGCTATGAAGATTAAGAGGAACTCGAATTTCGTATGACATTCCTCTTGATGGGTCTACGATGAAGTAAACTGCGTCTTCGCCATCTTGTTCTGTTAGGTAGCAATAAAGAACTTGTTCGAAATCATAGTACCTACCTGTTTTGAGTGTGAACTCATCTGGAATTTTCTTCATTTTCAACAACCATTTTGACTTTGTAAGTATTTTATTTTATTAGACAATCGTTATTTTATCAATGGTTTCGATGTTGTTAACAATCTCAATAAGGTAACTTGTTCTTCAATGAGATATCACCATAAATGAAAATCAAAATTTTACATTGTTCACATAATGTAACTACGGTTATTCGCATACCGATGTTATTTCTGCCCTAATGAACCTCCCAGCGCTAAAGGGCTGGGTTTCTGAATAATTGATGCCGAAGCCCAAATATTCATCCTGTTAGAAACATTTCCGATATAAAATATCAGTCGAAAGGTGCCTGTCTGAAAATGTAGTTGTTTTGAACAGAGATACTCAAATTAAGGGGGTTGATGATAGATTCCCTGGTTTTAATAAATCTACCACATCTACTTTAACCAGATACCCTAAAACTCCTTTCAGGAGTCATTAGATCGATGTCCTTATGCCTAGCTCCGCTACAAAGGTGCATAACCTTATGGATCTGCTCAAAGATACGGGTGACAATCAAAGCTTAAGAAATATTCTGGCTAAGCATTTAGAGGATAACTTGAACAAGATCGGTAGAGGGATGGGTGATTTATCACTCTAGAACGTCAATGCGCTGTTAACCTTAGCCAAATAATGCTTTACACTGTGAATAGTTTATGTATAATAAAAAACATTCAGAACCTACAAGCGATGTATAAGTCTTATGTGCTTTTATATCATTTGCGTTGTGAATCACTCTTAAACAGTTATTATGAAAAAAACCAGTCTATGACTGGTTTTTCTTTTTTTGTCTAAAGTGAAGTTCACATCGTTAAGGAGCTGTCAGACACTTCTGGTAACTCTGGCTCAAAAATACGCTTGTGTGAGCTATTAACAAAAGATTTTGCTTCATTGAAGCTCTTTTTGTTGATGAAAGAACACATGTTTTTCTGAGTTTCTTTATCGAATTTTGATATTACTGAAAGAAATTTTTCGGCCAACTTGTCGGTATCATGCTCGTAAGCAATTCTCTCATTAAGCTTCAATACTGCCTGGTTAATGGAATCGAGAAAATTGATGTCCAGGTGTGGATATTGATTGTGTATGTGATCTCTAAACAACTGATATCTGACCTCATCAAATGGAACATCTACCACCATAGGGGTTGAATATTGAGCCTCATTGATATTTCGTAGCGTATCTAATGACGGGTGATCTTCATTAATCAGATCCCAGTTCCATTGATCGGAAGATTGCCAGTTCGGACGGTAAGCCTTTTGGTTGAAAGCAGCAGCGTATGTCATGATCGCTGCAATGAATGGCTTATCTCCCTCTTTTGGTTCATCAGGTCTCGATTCAACCAGATAGAGCCATTTTTCTCGGTCAAGCTTCCCATCAACCCACTCTGCCCTAACGCCTCCATTATGGAAGTATGGTTCATCTTCTTCATCCAGATTCAAAACATCAATGTTGTTTACAGAGATTCTTCTGCTTTCACCATTGTTCAGGCACTCAAGTGTGAAATCATCAATTTCGGATGGGAAATCGTGTGTGCCGAGTCCTTCATCAACGTAGTCCCAAATTTCCGAGCGGTCTGCACTAAATCTTAAGTACTCACCTGCCAGTTCAATGGCAAAAAACTCTTCAAAACTCTTGAGAGTGGATGTGAGGGTATCTTGGCTAATATCTAAGTTGTTGACACCTATGGCTATAGGTACTTGAACTTTACCATTTTGATAAAATTGAACCTCGTTTACCTTCTTCATTTTCTTCTGCTTTTTCTATTGTTATTTTTTATATGATATAAAAAACAGGAAAAGAAAGCGAGTGGTATTGAAGTTTGCGTGTGGCACACACGCTTTATCCAGTATTCATGATGTATGCATAAATAACCCCGATATTGGAAAATCTCCGAGGGTAATATCAGGGTATATTGCCATTTTATTCATAAATGTGAATGTAGTGGTTGCCATTGGAGGGTTGTAAAAGCTAATCTGCAATAATGAACCTCCCAGCCCTAAAGTGCTGGGTTTCTGAATAATTGATGCCGAAGCCCAAATATTCGTCCTATTAGAAACATTTCCGATATAAAATATCAGGCGAAAGGTGCCATAGTTTTATGGTCTTATAGCTAACATCACTAGGATGTTAGCACCGCGCTTTCTTTGTCTCTCGTTTTTATACTGGTGTCGGCTCTGTCAGCCAGTTTTTTCTTTCTTGCTACGATACTTTTACGAGTTTTGCTTTTGGCAAACGTATGCTCTTTAATGTAATGTATCAGTCGTTTCTTTAGCACTTTTGATGCATTTGCATCAGCGTTATCTTCATTTCCGCATGATAAGCACTTAAAAGTCGCTTGGTCTGGACGCTCTGTATTTAAGCTACCACAACAAGCACACTCTTTTGAGCTATTCACTGGATTCAGTTCACTAATTACAATTTTACCCACTTTACGGGCTTTATATTCGATGTAAGTAGCCAGTTGACCTAGCGCAACGCCAAGCAGTGATCGATTCAGACCGCTTTTCGCTCTGGCTCTGTTTCTGGCATATCCTTTTCCATCTTCATTTTTCTTAGGTTTAGCACGTTTGGTCATGCCAGTTAAATTCAGATCTTCCAGACCGATAACCTGATTCGCACTTTCGACTAATGCTTTTGAAATGTGGTGATTATGATTGTTTCGGCAATCGGACTCTTTCGCCTGAATACGGCTGATCCTGGCCTGTACAATGCGTTGTTGATTCGTTTCACAAGCTTTAGTTTTGTTCTTATTCCTGCGTTTTTTACGTGCAAGAATGCGTTGATAATGCGCTATCTTTTTGGCTCTGTGCTTTTTACGCACCATTTCTTCAGGGCTGTAAGTGACTGAAAATCCATCGCTAGAGCAAAGGTGAAGCGCAATACCTCTATCAACTCCAGTCGTTTTAAGCTCAAGATCTTCATAAGATAAATGCGACAAATCTGAAAGGATTTGTTTTTCATCTAAAACCAAGAGACCATCATCAAAACTGCCAGATAAAGTGAATTTTGCACCTTGTCGTGAAAGCCTTATTTGATTCCCGATTTGTTCTGGTTTAAGAGGAACAGTGAGAGAGAAAACAATTCTTCGCTTCGCTTTGGCATGATTGTTAATCACGATCCGAGAGCCATTCTCGAAAGGCTCAACAAAGAACATTTCTTTAGTTAAAACAACACTTCGTTTTTTAAACTTGTTTTTAATTTTTGGAAACTTCCTAAGTCCTTTTCTCGCGGCTTCCGCATCAGAGAAAACCAAGCTTGCGGCATTGCGTAAAAGTTGAACTGGAATGTCTTTTAAAAATAAAAGCTCGGGATTGTTTTTGATTGAAGCGTAACCTTGAGCAATAAGCTCTGGCGTTTTGCTTTTTAGAAAGGTTTTATATTCATTAATCTTTTGATTTCGGATCACATTAGCAGCACCAATCCATTGAGCAAAAAGTGTGGCTTGCTCTGGATTAATCTTATCAGAAATATTGTAGCTAAAGCCTAATATTGCCAAGGTAAATCCTAATAAATCATTAGATTAATCGAAAGCTTAAGGTATCACGCATTACTCTATGTGGCAACAAAGTTTATTGTGAAAACAAGAAATAAATCAAGTTTGTTTTCATGTTCGCTCACCCCTCCCTGAAGGAAGGGGAATGCGCTCACACTTGTTCAAATTCTAATAAGAGCGATAGTGGTTTCAATCATAAACACTAATGACTTCGGTCAATGCTCACCAGCTTTTTAGTTTTAGCGGCTGCTCAGAGTGTATGATGCCCTCTTGAGTAAGTACCATGAGTTTGTTCGTCATTATGTTTATATGATCATTAACCCACTCAATGTTTTTATCCTTAAGCCCATCAACAAATCGTAACTGTTTATTAAAAACATCCTTTTTACCGTAATTTTGCGAATACAATTGCTCAGGGTTTGAAGGTATTAAGGTTCCCTTCGTAATTTCTTTTTTAGCAATGGCTAAATTGAAACCTTGTGGGTCGTAATCCATCCAGCTATAAGTAATGGTATTTAGACGCTCAATAGCCCCATCAATCGGAGACCTTGTGTTATCACCCCTGTATGCAATAAGAGGGTCTGCAAAATCATGATGCTTGGGTAGAATAGATGAAGACAATTTCTTGAAGGCAACATAGTTTTCCACAATGATAATTGAAGTATGCTCAACTGACTTAAGTTGCTCAGAATTCATAACTATTGAGATTGAAGGATCAAACAAGTGAGATTCAATGCCATTAATCTTCACGATTCCCATTAAAGATCGGACTTCAATATTCTTCTCTTTTGGCGATTCAGTAGCGAGCTTTTCATTGCCAGATTTATTAGAAAATGTAGTCCTGTCACCCTCTAACGCGATTCTTAAATCTAAATTAAAACGACTTTTTATATTGTTAATTATTTTTATTTTGTCGTTTGAATTGAATTTAACATGCGTCTTCGACACTCTTTTCCCAATCCCGAAGTCCTCGTGCAAAGATTTTATGGCATTGGTAGCCATGCAGGTGCTATCAGTAGTTTTGTTGACTATTCCGTGCAGTCTATTGATGTCTGATTTCGTTAATTTATTCATTTTATTTCTACAGAATTTAAGGTATCCCGCTTAGCGGGATACTGTTAATGTTGGTATTCTACAGATACCTCTTTCAAAAGTAGGTTTCCGAAAGTGTCATAGCGTTTATCGCCATCCAATTCGATCTTAAACCTGCTTCTATAAAGATTATTCAATTTAGCGTGATACATTGTTAAGCCAAATAGCCACTGGTCTAGGTCATAGACTAGCCCCTTCTCACTATGATATCTCTTCGCTGACAATCCGTTATTGGTACGGGTTTTTTCTTTGACAACTTCTGTGAGGAAGCTGCGGCAATCAACTTCAAACTGACCTCGCTGTAATGTGACAATCTTTTCGGTTTGCAGCTCTTGTGCCTCAACGCTTTCAGCCTCAATGACTTCACTTTTTACCTTCGTTAACTTATCGTTTCCATCTTTGATTTTCTCAATCGTATCTGTCACAAACTCGTCATTTTCATCAGAATCTATATCGATAACAGCACTTTGAATTATTGGGTCTGGAATCAAGAACTGGCTTTCACCGTACTGCTCATCGGTAAACTCATCAATTTCATATGAAGGACTAAGCATCCAATAGTCAGAGAATGCGGTGATAAGCTCATTGCTTTTACTGTACTCTTTAAACTTGATCGAGTTTTCAGCAAGTTTGTTCAAGATTTCTGTCATTTCAGCGCATAGCTTGATGACAGGATCTATCAGTTCTTTTTTGATGAAGTTGTAAATTTTATGGTCGATATTTGGTGCCAATAGAAAATCATCTGAACTGAACTGCCTAAATGCTTCAATTACATCGCGACTAATCCTTGCTGAATCTTCATTGAGCTTAATTTTTTCCTCCAGACGTTTGATGTGAGAAAACTCACTATTTGCGCGTCTACGAAGTTTTGCGACTACATCTTTAGCTTGGTGCGCAGTAGCAAAGCTTTCATCCGTTATCAGGAAGAAGGCATTATCCATACCGATCATGTCATTGTTGTACTTAGCAACTGAATATGCACTGATCTGATTTAGGATCACCTTTTTGCGTTCATTGAAATCAGTATCAATGTATGAGCTGGTTTCTTTGCCGAAAATTGAGTCAAAAAAGTTTCTCAATTTCGGATTCAGGCGATACCCCTCAGAGGTGGCATAGACTACCCGTTGGGTAGTCAGTTCCAATGCTCTTTCCCTATTCTGGGTTTCTTCAATCTTTGTTCCTTGATTGTATACGTCATCAAGAATGTCAGAGTTCTTCTTTAAAAGATTGATAAGCGTTGATAATTCACTCAAAACAACACTCCTTGCTTAGCACTTTCATCACGAACTTTTTCGATAATTTTTTCTCGCTCATTGATGAAATCAAGGTAATCAATTAAGAATGAAATTTTCCCTGTGACCAGGAAGATGTTTCGATTTTTATTAGGTTGAACAAGGTATCCTTCACGAACAAGGTACTGCAACACCATCATGATTTGGTCGTGAAGGTTGTCTTTCAGCTTAGAGCCTTTCTTGATGCTTGGAGATTGCGACAAGATACGGAATCTCTCCTTACAAGAGTCATTATTTTCTGCGTAGCTCTCAATTGTAGCCTCAACGATCTCTTGACCCTCGTACAAGCCCATATCGCTTCTTAAACCGTCCAGAATGACGCGAATTGACTCAACGGCTGGCTTAACACTATTTCTAGCCTGCTCGATGTTCTTGGCGATTTGAGCGCGGTTTTCTGAGGTTATCTCTTGATATGCTAGATAGAAACAATTTTCGTTGTTGCTGCTCTTCAGTGTTTTACCAATTTGCTTAACAAATACATCTACGCTGTATTGATTTTGGCTGTCATTAAGATAGTTATGTGCTTCAGGTTCGGTGATTTTGCAAATGAATGCACCACTCAAAAGTAAGTTCACGGTTTTTTCAAATAGTGTGCTCATTACGCATTCTCCATCATTAGTGCTAGCTCATCTTTTTCAACGTTGTTCTCTACTAGGTATCCATGTTTGCTAATGTGATACATCTTGCCAAAGGAGTTCATCAAATCGATATTCGGCTCTGGTAGAGCTGTAGCGATGGCTATGTTGTTATTTTCAAGAATGCCGATAAGTCTCAGCGTGTTTTCAGTAGAAAGCTTGCCTAATTCGTCTACAGGCCATTGGATAGAGACAAGGCTAGCGCCCCTCTGCACCTTAATCATGCCTAGATACAGTGTTGAGATGAATAGGAATGTAAGACCGTTACTACTCATTTTCTCAAGGTCAGTCGCTGTGCGAGCGGTCTTTCTTCTGCCATTTTCAGTTACAGCGAATACGACATTAAACAAGTCTTCAATCTTAACGTCTGAGTTACCGATACGTTTAATATCGATGATTTGCTTCAGGCGATTTTTGAATGTTTCACCAGGTAGAATATTCTCTTTGTAATCGCTTTCTTGCCAGCTTGTGTAGGCATCACAAAAATCAACAATGCTTTCCCAACCGTGGATTTTATGGATTACGGACTCTAGGTTGATGCTGATATCTGTAATAGAGTCGTAGTTTGAGCACCCGTTTACTGCATCCGAAATTTTTCTTCCAAGGTCGTTAATCGTTCTAGAAATGCCATTTAGCTGGAGTTTGAACTCATTTACACCATGCCCCATAGCTAAGGCATTACTGATCACGATCTGTTTGAAGCCTGGAATGATTTCATGAACGATTTTGTTAAATGCGACAATTTGAGCGCGGTAAAGTCTGTGACTATTGCTTGTGGTCATCATCCCGACTTCATCATTCCAACATTTACGGATATCTTCGCTGCCATTACTAACCAACTCTTGTTGAATTGAAGAAAGCTCGCGCTTAACACTCTTACCCATAGCAATTGTTTTGCTGACAAGTTTCTGGTTGGTGGCTACAAAGTCCGAAATATCAAAGTCATTAGGAAGCTCAGCATCGTGGACTGTTTCAATACCCATATCACTCAAGCTTGAGCTTAGAGATGTTAGGTTTGATTTTAGCTCTGTCAAAGCATCAATCTTTCTGTTTAGTGCTGACACTTCAGTTTCGATATCGGCTTTCTTACGAGCGTAGTCTTGCTTCGCTATTTCAACTTTTTGAGTCAAAAGTGATTGCTCTTGCAGTAAGCTTTGCTTTTCAGCTATCAGGTCATCGAGACGCGTTAAGTCGTCCTCTTTGAATTTTGTATAGCTGTTGATTAAAGGTTCGTAGCTTCTGTACTCTTCAATCGTTTCAATGAGCTTGTCATAGCTTGCTTTAACGGCGCGGTAGGCTTCATTGTCGAAATCGATGTCATTGATGCGAGCGTTAGCGTCTTCTCTAATCGCTTTAATGTCTTTCTTTAAACGGTCAATGCGCTGCTCAAAAATGTCTTCACTTGCTTCGCGCTTTTCAGAAAACATGGTGTCGCAGTCTGACTTTGCAGTAAGGTGTGAAGCATTAAGCTCTTCAATGCTTTCATCTCTTTTCTCTGTGATAGCAGCAATGTTGCGTTCAGCCTTACGAAGCATCTTTTCAGCGGCTTCTTTTCGCTTAATGAGTGAGGCTTCTTTTTCCGCGATAAGAGAAGCTTTCTTATCTGACAAGAACTCCCTTTTCGATTTGTTTTCATCGATCAGAGTTCTTACTTCATCAAGTTTTTTGTCAAGTCGCTTAAGCTCAACGTTGTTGGTTGCAATTTTGGCATCGATTTCTTTTAAACGTTGACGTATAGCTTCAGTTTTTTCGTCAATTTCTGCGATTTTCTCATCAAGGATAATGATTTGGTTATCCATGTCTTCGAATTCGCTTGGTGACTGAAGAGAGTCGATATCTAGGTGTAGACCGTAGATGCCAGCATCAATATCGATTTCATCAATATGAGCACTTAAATCGGTTCTGAGAAGCAGTTTATGACCAAGTACCTTGATGATTGGGTTGTTGATTAGTTCTGGATCAATAGCGCGAATCGCATTAAGAGCAGAGCCTTTTAGTCCGTTCTTCAATTCATCCAGTGTTTCAATAGATTTTAAGTGAGCGTTTTTCTCATTCAGAAATTCTTTAAGTTGTGATGTGATTGTATTTTTTTCACTCAACAGGTCTGAATTCTGGATGCTGTACTTTTGGCTGCTCAAGCTGCCACTCTCGTTAAGAAGCTCAACTTCTCTAGTGTGAGTCTTAGAGATTTCAGCCGCTATTGCTACCACTTCTTCATCGAGAGGTACGGATAAGATAGCGTTGCTTAATGAGGATATCTCTGCTTCAACTTTGTGCTTTTCACCAATCGAAATTTCGCGCTCTTGAGAGTATTGTTTTTCAATCTGACTGATAAGTTTCGAATGATTTTGCTCTAGAGAAGACTTGGCAATCTCATGCTCTCCATCAATTGCTTTTAATGCGGACTCTTTCGCTTTCTGTTCGCGCTTAATGTCTGCATTCTTTTCTTTAACACGAAGCTCTGACTCAGTATTAATTTGCTCAATATCTTTAGAGTGAGAGCTATAGTAATCAAGATCAGACTGAAGCGTTGCAACATCGGCTTCTTTTTCAGGAATGGACTCAAACAACGCTAATTTGTGCTCAATCTCCTGGTCGATGAAGTGATCTTGCTGACGGTTGATTTTATCGATTTGAGTTGAAGCACCGCTAATGCGACCCTTTAGATTGGATAGCGATTCACTACTTGTCTCAATTAATTGATTCTTCGCGTTTTCAGCTTCTTTCAGTACCGACTTCTTGCCCTGCACCGATTGTTGAAGCTCTACAAACTGCTCAGTAATTACCTGCAAGGCAGATTCGATGTACTTAGCTTGAACTTCAAGCTGGTCTTCGTTTTCAATCAGTTCATTGCCGTTTTCAAGAGTGGTCATGTAAGGCTCTTTTTTAGACTCGAACTTGCTGACAACTTCGTAATGCTCAATCCAACGCTCAGCCTCATTCGGGTTAAACTGGAGTTTGTAGTCTCCACCGCTTTGATGCATGATTTTTGCTAATAATGATTTGATATCAGGAATGCTAACCTTACCCGTTATCAAGGCATGAACGATGTAATCGATGTGTTTAAGGTTGTTTCGACCACCTGTTAGTGAGTATGGATGGAAGTCTTTTTCAACGGTTCTTAACTCATCATTTTGCATAACCTTACGGAAGTCTGACTGTGTAGGTACTGCTTTAGTGAAGTTAATAAGGCGCTCAGACCATAACGTATGCAATTCATGCGGTTCGAGCGCAATGAACTTACCTTCTTGCTCTTCATTAAGGTAATCAGAAGCATCAAACGGCTTGGCTACGAAACGATACTGAACTTTAGGCTCGATGCTGGTGGTATGGTGTCTAGATAGAACCACTTGAGCCACATTGCCTAAATGTGTCACGTACTCATAGACAATGTATGAGTTTTTATATGGAAGGTAAAACTGCACAAAATTGTCAGTATTTTCAGATTTCTTTGAGATTTTGGATGTTTTCATGCCGAAAAAGGCTGGAATTAGCTTAAGAAAGCTAGTTTTACCCGCGCCATTATCACCCGTAATCATGGTGTTGTTACCAATCTCAACTTCCGATACAAGCTCCTTCATGTAGGAATTGATCAGTATGATTTTTCGTAGACCTTTTTTCATATTTGATGCTTATCTTTTTATTGATTAATAAAAAACAATTAGACAATAAATTGAGTCCAATTTCAATAATAAGAATCAAGTATTTAGGTGAAAAAATCTGATATGTATTATGTTGCATCATCCTTGATGCAAGTGGATGTTGATACTTAATGGTTAAGGAGCAAGGTCAGAAGATGGAGTTAGCTTAAGAATCTTAGAATGGTACTTAAGCTTTCGTGTGTCGCCTACCAGGATAAGTGTGCCAATCTCTTTCAAAGACTCTTGCCATGTCTCGTAGCCGTTACTTTCGTCCACATCATTATCAGGAAGCAGCTCAAATTCAGATAAGCATTCATTATTGAGCATTATTAGCACCATATCTGAAGCAATCCCCTCGGACATTTCAGATTCAACTCTATCTTTTGCGTGATACTTTGCATGTTCGATATGGGTTGTCACATAAAGATATCCCATATTACAGTTGGGATTCCAGTTATCAGAGGTGGTGCCGTGAAAAAGCTTAAGATCAGTAATATTCATGAAGTCACCTCTCTATATCGTAAGAGCGATCTTGATGTAAAGAATGGTATTGTTCATGTTTAATCTTGTTAAGCTCCGCATCGATGTCTAATTTTCTCAATATGTGCTCATCATACCGCATATCGAAAACCGCAATCGTCCCATCTTCCTTAAGACCAATATTGTCATGATGTAGATCACTTGAAAAAAGTCTGTTTTGGTGGTCTTCGGTGAATAGCTCAGCGATGTTTTGCTGAAGATCGTAAATGCTGTCGAAGTATTCATCCTCATCGATATCGACTTCCTCTATCCCCATATTCTTCGATTTGGCAATTGAACAGAGTGTCTTGAATTGTTCTTTTAGCTCTTCACATATTTCAAGCTTTTCCATTAGTATGCCCATACTACCGTCTAGAAATATTCGTGTGTCATAAATCTCGGCAAAGTGCTTTAGAGACTTTCCTTTAAGATTATGAGCATGTAGGAACTCTCCCACATCGCCTGTGATTTTCATTACCTTGTCATCACTGGTTTTGAATGCAATTCCATTATCACCAGCACCCATGTATTCAGCGATCTCAATTCCAAGCTTTTCCGCCCAAGCTTCACAATACTTATTCATAAATAATATCTCTATTAATTAGTTTATTTATTAAACATACAAAATTCGAGTGTTCAGAATATTCTGAAAATCAAAACGCACAAAGAGCGAGAAAACCATTCGAATATTCGCCAATTAAATTGGCGTTTTAATAAATTTTATCATGAAGGCGATCTTTAACAAATAAATTAACTGAATGTTAGGGTTGACACAATTGTGAAATGATCAGCATAATACTGTACATCCATACAGTGTACCATGAGGGGATGATGATCTTTGACGCACCTAGTTTTGTCGTTCATCTAAGCGGTTATGAAACCGTTACTTTAGATGATCAGGGGGAAACGCTGTACGGCAACTCATTGATTCAAAACCATTTGGAGGTTGTGAAGGAAAATGATGAATCTGAACTAATTCAGTTTGGAGGCTTTATAACGTCAGATAAGCCTGAGAAAGCGGCTTGGATAAAAAATCTGATTTTGATAGGTTTTGAAGGAGAATATTTTGACAACTTAAACAAAGATTACGTGAAAGCTATTATTAAGAATGAACGTGTTTATGTGCTAATAATGAATCAAAAACCAGTTTTTATAGAAAATTATTTATGAAAAAATACAGGCTGTTTAGACCTGCATTTATAATTTATCAACAAGAGACGGACTTACGAAAACACAAATATGCGTTTTTGTGGTTCGTCAAACTGAATGCCGTGAATACACTTTAGCTCTTCACAAGCATTAATCTCAGCGATAATCGCTTCAGAATTTGCTGGGAATTCAGGATTGTCTGGAATTTCAATCTGTTCATAGCTAAAGGATTCTCCACTATAAACGCAGGTCGAACCATGTCTCTTGTCGTGCAACACGAGTACATATTGTTCGTGATCACCTATGGAACATCTATCAAAGTAGTGTCCATATTTTGAAGCGATCTCGTTCAGTTTTTTATCGATACTGTCGATCAATTCCCATGTTTCTTTGCCATTAGTGTCTGCTCCATCAAGAGTAGAAATTCTATTGATAGATCTTTGTAGATATAAACTCACAATTTACCTCTTTTATTAATCAATTATTGATAATGACTTTACTTTTGCCCCCATCTTTAGAGAAAGGGTCTTTTCCTAAATTGTTTTCAAACAACGTACAAAATCTGAATGCGTCTCTAATATCATTTGCAAATGGAATAGTAATGGAATCACCATTTATAAAGTAGACGGTAATATCTGCAACAGGCTTTGATAAAATCTTAACCTCGATACCTTTTCAGGTTTTGAGCGCAGAAGCTCTGCGTTGGCATACGCTTTGACTAATTATAAGATATTTGAAGAAGATCTGGATTTTGATGAAGAGTCAGAATGGGTGGAAATGGCGTTCTGTATCAGTGTCAGTACAAGGATAGAGAACCGAAAATGTTAAATCATATTCCAGTTGATTCTGTTTGCACTGTGTTACCGACTGTATACCAATTGCTTAATGACATTGATGATACCCTTTTTCGCGACACTAAACAGTTCTCTGAGTATGCTAACAACTTCGACTCTGTCTTTGATTTAATAGAAGATATTAATGAGTTAAGGAATGATTACGAGTTATCAAAAGAGAAATTTGATGAGCTTATTTCGCCCATTATTGATACGTGCGGTACTTCAATTGCTATTGCGATGGAAAATGGTGAGGCTTTAAATGACGAGTATCTGGTATACAGGACTTCTGATGTAAAGGTGTTAAAGGTGGTGCCTGTTTATAAGAAAGATATATTGAGACTCCCAATTAATGAGAGGCGTAAGCTACCAATCGATACAATCCAAAAAATGGATAGAGAATACCTTGATGGAACTGTCCTTTCCAGATAAAAAATGGAGCCTTCAGGCTCCATCAATTCTCAACTTTCTGCTTTCTTCCTGTTTATTACATCTTGGTGCATCGCTATTAGCATAGTGCCAAATAAAAACCAAATAGTAGTAAAAGCCTGGAATAAATACATGAATATTTTAGAGGCAAAGAATACGTGGGCTTCATGTGTGGGTTTATCAATCACAAGGTAAGAAGCGTCTTTATTTACGTATGTTTCAATGATGAAGAATTCATCGATTAAGTTTGTGTAAGTGTATGAGAAATACCCTACTTCACTTTTCTTCAGTGTGTTATGGACATCAATAATGACATCTTTAGTCTCGCTGATGCTCGGCACTCTTTTCGCTAGATGATTGATTGAGTCTTCAAATTCTTCACCTGTTGTTGATATGCATAATAAATAATTGCCCTGACAGTACCCGTCAAAGAATTCCTTTTTATGAATATCAGATAGAATTGATTTTGTCTGAACACTTCTCGTATCGTGAGAGAAATTAAATTGATTGATCACGATAAGCTGGTGGAACAATATAGCGACAGTAAATGATGCAAGGAACATGATTGATGAGAACATTTTGAAAAATGAAAACTTAATCTTTTTCAAGATGATTCCTAGTATGTTCCATATCGAAATGATTGATACTGCCAAGTATGTAAAAAAGCCAATTGTGTTAGGGTTTGGGAAGTGCATACCCATTTGTTCCATGACGTAGACCACTACGTCCTTTATATCGATAAAGTAAGCAAGGCTTCCCCCAACCAGTAGTGAAATCACACCATACTTGAAATCGTACTTGTCTTTGAATGTGCCAATAACGGCAAGTGTAGCAAATACGTATAGCCCATAGTAATCAAGAGCGATGTAAGTAGCGTTTTCATTAGCTAGCATTAGAATGTACACCATAGATAGATGCATTACTGCTAGCGAGAAAAACTCAATTCGAGTCTGTTTAGATATCATTGAGATTTTACTCTTTTGTTTGTTTTTTCAAGGTTTTTGTTTTTATAATCATAGCTTTCACTTCATGAATTGTACACAACAATGTTTACAAAAATGTTTTGTTTAATAAAAAACGACACAAAAACAGCGTATTGACGCAAATTTTCATCGAAAATTAGAAATAGTCTTGAAGGTTAAGCACTGAACGGTGTTGATATTCGACAAAAAAATAGAATAACTTCAGAAAAAATCTAAAGAGAAAAAATGATGTCAATTCTAAATAATATTAAAGATAAAAAACAAGAGAGACTTGATAGCGTTGTGGTGACAATCGATGGGGTGACAGTGCATGTATATGGTATTCTTCATGGAATCACAGGCGGTCCAAATCTTGACTATGTAAAAGCTGTAAATGAAACCATTAAATCTGCACCAGGCGCAAAGTATTGCGAGAAGTCAATGAAGCAAATGTATGATGGGCTAGACTTTGATGTTAGCGACTGGATGGTTTTTAAGCCTAAAGAAGCATTTAACTTTGCATTTAGGTCGATGATCCATCCAAGATTTATCTACCCAATAGCGCCAAGTGCTCCATCTAAATCTAATGAGCCAAAGCGAGTTAATTTAGGTGGTGGTGAAAGGCGCACCACCACGAAGTGGTGGCTTTAATCAAATCCTTCCTGCTGAGCTAAATATTGCTTCACGATTTCAAGTGGCGCACCTCCGCAACTAACCAGACAATAACTTCTGCTGTAAAAAACTGGCTTCCAGTAAAACTCACCCAAGTGTTCGGAAAACTCCTTTCGCACAAGTCTTGATGTAGCAGTTTTTAAACTGTTCACCATTTTACTTGGTTGCATCTTGGGATTAGCAGAAATTAAAAGGTGAAGGTGATCTGGCTCACCATTGCACTCCAAAAGCTCACAATCCCAAGATTTTAACAACCTTTTGTACTGAGATTCTAAGTACGCGGCAACCTCTGGCGTGATACAGCGACGACGATATTTAGTTACAAGAACTAAATGATAGTGAATATTATAAACGCTGTGATACAGCGTGTTTAGGGCTTGTTTTTTCATAACAACTAAATATAATTAGTTGTTATGAAAAAAGCAATCCGTAAAGTTACATATAAAATGAAACCATCAGTTTCTCAAGAAGAATCGCTGATGGATTTGTTTGTCCACCATCACCAGTTGTACAACTGGGCTTTACGTGATCGCATCGAAACATATCGTGATTCTAATTACGGTCTTAACTTTCACGAACAGTGCAAAATCAACACTCTGTGGCGTAATAATCGTAAAGCGCATGGCATTTTCAATGCTAATGCTCAGAGTGAGCAAGTCACATTAAAACGTGTTGCACTGGCTTTTGACGGTTTTTTTAGACGGCTCAAAAAAGGTGATAAGAAAGCTGGATTCCCACGTTTTAAACCATTTCAACGCTTTAAAGGTTGGGGCTACAAGGCTCATGGTGATGGTTGGAAGCTCAACCTGAAAGAAAAAAAGCATGGTGCTGTTTATTTGGCTGATGTTGGTATCGTTAAGATCCGAGGTAAAGCTAGAAACACAGGAGGCAAGCCGAAAACTGCCGAAATCAACCGAAAGAATGGTGAGTGGTTCATTTCAGTTTCAATGGAGTATGACACCATTGAGAGAAACTGCGGCACTAAAGCTGTTGGCTTGGATTGGGGTGTTTCTCATTACTTTTCGACTATCGATCAGGATGGTAATTTTGAGCAAGTCGAAAACCCCCGTTACCTCAGAAACAGCAAAGAGCGATTAACCTCTTTACAACGTGACCTCGCGTTAGCGAA
>NZ_JAWOTX010000021.1:63392-95447 GCF_033339115.1 Vibrio sp. 947 | reverse complement strand
GGTAGTTCAGTTGGTTAGAATACCGGCCTGTCACGCCGGGGGTCGCGGGTTCGAGTCCCGTCCACTCCGCCACTTATATTAAGCCTCAGTCGAAAGACTGAGGCTTTTTTCGTTCTGGTTCCCCCGACTTACCTGAAACTCACTTTCATATTGAAACCTTGCATCTAGAGTTACACTACCCTCTTCACATGGTTTTAATATCGTCGTGAACGAGCTAGCATGTAACTCTGTGCCTTAGTCTTAGCCTTATTCCGATACCAAGCTCTAACCAAAGCTCCTTTTATTTGATATTAGAAAATCTAGTTATGTGACAGAGTTTAATTGTTTGAAGTGTCGCTTGTTTCTAATTTGAAAACAGGACGACTTTGAATACAAGTTTAGTCTCACTGAGATCAAGAGGGAGGGGGGCTACATTTCTGTTAAGGCTTTGATCTACCTGAATGCTAGCTCAGTTTTATCTTGGTGAGGTTGCTAACCTGTTTGGGTTCTGAACGCAATTACCCTAAATGCCTCTTTCTCATAAAAATACAAACTCGCTCATTGCTAAGTATTGTGGAAGTTTAGCTTTGATGTTTGCGAGGAGCCTATATTGCCAAGGGAAGAGAAGTGATACAGATGAAAATGGGTAAATTAAAAGGCTCGTCTATGAATACTATCTATCAGCAATAGTTAGTATCTATGAAAATGTAGCGTAGCGATTCTTCGTATATTTGATGGTATATCAAAGAATAAGGAGCCTTCGTCCTTGAAGGGGAGTCTGAAAATTAGTTATGAAAAAAGCAGCTAGGTAGCTGCTTTTTATTTATTAAGTTACGTGTCTTTAAGAGTCCACTGTCTCCGTATGTTCCGGAGTGGTTATTGCTTGGTTGTTCTCTTCCATCTTCTTCTCTTCTGCTTTTGCTTTTTCAATCATTGGAGTGATTGTTGAGCCTTGAATGAGGATAGAGAAAACAACGACGGAGTAGGTCATTACAAGAATAATCTCTTTTACATCGATTAACTTATCTTGAATCACCCAAATACCAGATGGAATGGAAAGTGCCATTGCCAATGCAAGGCCCCCGCGTAAGCCGCCCCACGTCAAAATACGTACTGACCACGGGTTATATTTTCTGTAACGCTTAAAGCCAATGTACGAGAGAAATACGCTTAAATAGCGAGCTGCTAGTACAAGAGGGACTGAAATAGCCATCATGATCCAGTCTTCTTTGTGGAATTCAAACAGCAGCATCGACATGCCGATCAGTAGGAATAACACGCCATTCAAGAACTCATCAACAAGCTCCCAAAAATGGTCAAGGTGATCTTCACTCTCTTTTGAAAAGCCAATAAAGCGTGTCCAGTTGCCAATCATAATACCGGATACAACCATTGCGAGTGGGCCTGATACATGGATGTATTCAGCAAATGCGTAACCTGCTGTTGGGACACCAATGGTAAGTAACAATTCCATTGAGTGATCATCGGTGGCACTGATCAAGTAGTGGAATAGCAAACCGAGGACGAAACCATATGTGATACCACCGATAGCTTCTTGGATGAAGAGCAAGGTGACACTACCTACAGTTGGTGCCTCAGTGCCAAATGCAATCGTAAATAGAGTGACGAAGATAACCAAACCGAAGCCATCATTGAAGAGCGATTCTCCTTCAATCTGAGTGGAGATACGTTTAGGAGCATCTAGTTTTTTCACAATAGCCAATACAGCGATTGGGTCAGTTGGCGATATTAGAGCACCAAATAGTAAGCAGTAGACCAAATCAAATTGGATGCCAATTAACTGACAAAACCCATACAGTGCAAATCCAATAAAGAACGTGGAAAACAGTGTGGCTCCAAGGGCTAAAACAGTGATCTCCCACTTTTGATCTTTAAGGTTCGGGAGTTTGATGCCTAGTCCACCAGCAAATAGTAAGAAGCCAAGAATGCCTTTGAGCAAGAAATCTTCGAAGTTAATCCTTGTGACCGTCTCCGTCGCAATTTCGGTGAGATGGAACCAGTTGTTTTGACCCGCAATTAAGATTAGAAGTGAAAGCACCATTGAACCTGCGGTAATCGCAATGGTGGTTTGCATCTTTCCTATCTTGCTGTTTACAAAAGCAATTAGCATCGCAGCTGCGGATAGAAAACATAAAGTATGATAGACCGACATAGAGCTCTCTATTTGTAACATTTTATGAATGGAATTCTCGGCTGATGCTGCTTAAATAGCAAACATTTTTTCGTGATTATTTTGTAAGTTAAGAAGGAGATAAAATAATCATTAATTCCACGTTTAGACGTCTAGACTCCTGAAGTTTGTGTGATAGGATGGAAAGATAACTAAAGGAATGAGGCTGTACTGTGGGAAGTAACGTAAGACAACAGATTGAAGCTCAATTGAAGCAACGTATTCTTTTGATTGATGGTGGTATGGGAACCATGATTCAAGGGTACAAACTTGAAGAGCAAGACTATCGAGGAACGCGCTTTGCGGATTGGCATTGTGATCTAAAAGGTAACAACGACCTGTTGGTTCTAAGTCAGCCTCAACTTATCAAGGAAATTCACGCTGCATATTTAGAAGCGGGTGCAGATATTCTTGAGACCAACACTTTTAACGCAACAACCATTGCGATGGCTGACTACGAGATGGAAAGCCTAAGTGAAGAAATTAACTTTGCAGCTGCCAAGCTTGCACGTGAAGTTGCAGACGAATGGACCGCAAAAACACCCGATAAACCACGTTATGTCGCAGGGGTTTTAGGGCCAACAAACCGAACTTGTTCTATTTCTCCTGATGTAAATGACCCCGGATATCGAAATGTTTCTTTCGACGAGTTAGTTGAGGCTTACTCTGAATCGACTCGAGCGCTTATTAAAGGTGGTTCAGACCTTATTCTTATCGAGACCATCTTCGATACGCTTAACGCTAAGGCTTGTTCATTTGCTGTTGAAAGTGTGTTTGAAGAGATGGGTATTGAGTTACCTGTGATGATCTCGGGGACTATTACTGATGCTTCCGGTCGGACATTATCCGGTCAAACCACAGAAGCGTTTTACAACTCATTACGTCATGTTAAACCGATTTCGTTTGGTTTGAACTGTGCACTTGGTCCAGATGAGCTGCGTCCTTATGTTGAAGAGCTCTCTCGTATATCAGAATCTTTTGTTTCCGCTCACCCAAATGCTGGGCTTCCGAATGCATTCGGCGAATACGATTTGTCGCCAGAAGATATGGCTAAGCATGTTAAAGAGTGGGCTCAAAGTGGCTTTTTAAACTTGATTGGTGGGTGTTGTGGTACAACTCCTGAGCACATTCGCCAAATGGCACTCGCGGTTGAAAATATCGCCCCTCGTCAATTACCTGAACTTCCCGTTGCTTGTCGCTTGTCTGGCTTAGAGCCACTCGCGATTGATAAAGACTCTTTATTTATCAATGTCGGTGAGCGTACGAATGTAACCGGTTCTGCGCGTTTTAAGCGCTTGATTAAAGAAGAGCTGTACGATGAAGCGCTCGATGTGGCTCGTCAACAAGTTGAAAATGGCGCTCAAATTATCGATATCAACATGGATGAAGGCATGTTGGATGCACAAGCTTGTATGGTTCGCTTTTTAAACCTTTGTGCGTCAGAACCTGAAATCTCAAAAGTACCAATCATGGTTGACTCTTCCAAGTGGGAGGTTATTGAAGCCGGTCTTAAGTGCATCCAAGGCAAAGGCATTGTTAACTCGATCTCTCTCAAAGAAGGCAAAGAGAAATTCGTTGAACAAGCTAAGTTGATCCGCCGTTACGGTGCGGCTGTGATTGTGATGGCGTTTGATGAGATTGGGCAAGCAGATACACGTGAGCGCAAAGTAGAAATTTGTACCAACGCTTACCGAATTCTTGTTGATGAAGTGGGCTTTCCACCAGAAGACATCATTTTTGACCCAAACATTTTTGCCATTGCTACGGGGATCGAGGAGCATAATAACTACGCGGTGGATTTCATTGAAGCCGTTGGCGATATCAAACGTGATTTACCACATGCGATGATCTCGGGTGGTGTTTCTAACGTCTCATTCTCTTTCCGTGGCAATAACTATGTACGTGAAGCGATTCACGCGGTGTTCCTCTACCACTGTTTTAAAAATGGTATGGATATGGGGATTGTGAATGCGGGTCAGTTAGAAATCTACGATAACGTGCCTGAAAAATTGCGTGAGGCTGTGGAAGATGTCGTTCTTAACCGTCATGATGACGCCACTGAGAGATTGTTAGATATCGCGGCGGAATATGCAGGCAAAGGGGTAGGTAAAGAGGAGGATGCCTCTGCACTTGAGTGGAGAACTTGGCCTGTTGAAAAGCGCTTAGAGCACGCGTTAGTGAAAGGAATAACTGAGTTCATCGTTGATGATACCGAAGAGGCTCGTGTCAACGCTTCAAAGCCATTAGAGGTGATTGAAGGCCCACTAATGGATGGGATGAACGTCGTCGGAGACTTGTTTGGTGAAGGTAAAATGTTCCTTCCTCAGGTCGTAAAATCTGCACGAGTGATGAAGCAAGCAGTCGCGCATCTGGAGCCCTACATCAATGCAGAAAAGCAGGTGGGACAAACAAACGGTAAGATTTTGCTAGCGACGGTCAAAGGTGATGTACATGATATCGGGAAAAATATCGTTGGCGTTGTATTGCAGTGCAATAACTACGAAATTATCGATCTTGGTGTCATGGTTCCTTGCGAAAAGATCTTAAAAGTAGCGCAAGAAGAGAACGTCGATATTATTGGTTTATCAGGGTTGATCACACCTTCATTAGACGAAATGGTGCATGTTGCAAAAGAGATGGAGCGTCTCGACTTTAACTTACCTCTTCTCATCGGTGGCGCAACAACGTCAAAAGCCCATACAGCAGTTAAGATTGAGCAAAATTACAAGCATCCAGTGGTTTACGTGAACAACGCCTCACGTGCAGTGGGCGTATGTACTTCTCTTCTGTCAGATGAACGTCGCCCTGAATTTGTTGAAAAACTTGAAGCTGATTACGAACGAGTACGTGATCAACATAATCGAAAGAAACCGAGAACCAAACCAGTGACATTAGAAGCGGCTCGAGCGAATAAAGCTGCGATCGATTGGGAAGCTTATACACCTCCAGTGCCTGTTAAGCCTGGCATTCATATTTTCGATGATTTTGATGTGGCTATATTACGTCAATACATTGATTGGACACCATTCTTTATGACTTGGTCACTTGTGGGTAAGTATCCAACAATTTTCCAACATGAAGAAGTTGGTGAAGAAGCAAAACGTTTATTCGAAGATGCCAACGAGTTACTTGATCGAGTTGAGCGAGAAGGCCTGTTAAAAGCGCGTGGAATGTGTGGCTTATTCCCTGCTGCGAGCGTGGGGGACGACATTGAAGTTTATGCTGATGAAACTCGTACCGACGTTGTGAAAGTATTACGTAACTTGCGACAACAGACCGAGAAACCAAAAGGATTCAACTATTGTTTATCCGACTACATCGCACCTAAAGAGTCGGGTAAGCATGATTGGATAGGGGCATTTGCTGTCACTGGTGGTATTGGTGAACGAGAGCTTGCTGATGAATACAAAGCACAGGGAGATGATTACAACGCAATTATGATTCAAGCGGTGGCGGATCGCCTAGCCGAAGCGTTTGCTGAGTATTTGCATGAGCGTGTCCGTAAAGAAATTTGGGGTTATGCTGCGGATGAAGATTTATCTAACGATGATCTCATTCGTGAAAAATACCAAGGTATTCGCCCTGCACCAGGTTATCCAGCGTGCCCTGAGCATACTGAAAAAGGACCGCTTTGGGATCTACTTAATGTGGAAGAGAATATTGGCATGACTCTAACCTCCAGCTATGCAATGTATCCGGGCGCGTCAGTCTCTGGTTGGTATTTCTCTCATCCTGACTCACGTTACTTTGCGATCGCACAGATCCAAGAAGATCAGCTAGAGAGTTACGCCGATCGTAAGGGGTGGGATAGGATCGAGGCTGAAAAATGGTTAGGGCCAAATATTAACGGTTAAATTGATGTTTACCTCGTCCAAATGTAACAACTAATGAAACGACAAAGGGCTGCAGATACGCAGCCCTTTGTTTTATTGAGTTGAACTTACTTCTCAAACAACTCAGTGTGGAGTTTTTGTATGGCTTGTTTCGATACCGATTCATGGAGCAAGAAGCATAAGTTGTGAGGGCTAGCGCCATAACAAATCATGCGTAGGTTAAAATCTTCTAGCGTGCCAAAAACCTGTTTCGCGTAGCCTTTACTCTCACTCATGTTGTTACCAATTAGGGCAACGAGGCATAGGTCATGTTCAACTTCTACCTTACATAACTCTTCTAACTCTTCTCGTGCAGCTTGCGGCAGCTGTGGTGCTCCGCCAGATGTATCAGTTTGATCAAGTGTTAACGATACACTGATTTCAGATGTCGTGATCAAATCGACAGAGATCTTATGCTTTGCAAGGATCTCAAAAACCTTCGCTAAGAAGCCGTATGCGTGGAACATATTGGCGCTGCGTAGCGTTACCATGGTTTGGTTACAACGCAAAGCTAGCGCACGGAATAACGGTGAGCTTTCGACTTGGTGGCGAATCCAAGTTCCCCCTTTTTCAGGCTCTTTCGATGACCCTACAAATACCGGAATGTCGTGGCGTAATGCGGGTACTAGCGTAGAAGGGTGAAGGATTTTAGCACCAAAGTTAGCCATTTCTGAAGCTTCACTAAAGCTGATCTCAGGAATTGGTGAGGCTTTTGGCGCAATTCGCGGGTCTGTTGTGTAGATGCCCGGAACATCAGTCCATATTTCTAACCCTGCCGCTTTGACGCTCTCAGCAATTAAGGCGGCGCTGTAATCGCTGCCTCCTCGACCTAGTGTTGTTGTATTACCGGCTTCATCAGATCCTATGAAGCCTTGAGTAACAACAACGGATTGTTGGCAAAGTGGTACGAGTTTATCTTGCGCAAGCGTCGAAATTGCTTCAATGTTTGGCTCCGCGCGACCAAAGTTGTCATCAGTACGCAGCACATCGCGGATATCAAAGCGTACAGCTTGAATGCCTCGCTCACACATTAACTGAGTTAGAATGTGCGTAGACATGAGTTCGCCACATGCGACTAAATGATCGGTTAACTTCGCACTAGCTTGGATAGATGCAGCCTCGGCCAGGCTGGTTACGGTATCTAATATGCCATACACCTCGGCAGCAGTTTTCGTGCTGTCTTCGAGCTGAGTTAAAATGGCGTCATGAATGTTGGCCAGATTTTGCAGCAGCTCAGTACGGTGCGTTTGATCCTGAACACCGTTGGCGAGTTCTACCAATAGGTTGGTGACGCCAGAGCAAGCGCTGCTCACGACTAGGCGAGTATTTGGATTGTTTTCGATAATGGTGGCGCAACGACTCATTGCCTCAAAGTTGGCAACACTGGTTCCACCGAATTTAGCTACGTTAAATGCGCTCACTGCGTTCTCCCACGACTTCCTAAAAAATTGTACATCCAATGTTTAGTGAGAAAAGGAACAGAGCAAAAAGAGAGGTATTTAGAATGCTATTTGAAAAATTTACCCTCAGAAGCCCTTCATCAGACTGCGCTGATGACAGTTGATGGGATTCAGCCCAATTCAACCGACAAGTCAAATCCTGCAACTTTGACTTACCTCGGCACTACTCCCCCTCAATGATTGGTGTTGGAATTGCGGTTCCACAAATCATCTACCTGGGTAGCGCTCCTCTTCTACATAAAGCTCAAACATTGAACGGTTTTGAGGCCTTAATGTCAATCAATATTTCAACCTTTATGGTGTTTTTTATTAACGATTTTGTGACACTGGTTTGACCTCTATACTTACGGCTAATTGCTGATAGAGGAAAAATCTATTAGGGTGAAGAACCCTACACCTGAGCCATGTTATTGAATAGAACTTTTAGAATGCTCAGGATAAAAGATAATCAAGGAGCTGACATGTCGATCCAAAGCTTTATTCCACCTCACCGTATTTTAATGGGACCTGGTCCTTCTGATATTTATCCTCAAGTGTTACAAGCGCTAAGCCGTCCTACTGTAGGTCACCTTGACCCTCTGTTTATCGGTATGATGGATGAGCTCAAGCAGCTATTGAAGTATGCCTTTCAAACTGACAATGAATTCACTATTGCGGTTTCAGCGCCAGGTAGTGCAGGGATGGAAACCTGCTTTGTAAACTTGATCGAGAAAGGTGATAAAGTGATCGTTTGCCGTAACGGTGTATTTGGTGAACGCATGCGCGAAAATGTCGTCCGTGCTGGTGGCGAAGTTGTTATCGTCGATGATGAATGGGGGACGCCTGTTTCCATTGATAAAGTCGAGCAAGCACTCGAACAGCACCCAGATACAAAAATTCTTGCTTTTGTGCATGCGGAAACCTCAACTGGTGCAGTCAGTGATGCTCAAGCATTGGGTAAGCTGGCGAAACAGCATAATGCATTATCTATTGTTGATGCGGTGACATCGCTTGGTGGTGTGCCGTTAAAAGTGGATGAATGGCAACTGGATGCGGTTTACTCTGGCAGTCAAAAATGTTTGTCATGTGTTCCTGGGCTCTCACCAGTGACGTTTTCTCCTGCCGCAATTGAAAAGATTCAAGCAAGAACAACACCAGTACAGAGTTGGTTCCTCGATCAGAGTTTAGTTTTGGGGTATTGGAGTGGAGAAGGCAAGCGTAGTTACCATCATACGGCGCCAGTTAATAGCTTGTATGCGCTTCATGAAGCTTTATTGATACTGAAAAATGAAGGATTAGAAAACGCTTGGGCTCGTCACCAACTGATGCATGAAAAACTCAAAAATGGCTTACAAAAGTTAGGATTTGAATTTGTTGTGGACGAAGCCCATCGATTGCCACAATTAAATGCGATTTACGTGCCTGAAGGAATTGATGAAGCAAAAATTCGTGCTCACTTGCTAGAAACCTATAACCTAGAAATTGGTGCAGGCCTTGGGGCATTAGCTGGTAAAGCGTGGCGTATTGGCTTAATGGGTTACGGCGCTCGATCTGAAAACGTTGTGCTGTGCTTAAAAGCGTTAGAAGAGTCACTCACTGAATAAAATCATACAGTAATGAGATAAAGAAAAGCGAAGGTCATCCCTTCGCTTTTTGGTATTTATTACTCAACTCCTGAAGTGGGGGTTGGTGAGGCAGAGATTGCTTGAGAAGGTGGTTGGTAATTGACGTCACTGAAATCAATCTTCGGGAACAAAAACTGCGCTTCAGCTCTAATTTGCTCCGCTTTACTTGAGTCATCTAAGCCTTGGTAGGCCAAAATCAAATTATTATAAAATGCAGGGCGAGGCTTATCTTTGATGATTTTTAGCGACCAATCGATATAAGGCTTGATCAAGGTTGCGTCTTGTTGGTACAGCCCAAGGTTTAAAAACGTGCTATAGACATCCCAATCAAACCTGTCTTTCCAAACTACAGGGTTACTGACTTGATTCAGAATATCAGGGTTAGTTGGTCTAGTGGTCTCAAACTTCGTCAATACATAGTTCGTATGTAATGCGCTTACCATGTAAAACGTAAACGCAACGGGAAGTACCAAACTAAAAACACGCAGCAAGCTTTTGGTCACATTACTAAAGCCGACTTGTCGATAACGAGAGACGCGCTGATCGACCCAGTACAGTAGGATAACGAAGATCAACCAATGCACGAGAGAGTGGTAGAAAGGGTATTCCAGTTGTGAGTGCAATACGATAGGTATAAACAAGGCCAGCAACGCAAGACGAGTTCCGCGTTTGGCTTGATAGATTCGATACAGTACCAGTGCCATCGCTAAGAAGATGCCGAGTATTGGCAGTAAGCCACCTTCTACTCCCCAGTAAAGCAGCTCGTTATGCGGATGATCCATGGCAGGCAAACCTGCTGGGTAATTCTCATTAAGGGCATGTTGACGAGCCGTATACAGCATGTACTCAGATTCAAACTTGCCATATCCATAACCAGTAAAAGGCTTTTCAATCACCATGTCTAATGTTTGCGGAAAAGTATACGCTCGAGGAGACTCCATATTTACTTTTTCTGCGGCTAACCCACCTCCATCAGGAAAGGCAAGATGCATGACAACGACTGAGAGTAAGAGCCCACTTACAAGTGACACAACCCAGCGGATAAAGCGCCCTTTGGTTGCAAAGCGGTACATGTATGGAATGACCAACAACACGGCGATGACCGAGGCTAACCAACCAGTGCGTGAAGCCAACGCCACAATTAGTGGTAAAGTTAAAACTGGTACGGCATAGAGAAGGTAAACATCGCTTAACTTACGATCGTATTTGTAGGGCTGACGTGCAAGTAAATAGCTGGCAATCACCAACCCTGTCGCAAGAAAACTGGCCATTACATTGGGCTGTTGGAAAATACCATAAGGACGATTGGCCACCGTGTCGTAACCAAACGGATTGCCTGGTTTGAGATACAGATATTGTGTCAAACCAAAAATGGCTTCGATAACAACCGCAAGGACAATGAACCATAATAGGCGTTGGCGATGTTTATTACTGAAATGAAATTGTTGTAAGACAATAAAGAACAGGACACCACACCACAGGCCAATGAGCTTATTGGCTGCCAAACTGCTATTCGCATTTGGGTACAGAATGGGCACCGTCATGATAAGAGCACTAATGAACAAGCCGATGGTTAGTTTTGAGTAACGTAGCACTCGATTATTCGCAAGTTGGTAACACCCAATGCCTAATGCAAAGCTAAAAGCAATCCAAGTTGTCGCATTGAACGAAAGCGAAAGCCCCGAACCGCCGGGGTTGGGCATGAAAAAGTGCATTGCCAACACAAATAGTGTTGCCAAGGCAATGAGAAACTTGCGATTGAGGGGAACCTGTACTTTTTCGGGAGAAAGCTTTGTTCCACTTACATGTATAGTAGCCATAGTTATTGCGTTGTTTTGAATGAAAAAAGACCAGCACTTGCTGGTCTCGATACTTTACCTGTTTTTTCTACTTCAACATAGGCTTGAGGAAGTGAGCTGTGTGCGAACCCTCGATTTGCGACACATCTTCCGGAGTGCCTTGAGCGATTATCTCGCCGCCACCCTGACCCCCTTCAGGACCAAGATCGATAATCCAGTCCGCAGTCTTAATGACGTCCAGGTTATGCTCGATCACCACGACAGTATTTCCGTGGTCGCGAAGTCTGTGCAGTACAGTGAGCAACTGCTGGATATCATGGAAGTGCAAGCCGGTTGTTGGTTCATCCAAAATGTACAAGGTTTTTCCTGTATCACGTTTGGATAGCTCTCGCGCCAGTTTCACACGCTGTGCTTCACCACCGGAGAGTGTTGTTGCCGCTTGACCCAATCGTATGTACGACAAACCCACATCCATCAGTGTTTGTAGTTTGCGAGCGATGGCAGGAACTGGATCGAAGAAGGTGCGTGCATCTTCGACCGTCATTTCTAGTACTTCATCAATAGTTTTACCTTTGTAACGTACTTCGAGCGTTTCACGGTTGTAGCGTTTACCTTTACACACATCACATGGCACATAAACATCTGGTAGGAAATGCATTTCTACTTTGATAACACCGTCACCCTGACAGGCCTCACAACGACCACCGCGTACGTTAAAACTAAAACGGCCCGGCTTGTAACCGCGAGAACGCGACTCCTGTGTGCCTGCAAACAGTTCACGGATTGGTGTAAAGATCCCCGTATAGGTTGCAGGGTTAGAGCGAGGTGTACGGCCAATTGGGCTTTGATCGATATCGATGACTTTATCGAAGTGCTCTAGACCTTTAATCGATTTATAAGGTGAAGGCTGAGCCGTTGTCGCTCCGTTAAGTTGGGTATGCGCAATTTTAAAGAAAGTATCATTAATCAGCGTTGATTTACCTGAGCCAGATACCCCTGTAATACAGCTGAATAACCCAACAGGAATTGAAAGGTTAACGTTTTTAAGGTTATTACCTGTTGCGCCTAATAGCTCAACCGTTTTTTTCGGATCTCGCGGCGTGCGATCTTTCGGTACTGCGATTTCTTTAACACCACTTAAGTACTGACCTGTCAGAGAATTCGGATTCGCGACTATCTCTTCCATGGTGCCTTCCGCAACAACATTACCACCATGTAC
Organism: Vibrio sp. 947; assembly: GCF_033339115.1. NCBI lineage: Bacteria > Pseudomonadati > Pseudomonadota > Gammaproteobacteria > Vibrionales > Vibrionaceae > Vibrio > Vibrio sp. 947. Next base: position 83,323 of record NZ_JAWOTX010000021.1, on the reverse strand, counting down.
GCCAGCACCAGGACCAATATCTATGACATGATCTGCACAGCGAATCGCATCTTCATCGTGTTCTACCACAAGTACGGTATTACCTAAATCGCGCAAATGAGTCAGTGTTTTTAGGAGTCGTTCGTTATCACGCTGGTGGAGGCCAATCGACGGTTCATCTAAGACGTACATGACACCAACAAGACCTGCACCAATTTGGCTTGCTAAACGAATACGTTGAGCTTCACCGCCTGATAAGGTTTCTGCACTGCGTGATAAGTTTAGGTAGTTCAAACCGACGTTAACTAAGAATTGCAGGCGGTCGTTGATTTCCTTCATCACTTTTTCAGCGATTTGGGCGCGTTGACCTTCCAGTTTCAAGGAATGGAAGAATTCCAATGCATCAGCAATGCTGAGTTCAACAATCTCAGGTAGTGTCGTATCAGCAATAAACACGTTACGTGCTTCAAGGCGAAGACGAGTACCACCACAGCTTGAACAAGATTTAGTGGAGATGTATTTCGCAAGCTCTTCACGGACAGAGTTGGATTCTGTATCACGATAGCGACGTTCTAGGGTATTCAGAATACCTTCGAATGGATGGCGTTTAACACGAATATCGCCACGATCGTTGATGTATTTAAACTCAATCTCAGTACGACCTGAGCCCTTTAGAATGACATCTTGCGTTTTCTTTGGCAGAGAATTAAAAGGGGCATGGAGATCAAAATCATAATGATCAGCCAATGAGGTGAGCATTTGGAAGTAGTAGTAGTTCTTTTGATCCCAACCGCGAATCGCACCCTGTGCCAAGCTTAATGAATCATCTTGAATGACTCGGCTTGGATCGAAGTATTGTTGAACACCCAAACCATCACACGTGCCACATGCTCCAGCAGGGTTGTTGAATGAGAAAAGTCGCGGCTCTAGCTCTTGCATGCTGTAACCACATTGTGGACAAGCGAAGTTGGCGGAGAAAATAATCTCTTCACCGTCGCCATCCATTGGCGCGACAACCGCAATACCGCCTGATAATTCGAGCGTGGTCTCGAAAGATTCGGCCAAGCGCTGTTGCAAGTCTGGACGAACTTTAAAGCGGTCTACCACAACTTCAATGGTGTGCTTTTTATGTAGCTCAAGGGTTGGAGGATCGGAAAGATCGCAAGTTTCTCCATCAATACGCGCACGAATAAAGCCTTGAGCCGCTAAGTTCTCAAGCGTTTTAACATGCTCACCTTTACGTTCTTTGACAATAGGTGCCAATAGCATCATTTTGCTGCCTTCCGGCATCTCTAGGACTTTGTCCACCATTTGACTGATGGTTTGCGCAGCAAGAGGGGCATGGTGCGTTGGACAGCGGGGTTCGCCCACACGAGCATACAATAGACGTAAGTAGTCGTAGACTTCGGTAATTGTACCGACGGTTGAACGCGGGTTATGAGAAGTAGATTTCTGTTCAATAGAAATCGCAGGTGATAACCCTTCAATGTGGTCGACATCGGGTTTTTCCATCAGAGACAAAAACTGACGAGCGTAGGCAGAGAGAGACTCTACGTAGCGTCGTTGGCCTTCTGCATACAATGTATCGAAAGCGAGAGAGGATTTACCGGAGCCACTTAGTCCAGTAATGACAATCAGTTTATCGCGAGGGATTGTAAGATTAATGTCTTTAAGGTTATGGGTTCGGGCACCGCGAACTTCTATTTTATCCATCGTTTTTGCTCTATGTATAACCAAGTGGGGCAAGTATTACATAGTGTGAGAAATGTGCAAAGAAAATTACTGGATAAAAAAACAGTAAAGTAAAAAGCCCAGCGTTGTGCTGGGCTTTCGATACAGTAATTTCGTACTACGACGATGCTTTATACAGCTTTTTGTGTTGCGTGCTTACCTAGCTCAGAGGTTTTTTCATCTTTTAGATACAGGTTTTCAAAACAATAGTTAGTTGCTTCGATGTAACCTTCAACGCTACCACAGTCAAAGCGTTTGCCCTTGAATTTGTAAGCCAACACACAGCCCGCTTTTGCTTGCTTCAGCAGCGCGTCCGTGATTTGAATTTCACCACCTTTACCAGGTTCGGTGTTTTCGATCAGTTCAAAAATATCGGGAGTCAGGATGTAGCGACCAATGATAGCAAGGTTGCTAGGTGCCGTTCCTTTCTCTGGTTTTTCTACCATGTCGTCTACGCGGTAGATGTCGTCTTTGATCATTTCACCAGAGATAACGCCGTATTTGTGCGTTTCTTCGGCTGGTACTTCTTGCACTGCAACGATAGAACAGCGGAACTGCTTAAATAGTGCCACCATCTGAGCCAGTACGCCCTCTTGCTCGTTCACACAAAGGTCATCAGCAAGAACAACAGCAAATGGCTCATCACCTACCAATTCTCGTCCAGTTAGAATCGCGTGGCCCAAGCCTTTCATTTCGCGTTGACGTATATAAGTGAAGTTTGCAGATTCAATGATTTCACGGATATCTACCAACAGCTCTTCTTTGTTGGTACCGCTAATCTGATGTTCCAGTTCGTAGTTCTTATCAAAGTGGTCCATGATCGAGTGCTTGCCACGACCTGTCACAATACACATGCCGTTCATACCAGCTTGGATTGCTTCTTCGACACCGTATTCAATAAGCGGTTTGTTCACAACTGGCATCATCTCTTTTGGCATAGATTTCGTTGCCGGTAGGAAGCGTGTGCCATAGCCTGCAGCAGGGAACAGACATTTTTTTATCATTGGGGGAATATCCTATCTCGTTTTTATCAAGAATCTGCGCATAACTTTAACACGAGAGGTATCAATGAATCATGAATAAAGTAGGAAAAAATGTGAGACTCGGTGCGGAAAAAAGATGAGCGACTCGTCATTTCAGTTATCAGAGCCGCTCACATTGCATCACGACATTAAGTTTTGGTCTGCCCAGGCGATTGCCTGTACTCTGTTCTTTACGGATAGCTTTTTGAATATCTGATATAAGTGCGATTTGATGGTGAATTCACTGACGAATAACTCCTCGGCCATCTGACTGTTCGAGGCGCCAGCTTGTAGGCAACGCAGTACTTGTAGCTCACGAATGGTTAGGTCTACCGTAGCTGGTGCAGTATGAGTATTAATGACATTGCGGTAATAGTGTAAAAGTTGACTGGTTACATTACGCGGCAGCCAGTTTTGACCGTTAACAATGCCTTTTAACCCTTCTCCAATTTGCTCTAGCGTATCTTCAGAATAAAACACACCTTTTAATTGACCAAATGAAAGAAGTTCATCCGTGGTTAGTCTTTTAGGCACGTTGAAGACAACGGTTTCAAAGTTTTTCCATACAAGAGGCAAGTTTTTGATCGATTGAACAAGTGATTTATGTTCACTGAAGTCGATCAGTAGAATTTTATTACGGTGTTGTGGCTTGGCTTCCATGAGTGCTGCGGTTGAAATCACCGGGATGCTCATATCAACGTACTTTTCGAGTGCCGCCACTTTTTTTTGCGCATTATCTTCCATACTGATCAGAAATAGCTTTCTTGCGTAAGCCGACTTTCTCACGTGTTCCAATCTCCCTGGGTTCAATAGAAGCCATAAACTGGCATTAAAGAGAGGCCATAACCATCGCTTTACTGAATAAATGCGTTCGAATTCAAAGCTTCACGAAACGATGTCTGCAACGCGAATCAAAAATGCTACACACGTAAGTTGAAATACGATTTGGGTTCTAGAGGGTGACTCAATAGATCACAATGGTATTAGACTTTAATCAAAACATTAAAGCGTGCTATTCTAATGCGCTAAAATTTTATATATCCAGAGTGAAACGGAGCACATCATGGCCAGCCGTGGAATTAACAAAGTTATTTTGGTGGGGAATCTAGGTAACGACCCTGAAATTCGTTACATGCCGAATGGCGGTGCAGTAGCAAACATTACTATTGCGACTTCTGATTCATGGCGTGATAAAGCGACTGGCGAACAGCGCGAAAAAACGGAATGGCACCGTGTTGTGTTGTTCGGCAAACTTGCGGAAGTAGCAGGTGAGTACTTGCGTAAAGGCTCTCAAGTTTACATTGAAGGGCAACTGCAAACTCGCAAATGGCAAGATCAAAGTGGCCAAGATCGCTACTCAACTGAAGTCGTTGTTCAAGGCTTCAATGGTGTGATGCAAATGCTTGGCGGTCGTGCTCAAGGTGGCGGCGCACCTATGGGCGGTCAACAGCAGCAACAAGGTGGATGGGGTCAGCCTCAACAGCCAGCTCAGCAGCAGTACAATGCGCCTCAGCAACAGCAACCACAACAACAGGCTCCGCAGCAACCACAGCAGCAGTACAATGAGCCACCAATGGATTTTGACGACGATATCCCGTTCTAAATTCTGCTTATGCTTGAATCGAAAAGGCCGCGAATATCGCGGCCTTTTTTATTGTCGCAATCTGATGATCTCACAGGCTTATCTTGGCAAGGTTAGGCGTAACAATAAAACTTATCAATGAGTGTGATTTTCTTTATGCTCCAGCCTCTCACTATCAGACTAATCCGATTGTTTGATGAACTCTTATCAAGTATAAATATTTCAATAAGGTATATGATGAATAAAAAAGGAATTTGGTATTCATGAGGTATACCCCAACTCTTAAGTTAAGCACACGGCTGGTGGCCTTTGTCACCATGATCGTTATCTGCGCCATGTTTATCTTGTTTGTCGGTGGCACCCTCTCTTTTAAACGTCTTGGGCAGGAATATCTCACCCATTATTTAGAAGGGATCGTAGAGGTGGTCGACAAGGAGATGGAAGATCCTGACGCCGCTTATTCTATGCAGCGCTGGATGCCGAAAATGCTGCAGGCTTCCAATATTGTCGAAATGACGTTGTCGACCAACAACGCCGTTGTTTATCGCTTCAAAGATACTTCTCATCAAATGGAAGCGTCAGTCTTGTTTGAGGCTGAGTACCAGTTGACTCACAATCAAGATTACACGATTCACTTTAAAGCAATTCCCCCTTACTTAGGTTACAGCTACTCAATGCAGGCGCTTTGGTCGATCACGCTTGCCGTTGTATTGATCATCTTCTGCTTAATGCGCGGCGTGGCATGGCTTAAGGAGCAATTAGAAGGCTCCGAAATGCTCGAAGAGCGAGGCAGAATGATCCTGGCTGGTAGGGTAGAGCAGTATGCCAAAGGTGACAAAAAAGAATGGCCTTACACCGCCAGTGAAGCGCTCGATGTATTAATCGAAGAGTTACAAGATGCGCGTCAAGAGCGAAGCCGATTTGATACCTTTATTCGAACTCAAACCTTCCTTGATAAGCTAACCGGTACCGCTAACCGAGTGTTATTTGATAGCAAGTTGGAATCGGCGTTACTAGAAAGTGGGGCTCGCGGCGCCGTGTTGCTAGTGCGTATTCAAGACTGGAAACTGGTTGAAGAAGAGCAAGATAAGCAAATTACGGATGAGTTTATTGTTGAAGTTGGGAGTTTATTGTCCAATTTAGTTCAACGATACCCAGATGTTGTATTTTCCCGTTATTACGATGCTGATTTTGCGCTTTTTCTACCGCACCAAAGTGCGAAAGATGTGGCTAACCTCGCCTCGCAATGCATTCGCCAGTTAGAAAAGTTAATGCCGCCAGAGCCACTTGATCCAGACAACTGGTGCCATATTGGCATCACCACTTATAAAGAAGGTGAGCGACACAGCCAAATCATTGATGAAGCCGAGACTGCTTTGCGTAGTGCGCAACTACAAAATAACAATAATTGGAGTCGCTTCAAAAAATGGAACCACGATGAAGAAGCTCGCGGAAGTGTGAGGTGGAGAACGTTATTTGACACAACACTTACACCTGAAAGTGTGATACTCTACGCACAATCTGTGCACCCAATAAGTGACGCGACGCATAAAAAATCATTATATGAAGAGTTAACATGTCGGATTCGCGATCCTGAGAATGGGATTGTTAAAGCGTCTCGGTTCATTTCTGCGATCAGACAGGTTGGTTATGAAGCGCAAATGGATAAGTCGGTTATTAATAAATTCTTAAGAGAGTTTAAGGATAATTTTGATAACTCAAGATCGTATGCGCTCAATTTGAATGTAACGCCATTTTCTAACCGAGAGTACTTTAAATGGTTTCGTGATGAACTCTTACAGTTGTCACGTGAGCAGAGAAAGTGTCTCAGTTTTGAGTTTGTTGAAGCACAATTTGTAAGACACTTAGACTTTATGCGACCAGTCGCTAAAATGCTGGCCGGTTTAGGGTGCCACTTAATGGTTGGGCAGGCTGGGCGTACCATCGTCAGCACTCACTATTTAAAAGAAGTGGACATTCGTTACCTTAAACTTCATCGCAGTTTAGTAGCAAAAATCGACCAACGACATGAAAACCAGCTATTTGTCCGCAGTATGCTAGGTGCGGCGGCAAACAGTAAAACTAAAATTATAGCAGTGGGAATTGAGAATCAGAACGAGCTCAACACATTAATTGAGCTCGGGGTTTATGGTGGGCAAGGGCGTTACTTTTCTGCGGAGCAGCAGTTTCTTCCTCGTCCCCAAGCGTTGCCGAATTCTCAATCAGAATCCCAAGTTAAATTGGGAAGACGAAATCGCTGGCGGAAAAAATAAAGATAATAATCATGGATTTCAAAGCACTATTCGACAAGCTTAAGCGATCATCTAGTGGTGGTCGCTCCTGCTTTTTGGTTATTCAGCCAGACGCCGTTTATTTATCATCTTCAATCAAAAGTAGTCGTCCATACCAATTTGATATTTCTGAGTCCAATTGGGAAAAAGCCGTTGAGCAAGCATTGAGCGTTGCAGCGAGTGCGTATGATTCATTAACGGTTGTTCTTTCTCATAACTATTACCAGATGTACCAAATCGACAAACCGGTCATGCCGCGTCAAGAATGGCCAGCCGCATTACCGTTTTTGTTGAAAGAACTGATCTCTGAGCGTGCTATCGACATTATTGCCGATGCGGTCGAGTTACCGAATTCAACCAAAGTGCAAGCATACGTCTTATCGCGAAAAATATTGGATAAGATTGTGTTACTGGCCAGTCGAGCCCAGTTACCATTAGAAGCCATTCTTCCTGAAGACGATATTTGGGGAGAGACTGCGGGTGAACTAGGAAACTTCCTATTATTACAACGCAGTGTGCGTGGTCATTTCCGTATAAGCGCTTTTGTCGGAAATACTATTGCGTTCCACCGCTCTATTCGCAGTGTGACGCCACCGTTAACGGGGGTTCCGTCTAGCGATTTACAGATGGACAGTCTGTCGTTAGAACTGCAACGTTCGATTGACTATCTTTCATCTCAGTTACGCCACGTGCAATTACATCAATTGAAAGTGTGCTGTGATGAAGAGGATGAGAGCGAGCTTGTTCAGGCTCTGAACTACCGTTTAAGTACTAAGGTTTCACCGTTATTACCACCAGAACATGAGCTATCAGGACATGTTTTGGCTGACACTGCGGCTACTTCAAATACTCGACGCGTCAACTTATATCCCGATTACTTAAAACCGAAAAAAGAGCTCCTGACGCTAAAAAATATCGCGTTATCTTGGGGCGTTGCGGCGGCTGCAATTCTATTTTCTTACGGTTATGTCACTTGGCAGAGCAGCGGTTTGGAAGATGAGATTGCTATTGTAAAAAGTAAAGGCGATATCATGAAGTCAGAGCTTGAACGTTATCAAGTCAAGCTACGTAAACATCAACCTGACAATAATAAGCTGGCAGCTAAAGCCCGCTTAGAGCGTGAAGTCAAGGCGAAGCGAGACTCGCTTAAAGCTGTCGGGAAATACGATGACTCGCAACGCACGGGTTACTCTGGCGTGATGCAATCATTAGCGAAGCTAGGAAACCAAGAAATTTCTTTGTCCGAAATTCGAATCAATACCCATGCCTTAGACCTGAAGGGGCTAGCGAAACAACCGAGCTCAGTGCCAAATTGGGTTAGCCAATTTAAAAACGAAATTAGCTTGGTTGGTCGAACGTTTGACGACGTCAAAATAGGTCGAAATGATAAGGATATTGTGACGTTTGAACTAAAAACGCGCGAGGATAAAGAGAAATGAACGAATTCTGGCTCTCATTAGAAGGGCGCTTTGGCGAAATGAGTACGCGTGAAAAAGTGCTCACCGCATTGTGCGGTTTAGTTGTCGTGATCATGTTGCTCTTTACGCTGGTATTGGAGCCAAAGCTTAACGAGATCATCAGTAATGAGAGGCAACTAAGTAATTTAAAGCAAGCCAATCAAAAGATTGAAATCGATACGCTACGTATTCAGGCGCAACTTAAGAAAGATCCAAATGCTGAGATTGATCGCGCGATATCTAATCTGTTAGCTGAGAGTCAGCATCTTTCGATGCAATTAGCGGAGATCATCGAGCATCTTATTACACCTTCGCAAATGGCTGAGCTGCTTGAAAATGTGTTGGAGCAGCAAAGTGGCATTCACCTTTTGTCTCTGCAAACCTTGCCATCTGAGCCAATAACGGAAGATAAAGAAGCATCGCAATACTCTGGTTACTACGTGCATCCTGTTCGTATGGAACTGACTGGTGACTATTTTTCTATTGCTAATTATCTGAATAAATTGGAGAGCCTTCCTGCGAGTTATTACTGGCGCAGCTTTAGTTATAAAGTCGAAGAGTACCCGAAAGCGAAGCTTGTGTTAGAAGTTTACACACTAGGATCTAGAGAGGAGTTTATTGGTGGTTAACAAACTCATCATCTCATTGCTTGTTATGGCAGCGGCAGGAACCGCTTGGGCAAACCAAGACCCAACGGCCCCACTTGGTTGGGAAAAGCCAGCGGTTGAAACGTCAGCGAAACCAAAAGTTAAACGGTATCGACTGCCTAAGCTCAACAGTATTGTGTGTAAGCCAAGTACTGATTGTATCGCGATTATGGATAACAAACTTGTCGAAAAAGGCGAGCTATTTAAGGGTTATCGCGTCGCGAGCATTAATAGTGAATTTGTAACTTTAAAGCGTGGTAACCGTCAGTGGGACCTAGAGCTTTTTGATTTAAACGTAAAACAATAATAACCAGAGCCCGATCAGATATGCGCAAATTAGTTGTAGGAATAACGATTGCTTCTTTAATGGGATGTTCAATGGGTCATCGGAATCCAGTGGAAGTTAAAGAAGCGCTCAATGAATCGATCAATCAAGCGAACAGCCGCACATTGGAAGAAATCCCTTCTTCTGTTGAGGCAGACTTGATGCCAAATTTAGACTCGAACGTTGCATCAGAGCAAGGCACCTCGAAGCGTTTTCGTATTCAGGCGAATGCGGTCGATGCAAGAAGCTTTTTCGCCTCATTAGTGAAAGGCACTGAGTACAGCGTGGCGATTCACCCATCGGTACAAGGTAATATCACCGTCAACTTGTCAGATGTGACATTGGATGAAGTTCTGAATGTCGTACAGAATATGTATGGCTATGACGTGGTGAAGTCTGGCAAAGTTATTCAAATCTACCCAGCAGGTATGCGTACGGTGACCATTCCAGTCGATTACCTGCAGTTCAAGCGTTCTGGTCGCTCATTAACCAGCATTGTTACGGGCTCTGTAACCTCGGCTGGTACGTCTAATTCTGGTGGTAGCTCAGACAGTTCTGACTCGTCAGACTCTAACAATGGAAACAACAACGATAGCTCGACCACATCTACGGGCGGTACACGCATCGAAACCATCACTGAAAGTGACTTCTGGCCGATGCTGCAGCAAGCTGTTGCGAATCTAATTGGTTCAGGCAAAGGGCAAAGTGTGGTTGTAACGCCACAAGCGGGAGTTATTACGGTTCGAGCATTTCCAGATGATATTCGCGAAGTACGCGAGTTCTTAGGTGTATCGCAGGAGCGCATGCAGCGCCAAGTCATTCTTGAAGCTAAAATCCTAGAAGTGACGTTGAATGATGGCTACCAACAAGGCATCAACTGGTCAAACTTATCGGCGTCAATTGGTAACTCGGGTAGTATCGTAGTCAACCGCCCTGCGTCGACATTACCACCATTGGATGCGATTGGCACGCTATTGGGCGGTCAAACTAACGTGACTATTTCGGATGGTAACTTCAATGCTGTATTGAGCTTCATGTCTACGCAAGGTGACTTGAACGTCCTTTCTAGCCCTCGTATTACCGCTGCCAACAACCAAAAATCTGTCATCAAAGTGGGTACCGATGAGTACTTTGTTACCGAGCTATCGAGCAATGCAGGCAATGGTGAAAACTCAAATGCAGTTCCTGAAGTGGAACTGACGCCATTCTTCTCGGGTATTTCCCTCGATGTGACTCCGCAAATTGATAACAAAGGCAATGTGTTCCTGCATGTTCACCCCGCAGTTATTGAAGTCACGGAAGAAGTGAAGCAATTGAACTTGGGCGGAGATTTCCAAAACATCCAACTGCCATTAGCGAAAAGCTCTATTCGTGAATCAGACTCGGTTATTCGTGCTAAAGATGGCGATGTTGTGGTTATCGGCGGGTTGATGAAACAGCAAAATCGTGAGCTTGTTTCTAAAGTCCCATTTTTGGGCGATGTACCAGCACTGGGGCACTTGTTCCGCAACGTGAATAACGTAACTGAGAAAACAGAATTGGTCATCTTGCTAAAACCGACCGTAGTTGGCGTGAACTCTTGGCAGAAAGAGCTAGAGCGCTCTCGTGATCTGCTGCAAGAGTGGTTCCCAGATGCGCAATAAGCGCTGGGAAAGGTTCTGTTTTTCAATAGGTTTGTGATTCGAGTATGTACTTGTCACACTTTGGGTTCCGAGTTCCGCCTTTTTCGTTAACCCCAAATACAGAAATGTTCTTGGGGTTAGTCCCTCACTATGAGGCGATCCAAACCATCCTAGCTGCCGTGCAAATGGGAGAAGGGGTGATTAAGGTGACGGGAGAAGTCGGCACTGGAAAAACCATGGTATGCCGTAAGCTGATCGAGCAGATTGAATCTGAAGTTGAGCTTATTTACTTACCCAATCCAGTGTTGAATGGGGAACAGTTGCAGTTTGCTGTCGCCAGAGAGTTGGGTATCGAGAACGATGATCCGCTGCGCATCGTTTCCCTCATTCAAGATCACTTGATTCAAGTACATGCCTTGGGAAAGAAAACCGTCTTGATCGTTGATGAAGCGCAAGCTCTTTCCCCACAAGCTTTAGAAACATTGCGTCTATTTGGCAATCTAGAAACGGAACAAGATAAGCTCATTCAATTGGTGTTATTCGGACAACCTGAGTTGGATGACAGATTAGCTAACCATGAGCTAAGGCAATTTCGTCAACGCATTACGTTTAGTTGCCAGTTACGTCCTCTCTCTATCGATGAAGGCGTGGCTTACATCAATAATCGTTTAGATAAAGCAGGCAATGGGGCACACATTTTTTCTATTGAACAGAAAAAAGCGATTTGGCGTTCATCCATGGGGATTCCGCGCTTGATAAACCAAATTAGCCACAAGTCTTTGCTTGCTGCATTTAATGATCGTTGCACACTATTGAAAAATCATCACGTTTACGCCGCTATGCACGATACGTTTGATGCCCGTAAACCTAAGTTTAAAACACCCGTATTTTGGGGATGGAGTCAACCTTGAGTGCCATCAATAAAGCATTATCAGAACTTGCTGAAAAAACATCGCCGTCAGAGCTTACTCGTGCGGAGATTCCAAGTGTCTCACGCAGTAAACCTTGGCTTTGGCTTGTGGCCGGTTTTTCATTAAGCCTTGCGGTTGGCAGTTGGGCGGTCTCTCGCGGTCCTGTCCCTTCAGGCGAGCTATCACATTTTCAAACCGAAGCTATGCCATTGTCGTCTGTGAATGTCTCACCAATTGTTTCATCGGAGCGCACTCATTCGCCAACGAGTAAAATGACGCCCGATACAACTCAAGTGGTTTACACTAAACCAGCCACACAGCCGGTCGCGCAACAGCCTCACATGCAAGAGACTGATAGGTTCACGCCAAAATCTGAGATAAATATCGCCTCTGATGATTCAGTTTTACTCGCGCAGTTAGCAACGATGCCGAGCGAGGAACAATACGATCACGTAACCCACACGACATCAGAAAACAGCTCAATGCGTATTGAGCAGGTTGAGCTTACTCACCGCCAATTATCTCTTAAAGCGGTTAGCCGAGCGGAAAAGGCACTCGATGCTAACGATATGCAAACGGCGTTATCGGCTTATGCCGAGGCGTTGCGTTATGAGCCAATGAATGCAGACACGCGTCAAAAGTTATCAGCGTTGTACTTTGGTAAAGGTGACACGCGTAAAGCATATGAGATTATTCAAGAAGGCATCAACCTAGATACGAACAACCAAGTACTTCGCTTGGCCTTGTCTAAGTTGTTAGTGAAAGCTAATCAACCTGAAGCGGCGCTGAGCCCGCTTGTTCATTTGCCTCCAGTACCAAGTCGAGATTACTTGGCGATGCGTGCGGCATTGGCACAAAAACACAAGCAAAATGACATTGCGCTTGAGAGCTATCAACTCCTCACTCAGCGTGAACCGGAAAACGCGCGCTGGTGGTTAGGTTTGGCTATTCAACAAGAGCGTGCTCTGGCTTTTACTACCGCGATCAACTCTTACAACCAAGCTCTGGGTAAAGTTGGCATTTCGAATCAATCGCAAGCATTTATCCGTGACCGTTTGAGCATCTTGAAAGAGTTGGAGAGCGCACAATGAAAATTCAGTTGAGAAAACGCTTGGGCGATCTTCTGGTTGAGGAAGGTATCGTCTCTGAAGAACAAATCCAGCAAGCACTAAACGCACAACGCAGTACCGGGCAGAAGCTAGGGGATGCGTTAATTGACCTTGGCTTTATTACCGAAAAGCAAATGTTGGACTTCTTGTCTCAGCAGCTTGGTTTGCCATTGATCGATCTTGGTCGTGCACCTGTGGATGCCGAAGCCGTGCAGATTTTACCTGAGGTACACGCTCGTCGCTTACGTGCGATGGTCGTTGCTCGAAATGGGGACACCCTGCGCGTTGCTATGAGCGACCCTGCGGACTTGTTCATTCAAGAATCATTGATGAACTTGTTAGGTCAATACAACCTTGAGTTCATTGTGGCTTCAGAGCGTCAGCTTATTTCAAGCTTTGACCGTTATTACCGCCGTACTAAAGAGATCGCCTCCTTTGCTGAGCAGCTGCATGAAGAGCATAAAGATGTACAAAGCTTTGATTACGGTATTGATGAGGCCGACAGTGAAGAGGTTACCGTTGTAAAGCTGGTTAATTCCATGTTTGAGGATGCGGTACAGGTTGGAGCTTCGGATATTCATATTGAGCCAGACGATCAAGTGTTGCGTTTGCGCCAGCGTATTGATGGCGTATTGCATGAAACGCTCTTAAATGAAGTAAACATTGCATCGGCTTTGGTTCTTCGACTGAAGTTGATGGCACAGCTAGATATTTCTGAAAAGCGCTTGCCACAAGATGGCCGATTCAATATCAAAGTTCGTGGCCAATCAATTGATATTCGTATGTCGACGTTACCAACGCAGTACGGAGAATCTGTGGTAATGCGTCTGCTTAACCAGTCCGCTGGTTTGCGTCCGTTAGAAGAGTCAGGCTTGCCGCCAGACTTGCTTGCTCGCTTACGTCGACAGTTGGCGCGTCCGCATGGCATGATTTTGGTTACCGGGCCGACTGGTTCCGGTAAAACCACCACGCTTTACGGCGCATTGAGTGAGCTCAACGAACCTGGGAAAAAGATCATTACAGCAGAGGACCCGGTTGAATATCGTCTGCCTCGCATCACTCAGGTACAGGTTAACAGTAAGATCGATCTAACTTTCTCGCGTGTTCTTAGAACCTTTTTACGTCAAGACCCAGACATCATTCTTGTTGGTGAGATGCGTGATCAAGAGACGGTAGAAATTGGTCTGCGAGCTGCACTAACGGGTCACTTAGTATTGAGCACTCTCCACACCAACGATGCTGTCGACAGTGCGTTACGTATGATCGATATGGGTGCGCCGGGTTACTTGGTTGCTAGTGCAGTCAGAGCCGTGGTGGCGCAGCGTCTTGTGCGCCGAGTTTGCCCAGATTGTAAAACAGAAGACCACTTAGATGAGTCTCGCCAGCAGTGGTTAGCTGGGCGTTTCCCAAATCAAGTTAGCACCATTTTTTACAAAGGCGCAGGTTGCCAAAACTGTAACTTGACTGGTTATCGAGGCCGAATCGGTGTGTTTGAAATGCTCGAACTTGAGCAAGAGATGATGGATAAATTGCGCGCCAATGATGCGGTTGGCTTTGCGCAAGCCGCGCGCCGCTCAGAAAACTATAAGCCACTGCTTGCTTCTGCAATGGAACTGGCGCTACAAGGCACCGTCAGTTTGGATGAAGTGATGACCCTAGGTGAGGGTGATGCTTCTGGTAAGACTGATCCCATTTTCATATAGGTAAGTGAATGCCAACTTTTCGTTATCAAGGCCGCACGCTAGACGGCTCATCCACTAACGGCAAAATCGAAGCAGTGAACTCAGAAGCTGCGGCGGAAGCATTGATGAATAAAGGGGTCATCCCGCTCAATGTACGTTTAGAGAAAGAGTCGGCAAAAAGCCAAGTGAGCTTATCTAAGCTGTTTGTGCCTGCTATTCCGTTGGAAGTAATTATTCTTTTCTCTCGCCAGTTGTTTAGTTTGACTAAAGCTGGCGTACCTTTGCTGCGCTCTATGCGTGGCTTGTTGCAAAATTGCGAAAACAAACAGCTCAAAGAGGCGCTAGAAGATGTCGTTTCTGAACTGAGTAATGGCCGAGGTTTGTCTTCTGCGATGCAGCAACACAGTAAAGTATTCAGCCCACTGTTCGTTTCTATGATCAACGTCGGTGAGAATACGGGTCGGCTTGACCAAGCGCTATTGCAACTGGCGAATTACTACGAACAGGAACTTGAGACTCGCAAACGCATTAAAGCGGCGATGCGTTATCCAACGTTTGTCATTATCTTTATCACCATCGCCATGTTTGTATTGAATATCTTGGTGATCCCTGAGTTTGCATCGATGTTCACGCGCTTTGGGGTTGAGCTACCATTGCCGACGCGTATTTTGATCGCGACTTCTAATTTCTTTGTTAATTATTGGGTGTTGCTGGTTGTGGCAATGATTGGCGCGTTTACGGTGTTCAGAGCGTGGGTGGCGACGGCTGATGGTCGGGAGAAGTTCGATAAGTTTCGGCTTCGGCTGCCAATTGTAGGCGATATCGTTAATCGTGCGCAGCTTTCTCGTTTTGCCAGAACCTTCTCGTTGATGCTGAAATCAGGGGTGCCACTTAACCAGTCTTTGGCTTTGGCCGGGGAAGCCTTAGGGAACCGTTTTTTAGAAAACCGAATTCTTGAGATGAAGTCCGCGATTGAAGCGGGTAGCACCATTTCAGTGACGGCCATCAACAGCAAAATATTCACCCCATTGGTGATTCAGATGATTGCAGTAGGGGAAGAAACTGGTCGTATTGATGAGTTGTTGCTGGAGGTGTCGGACTTTTACGATCGAGAAGTCGATTACGATCTAAAAACGCTGACCGCAAGAATAGAACCATTACTTTTGGTGATTGTCGCAGGCATGGTCATGGTGCTGGCATTGGGTATCTTCTTACCAATGTGGGGAATGCTCGACATCATCAAAGGCGGCTAATAGGTGGTTGAAAATCAAAGCCGAGCAACGCTTATTGTGTTTGGGGTTATTGCTACGATTATGGCGGTGGGTTTGGCGGTCAAATTACGTCCTGTGACCGAGCAAGCACAAGTAACTGGGGCTAAGTTGGCGAGAGTTTGGATGCAAGATAGTGTTCAGCGTTATCGTCAAGCTTGGCTAGTACAAGGCGAGCCAGAACATATGCTGATGGATGGCTTAAACCTTACTATGACTGAGGGCGGGTTAGTGTCTCCCTTTACTCAGCAAGGTGTATTAGATTGTGGTTATTGGCTAGCGGTGCATTACCCCCAACGTAAAATAATGACCAACAAGTTAATGGATATCAATGGAGCCATCAAAACTGATCGTTATGTCTGTCAATACACTTATGAAAATGGTCAGTCGATTGTAGTTATTTCAACAGCTAATCAACTGAAAATAGACGTCGAAATGTCGGCGGAGTGAATTTTTTGACACCTAATCACTATAATTGGTATTGAAAGTCGGTATAATGCAATCATTACCATAAGTAAGAAGCTGTAATAGAGGGTAAACAATAATGTGTTTTTCTCATTGCAGCATGAACTGAATAATGGCGAATCGTCATTCTGCTCAAGCGGTAGATACAGTATCCACTTCACGGTCAGTTTTAGTGAAGGTTGCTGCCCCAAACCGTTTTGACAATATCCAAAATGGTCGCGTGACCTAAACGAAACTTTGCAGTTGTACTGCATGCTTACATAGAGAGAGTAAACAATGAAAAGACAAGGTGGTTTCACCCTTATCGAATTGGTAGTGGTAATTGTAATCCTAGGTATTCTAGCGGTAACTGCAGCACCACGTTTCCTTAACCTACAAGATGATGCTCGAGAGTCTGCAGTTCAGGGGCTGAAAGGCGCGATGGACGGTGCAGCAGGTATTGTATATGGTAAAGCAGCTATTGAGAACCAAGACGGAGCTACTGGAAAGCTTACAATTAATGGTGAGACTCTTGACCTGATTCATGGTTTTCCTCAAGCTACCTCTTCGGCACTTAATTTAGCTGTTGATGGTTTACAAGATTGGGCTCTATTGATTGATAACAATGATGGCACGACAGCAGGCTCTAGCATTACTTACGGTTTAAAAGGATACACTGACAAGTGTGTGAAATATACTTCAGCTTCAGGAAAGGATAGCCCTGCAAAAACTGAAATAACAGATACTTGCTCTAAATAAAGTTTTAAAGGCCAGCTAGTCTGGCCTTTAACTCTATATTTTGATTGATCTCGGAATAGTTCATATGCGTAAATCATCAGGTCTTAGTGCAATAGAGTTTGTGGTTGTGCTGATTATCTTGGGTGTGATCGGTTATGTGGTATTACCAAGATTTATCAGCTTCGAGCCAGACACTTACGAAGCAAAGTGGGAGCAAACCAAGCAAACCGCCGAGCATGTTTCTGAAACGCTAAGCAATAAAGAAACGTACGATCGAATTGAAGAAGAGATTGGCCGTTCAAAAGGGCAAAATAACTAGACATTGGTTATTTGTTCGTCTGTTCACACTTCGAGTCGAAAAATTATAAACCTATCATTAATCTCATAATTTCATCGTATACTTATTTCGCTTGTTCTAAGCCTAAGGTTGGGTTATGAAAATTCGCAGCTCTGCATTAGGGTTCACGTTAATGGAGTTAATCCTCGTGATTGTTCTCCTCTCTATCCTTTCACTTTTTGCAGCCAGCCGTTTTATGGGCTCAGGCAGTTTTTCTGCATATGCATTACAAGAACGCGTGATTTCTGTGATTCGCCAAGTACAGGTGAATCGTATGCAGTCGAATATCAGCATCCCAAACAAGTCTTATCCTGAAAGGTGCCTACCTAGTAGCTACAAAGCTGGAGAGGACTCTAGCTACACTAATTTTTGTTTGTCGATTACAAGCTCTTGCATCGGGTCTAGTGCTGCATGCGGCCTGGCTAGCAAGGAACAAGACACTCGTAGTGACATGGTTGTTGATAAATCCGCAAAGTTTTCACAGACCAATGCTGTAACTAATCCAATCGAGTTTGATTTATTGGGTAATCCAATAAACTCAGCGAGTGGTGGGGTTTCAATCCTGATTGAAGATAAGCATGGTCGAAGCCGCTGCCAAGTTGAAATTAATACTCAAGGCTATGTTTCTAAAGGTACATGCTCATGAAGAAATCTAGTGGCATGACTTTGATAGAAATGATCATCGCGATTGTTTTAATGGGCATTGCGATGGTGGCGTTTACTTCTTTTCTTGTCCCTCAGGTTAGAGATTCTGCCAATCCTCATTATCAAATGCGTGCTGCCGCATTAGGCCAAGGTTTCATGTCTCAGATATTGTCGCGAGGCTTCGATGAAAACAGCGACTTTGATGGTGGCACCGTTCGGTGTGGTGAGAATGGAGTGAGCTGCACTGACGTAAATAAATTAGGTGCGGATAAAAAACTAGACGGTTCCTTGGAAACAACGCCTAGTGATTTCAATGATGTCGATGACTATATCGGGTGTTGGAGCACATCTACAACGGCTTCTCAGTGTGATGGTGTCCCTAGAGGGAATATTAGTGATGTACTTGGTGCGGACAGTACTGAGCAGTACAAAAACTTTAGATTAGAAATTAGCGTTGCCTATGATGATCTGACGGATAAAGCTCCCGATGAAATAACCGAATACAAAAAAGTAACATTAAGGATTTTTGCGGGGAACACGCAGCCCCTTACTTTAACAGCTATTAAGGGGAACTACTGATGAAAGATCGTGGTTTCACCTTAATGGAAATGATAGTTACGATTGTGGTCGGCAGCTTCATCATGTTGGGGATAGCTGGGTATGTCCAGTTAGGAATGAAAGGTTACGCTGATACTATCGATCGCCAACGAATACAAACACAGGCTCAGTTTGTTTTAGAAAAGATGACCCGAGAAATCCGCCATGCTGTACCTAATAGTTTTCATGTGCCAAAAGGAACAACTAATTGTCTAGAGTTTGTGCCGATTGAATATTCTGGTTTTTATGTATTTACGGCGAACGATATTGAATTTTTAGTCGGTAATGATCCTGATCTTGAGTCTATTCCAGAGAAGAATCGGATGGTGATAAACCCTAGCCGCTATGAGGACCTTCAGTCGTCTTCCCAAAGTATTGATATTAGCGGTTTAACCAAAACGAAAGAGGCATTTGTCGTCAGTGGTGCTGCCAGTTCAATAGGTGCGACATCGGTTTCGGGTCGTCATTACATCTACCAACCCAGCACTGAAGTCCGTTATTGCTTCGATAACGGCCGAGTACTTCGTAATAATGTCATTGTCACGGATAGTATTGATGCCTCAGCGAGTTACATGCGTTATGTTGAGCCAACTCTACAACGTGGTGGACTAGTGCATATTAACTTAGAGTTTTTACAGGATGGGGAGCGTAGTGTGTATCAGCAAGACGTGCAGGTGCTCAATGTTCCATAGAAGAAACTCCAGCGGAAATGTACTAATCATCGTGTTGTTCGTCATTATTGTAATGGGATATTTGGCTTCCTCTTTAATGAAAGTGACATGGTCGAATCAAAGCGGATTAACAAGAGAGTTTTTGGGAACAAAAGCTTGGTTTGTTGCTCAGTCTGCAAATGAGTGGGCACTGACCAAGTTATATCCACTCAACGGTTCGAGTGATAGCGTGTCGACGCTCTGTACTGACGAGGTAAGTGGTGCAACGCCTAATGTCACACAAGGGACAGGATGCACGCTTAAATCAATGAGTTGTGTATATTTAGGAACTCTGAACAAAGATACGTCTGCAGCAGAGTCATTATTTAGGGTGCAAGCTACGGCCGTTTGTGGCTCGGGCTTATCAAAAGTTCAGCGCCAGCAAGAGATTTGGGTGAGGGAGTAATAACAAGAATGAAAAAACTGATTTTCTTAGCCTTGATATGGATGACGAGTACGGCGAACGTCCTCGCAAAAGAGTACGATATTACGCCTAAGAAGAACTACAGATGGATAATCTGGCCGATTTACTCAGTGTTTGATGGTTGGACTCCGAGAGATGCGGATTATTTATGTACTAACGGCTACCTAGAGGGTAAGGACTCTGCGAGGCCTGAGCCTACAACCTACGTATGCCCGAATGGACTCACGTTAAATAACGAAACCATTGTTTCTGAAAGTGAGATGACTATTCGCACAGGAGGTCAGATTATACTCAAAGATAATAGTCAGGTCGGCAACTCAAACGCTCCCATCAACTTATCCAGTAGCGGTGAGATAAAAACCGAAGGCGGCACCAATACCATCAATGGTAACGTGACAGCCGACAGAAAC
>NZ_JAWOTX010000021.1:0-63292 GCF_033339115.1 Vibrio sp. 947 | reverse complement strand
ATTACGTTTAAACAGACCACAGTTGAAGGCGATGTGACAAGTAAAGGTGAGATAAAAACCGAAGGCGGCACCAATACCATCAATGGTAACGTGACAGCCGACAGAAACATTACGTTTAAACAGACCACAGTTGAAGGCGATGTGACAAGTAAAGGTGAGATAAAAACCGAAGGCGGCACCAATACTATCAATGGTAGCGTGACAGCTAGCGGCAATATTACACTTAAAAAAACTCAAGTAGGTGGCGCAGTTACCAGCCAAGGCGGTGAAATCAAAACCGAGCAAAGCGGGAATGAAATTCAAGGTAATATTACTGCTTCAAGTAAAGTTACATTAAAGGCAACCAAGGTTACTGGTGACGTTACCAGTAGGGGCTTAGAAGTTATTTTAGAAGACAGTAACGAAGTACACGGAAATATTCTCGCTCTACATAAAGTCGATATTAAAAACTCATTGGTTTGTGGTCGGGTAGAATCAACAGATAGTCAAGTCTCTTTGAATAACTCTAAACTCGATCAAAACCGAGGCGTTTATGCGCTTAGTGAAGCGATCCAGTCCCATGGGCAAGCTACAGTAAAAAGCTCGACCGTCTGTGGTTCTGTTAACTCGCTATCAAATTCTTACGATTTCAATGACAACGCCATTTATTGTGGTGTAGATGATCCCAATTGTCAGCTTCCTCAGACCGGAGAGTGCCCAATAGAGGCGCTAGCCTCACTTTGTCCAGAATTGGTTCCTGATACTCCAACTTTACCTGACCCTCAAGTCTGTATTAATGAAGACTTCACTGGTGAGAAGCCCTTACAAAACTGGACGGTAATGGGGCGCACAGCTAGTACGACTACGCCAAATGTGGTTGACGAGCGTTTTCAAGTATCTACTAACCAAAATGATCAATCGACAGCTTCCGCATACAAGGAGACAATTCCGTCGAAAGATAATATAGTTCAAATCGAATTTGATCATTATGCTCGTGATTCTAATACCAACCCTGGCGGTGATGGTATTGCTATTGTGCTATCTGACTCAAATATACCACCCTCACCAGGTGCGACAGGTGGCGCTCTTGGTTATGGTGTCAAACCCGATATGGAAGGCTTTGCTGGGGGGTGGATAGCATTTGGTATTGATGAGTATGGTAACTTCTCCGAACAAGGTAGCTTTGAAGATCGACAATATAGGCCGGGTCGGAAAAAACACTCGATTACTATACGTGGAGCGGGTTATCAAAAAACCTTCAATGGCTCTTTGTCCAATGCTTGGTTTGGCGGTTATAAATTTATTAAAAACAACACCAGTGTGGGCTCTCTAGATGAGAAAGGAGGCTGGAATAGTCACGGCAATTATTTGGTAGGTAGAGCACCATCGGATGTTCATCGTTATAGAATGATAGTTGATAGTCGGGAAGATATTCCTGGGCGAGAGAGTGGTGTTTGGGTATCAATTGAGCGGAAAATTAATGGTTCGGAATGGGAATCTATCATAGAGCCATTCGATGTAATGAAGAATTTCGGACAGCCAGAACCACCAGAAAACTTTATGGTCTCAATCACTGCGGGTACTGGTGCTAATACGAATATCCATGAAGTGGCAAATATGAAGTTATGTGCCGACCGATTCAATCGAGAGCCTAAAATAGACCATTTCCGATTTGAATATGACGGTTCGGGAGATGTTTGTGAAGCGCAACGAGTGACTTTAAGTGCTTGTATGAATTCCCAATGTACTGAGACTTACCCTGGTAATTTAACCAATCCTAAAGAGCTAGAAGTTATACTGAAAGATTTATCAAATGCTGAGTGGCAGGACTCTAATGGAGAGAGCATTCCATTAAGAGTTCTGAAATTTAATGATCGGATTAATTTGCAAATTCGTTCACAGGGAGCAGGTAGTGCCAAACTTGGTCTTGAGAAAATGTCCATTGAGGCTCCGAATATTGAGCCTATAAAATGTAAACTAAATGGGGAAAATGATTTTAATTCTGCGTGTACCATAGTTTTTGATAGCTCGATTACTGTCGGTGTTCCCGATAAAGTTGCCTCTCTGCCATTCTTTGATGAAAGCGGCAACCAGTACAGCAAATACAGCAATACCCCGTTTGTCAGTTTGTGTGAGTCTGTATCTTCGATGCCAGAGACAGATATTGTCAAGAATATTGAAATGAGGTTTGCGTACGAGCAGCCAGAATCTGGTGAAACGGTCTCTGTTCGCTTTAAAAATTCAAACGGAAAATTTGGCGAACCAGTACAGCTCAAAACAACAGAATGGACATCCATTGATAATGTATACTTTACATCTAGTGGGAAAGCTAGTTTTGATCTTCGTTATCCTGAAGTAGGAAAAGTTAGTGTTAAAGCAAGAATTAAAGATGATTCTGAATCAGAGAACTTAAGTAGTTTTGTTAGCTTCCCGGCGTACCTTGAAGTAAATGCAACTAGTACTACTGCCCAAGATGGCACTTGTAACAACAGTGATGATGGCTGTTCAGTAGGATTTTTAGCTGCGGGTGAAGAGTTTGATATGACCATTACCGCTTATCAAGATGATGGCTCTGTAGCGAAAAACTACCATGAAGAGACGATTGCAATCAGCAACGAGGTTAAGTACCCATCAGTTGGAGCATCAGCCCAACTTTTGAATGATGAGTTACCTGAATCAAGTCAATGGTCTAATGGCAGTGTGACGTTTGCTCAATCTGTGACTGACGTGGGGGCTTTTGAGTTTAAGGCGCAAGCACCGATTGCAACGGACGCGAATGGTGATGATTTAGGTACGTCTGTGTATCTTGGTAGTAGTGCGTTTAAAATCCAAGATGGTAATTTGACGGTTGGTCGTTTTTATCCCGGACAATTTAGCGTTTACGAAAATATAGACGCTGATATGTCCACTCGTTGGGCATACCCCAATGAGCAAAGTTTTACGTATATGAGACAGCCTTTTGGACTAAAGCAATTCTATATTGAAGCGTTGACGAAAGGGGGCGGAGCGCTGCGTAACTATGCTTATTTCGATGATCACTTCGCGAAGTTTAACTTGTATGAAAGTGACTCCAAATATATAGGTAGATTCAGTGCCCCAAACACATATTCAGGTGAATGGTTAAACAGCAGCAACAAACCATACGTATCAGGACAAAGTGTTGGAAAATTCAGTGCTAATGCACTTTTATGGGAAAAAGTTATTACTCAGCCAGATGGTCCATTAAATTATCTTGAAAAGTCCAATGACACTTCAATTTCTATTGATTTGTCATTGGACTCAATAGATAAGTCGGGTGTAACGATTGGTACAAAAGAACTTAAAGTCCAACCCGATATCCGTTTTGGTCGAATTGACTTGGACGATGTAGGTGGCAACCAAGGTACGACCTTGTATATCCCACTGAGAACCGAGTATTGGAACGGCAGCCGTTTCATCACCAACACCGATGATAGCCAAACCGATGTGGCCGGTGTGACCGCCGCTCAAAATCACATTTGGCCTACGGGAACAAATGCAGCGCCGACCGATGTCTCGTTAGGTGACGGTGGTGTGGTTTCTTCCGGTGTTTCACGTACCGTGACCGCAGAGCAAGCAAGTCCGTACCGCCAACAAACACGTGTGTGGTTAGATTTAGACGCACGCCCTTGGCTCAAGTACAACTGGGACAATAAGAAAGCTGGTGAAGAAAACCCATCCTCCGTCGTCACCTTCGGTATTCACCGTGGTAATGACCGTGTGATTTACCGTGGTGAGCCAGGGTTAACCGGACAGTAACAACTTAGGTTTTTGCCCTTAAGTTAGGAAACTGCAAGAAATTGAGGCTTTCTGCTCATGTTTGTGTACCAATACCTTGCTGTGACAGCGAGGCATTGGTACATTTAGAGCAATTTTTGTCTTCTATATTTTTGCAGGATGAGCGAAGAGTATGTTTAAGAAACTTCGTGGCATGTTTTCTAACGATCTATCTATCGATTTAGGTACAGCCAACACTCTAATTTACGTAAAAGGGCAAGGAATTGTCCTTGATGAACCTTCTGTAGTTGCTATTCGTCAAGATCGTGTAGGTTCTGCAAAAAGCGTTGCTGCAGTCGGTCACGCAGCAAAACAGATGCTTGGTCGTACACCTGGCAACATTTCCGCTATTCGCCCAATGAAAGACGGCGTAATTGCTGACTTCTACGTAACCGAAAAAATGCTTCAGCACTTTATCAAGCAAGTGCACGATAACAGCATCCTAAAGCCAAGCCCACGTGTTCTTGTTTGTGTTCCTTGTGGTTCTACCCAAGTTGAGCGTCGCGCAATTCGTGAATCAGCACTTGGTGCTGGTGCCCGTGAAGTTTACCTAATCGACGAGCCAATGGCGGCGGCAATTGGTGCTGGTTTACGCGTATCTGAGCCGACAGGTTCAATGGTGGTCGATATCGGTGGTGGTACAACTGAAGTTGCCGTTATCTCTCTAAACGGCGTGGTTTACTCATCGTCTGTACGTATCGGTGGTGACCGCTTTGATGAAGCTGTGATCAACTACGTACGTCGTAACTACGGTAGCTTGATTGGTGAAGCAACGGCTGAAAAGATCAAACACGAAATCGGTTCTGCTTACCCTGGTGATGAAGTTCAAGAGATTGAAGTTCGCGGTCGTAACCTTGCAGAAGGTGTGCCACGCAGCTTTAGCTTGAACTCAAACGAGATCCTAGAAGCGCTTCAAGAGCCGCTATCTGGCATCGTATCAGCAGTCATGGTTGCACTAGAACAGTGTCCACCAGAGCTTGCTTCAGACATTTCTGAAAACGGTATGGTACTAACCGGTGGTGGTGCACTACTTAAAGACCTAGACCGTTTACTAATGGAAGAAACTGGTATTCCTGTGGTTATCGCGGAAGATCCACTAACGTGTGTTGCGCGTGGTGGCGGTAAAGCACTAGAAATGATCGACATGCACGGTGGCGATCTGTTCTCTGAAGAATAAAGGTTTAGGTGAAGCTCATGTCGGGCTTCACCTTCATTTCTGCTCTCTCTGTAATTCAAACATGCTCCATACCTAAAAGTATTTAGTCAAGTATTTTTAGGTTGCCAAGTAAGGCTCAATAATCATGGAAGCAATCAGGTCAAAAACAAGATGAAACCGATTTTCGGCAGAGGTCCGTCTCTGCAATTACGTCTGTTTTTTGCTGTCATCGTGTCGGCGAGCTTAATGCTGGCCGATAGTCGTCTAGATACGTTTTCCAACGTTCGATACCTACTAAACAGTATGGTTGCACCGATTCAGTACGCAGCGAATTTGCCTCGTAGTATGTTCGATGGCGTATTTGAACGTTTTAATTCTCATCAGGCATTGGTTGAAGGCAATCGCAGCTTAAAGCGAGAAGTGCTACGCCTGAAAAGCGAGCTTATCTTGCTCGACCAATATAAAGAAGAAAACCAACGCTTACGTAAGTTGTTAGGATCTTCATTTGTCCGTGATGAAAAGAAAGTCGTGACAGAAGTAATGGCGGTTGATACTTCACCTTATCGTCATCAAGTGGTGATCGATAAAGGCCGTATTGATGGTGTTTACGTTGGTCAGCCTGTTATCAACGAGAAAGGCATCGTCGGTCAGGTCACGTTTGTCGCAGCGCACAACGCACGTGTTCTGCTGCTAACGGACGCGAAAAATGCAATTCCTGTCCAGGTGATCCGCAATGATATCCGAGTGATCGCATCGGGCAATGGTGAAATGGATGAAATCCAACTGGAGCACATTCCAACCAGCACAGATATTCAGGTTGGTGATTTATTGGTGACATCCGGTTTAGGTGGTATTTACCCTGAAGGATATCCAGTCGCGACGGTTACCAATGTGGATCACGATACGCGTCAAGAGTTCGCCTCAATCAAGGCTGAGCCGGTTGTGGAGTTTGATCGCTTACGCTACCTACTGCTGATTTGGCCGAATGAAGACCGTCAACACAAAGTACTGCGGTCCAATGTAGATGAAGGGTTAGAGCAAGAACAAGAGGTAACCGATGGCCAATAATGTATTGAGTAGCCGAATGGTGATTGGCGTCAGTTTCTTCGTTGCGCTGGTACTGCAAACCATTCCATGGCCAGGTGTATTAGATGTGTTACGTCCGTCATGGTTGTTCCTTGTCACGTGTTATTGGGTGTTGGCACTACCGCACCGAGTGAACGTCGGAACTGCGCTAGTGTTGGGCTTATTGTGGGATATCTTGATCGGCTCAACGCTTGGAATTCGTGGCATGATGATGTCGATCGTTATCTACCTTGTGGCGCTGAATTTCCTGTTGATTCGCAACATGGCTTTGTGGCAACAGTCGATTTTAATTGCCTTTTTTACTGCGTTATTGGAAGTTTTGATATTCTGTGGGGAATATTTGAACCAGGACGTAGTATTTAATCCATTATCTCTGTGGACGGCGGCAATAAACTGTATACTTTGGCCATGGATGTTTTTATTAATGCGACGAGTTCGTCGTGCATGGCACGTAAGGTAAAGCGGTGAAGAAAAGCTTATCTCTCGTTCTCGCATCGGGTTCTCCGAGAAGAAAAGAGCTGCTTGCTCAACTGGGTTATGATTTTGAGATCGTATTGCCTGATGTTGAGGAAGCCAAACAGGCTCATGAGCAAGCACGAGATTACGTGTTGCGTCTTTCTTTGGAAAAAGCTCAGGCAGGCTTAGCGTTGGCTAAGCCTGATTCCGTTGTATTGGGCTCTGATACGGTCGTAGTATGCGATGACCGTGTGCTAGAAAAACCAAAAAGTTTTGAAGATTCAAAGCGTATGCTTACTGACTTATCGGGTCGTCGTCATCAAGTGATGACTGCGGTGAGCGTTGTATCATCGGAACAACAACATTCAGTGGTCGTTACCACTGACGTGTGGTTCAAACCACTGACTCACGAAGAAATCGAACAATATTGGCAGTCAGGAGAGCCATGCGATAAAGCTGGAAGTTATGGTATTCAGGGACTCGGAGGGCGATTTGTCACCCGAATCGAAGGCAGTTATCACGCTGTAGTAGGCTTACCTTTGTTCGAAACCGATCAGCTAATTCAAGAATTTTTATAATTGTTTTGAGGTGTGCACATGAGTGCAGAATTGCTGCTTAACGTGACCCCGAGTGAAACTCGTGTGGCCATGATTGAAGGTGGAGTACTACAAGAAATACATATCGAGCGCGAATCGCGTCGCGGTATTGTGGGCAATATATACAAAGGCAAAGTAAGCCGAGTGTTACCAGGTATGCAGGCGGCTTTCGTCGACATTGGTTTAGATAAAGCGGCATTTTTACATGCGTCAGATATTGTTCCTCATACCGAATGTGTGGCAGAAAACGAAAAACAGCAGTTTCAAGTCCGTGATATCTCTGAGCTGGTACGCCAGGGACAAGACATTGTTGTGCAAGTGGTCAAAGATCCGCTCGGCACAAAAGGTGCGCGTTTAACGACGGATATCACCTTACCTTCGCGTTATCTTGTTTTTATGCCGGGGGCCAGCCATGTCGGTGTTTCGCAGCGTATTGAAAGTGAAAAAGAGCGCGAGCGTTTGAAAAAGGTGGTGAACCATTACTGCGATGAGCACGGTGGTTTTATCATTCGTACCGCGGCAGAAGGCGCTGATGAAAAAGAGCTATCTCAAGATGCGGCATTTCTAAAGCGTTTGTGGCTAAAAGTCATGGAGCGTCGCTCAAAATACAAAACGCGTTCAACACTTTACGGTGAACTCGGCTTAGCTCAACGCATTCTGCGTGACTTTGTTGGCACAGAGCTCGATAAGATCATGGTCGACTCCCGCCTTGAATACGAGAACCTGAAAGAATTCACTTCTGAGTATGTACCGGAGTTAACAGATAAGCTTGAGCTTTACGAAGGTGACAAGCCAATCTTTGACATGTACGACACCGAAAACGAAATTCAGCGTTCTTTAGAGCGCAAGGTCGAGCTAAAATCGGGCGGCTATTTGATCATCGATCAAACCGAAGCCATGACCACCATCGACATCAACACGGGTGCATTTGTTGGTCGTCGTAATCTCGAAGAGACTATCTTCAATACCAATATAGAGGCAACGCAAGCTATTGCGCGTCAGCTACGTTTACGTAACCTCGGCGGTATCATCATTATTGATTTTATCGATATGGCATCCGAAGAGCATCGTCAGCGAGTACTTACCTCACTGGAAACGGCGCTGGCGAAAGACCGAGTAAAAACCAACATCAACGGCTTTACCCAGCTTGGCTTAGTTGAAATGACGCGCAAGCGCACACGAGAAAGTATTGAACATATCTTGTGTTCTGGCTGTCCTACTTGTGAAGGCCGTGGCAGCGTGAAAACGGTCGAAACCGTATGCTTTGAGATATTACGCGAGATTACTCGTGTGAACCGTGCTTACGACGCCGATAATTTTGTCGTGTACGCATCGCCGTTTGTTGCTGAAGCGCTATTGGGCGATGAGTCTCATGCGTTGGCAGAGCTCGAAGTATTTATTGGCAAGCAAGTGCGAGTTCAGGCTGAACCCCTGTACATTCAGGAACAGTTTGACGTCGTAATGATGTAATTTGGGACATTTGTGAATTCTGGTGTTAACCGTTTTGGGCGTTTTTGTGCGTGGAGTTTAGTTACTGTATTGGTGTTATTAGCCATATTAGTAACCACGCTTCGCGTCACACTGCCGCAACTTAACCATTTCCAAGATGAGATCAAAACCTGGGTCAAACAAGGCACAGGTTTTGACGTTTCTATTGCTAATGTCGCAGGGACGTGGCGCAATAATCATCCCTCAATTGCGTTACTGGGTTTAGAGGCAAATCTACCAAACGTGCAAGATGCACGCTTCGCTGTTGAAGAAGTCCAAATTGAGTTCGACCTTATTCAATCTCTTTTTCAACTTAAACCTGTAGTTGCAGACCTTACCATTCATAACCTCGCTTTAGACATTCACACGGTAGACATTCTGCCGACTTCTCATCGTCAAGATCCGAAGCCTGAAGTGGATAAGAGCGAAGTGAAACTCATTGACCAACTCGACTCACTTCTTTTACGTCAGTTCGAAGACTTCACTATTAGCGATTCACGGATTTGGTATAAGTCGGTGTCTGGTGAAACTCGCCGTTTAGATATTGAGCAGCTTCGTTGGAGCAATCAAGGGAAACGTCACGTAGCCGAAGGCACGGTTAGCATTGCCGATGTTCGCCTGAACTCATTGTTAGTAAGCGCTAACTTTAAAGATCATGGCTCGTTGCGCGATGTATCTGGTGAGTTTTACGTGAGTGCTCAAGATGTCTCGGTCACACCTTGGCTGACCACTTACATGCAAGAAGAGTCAGGAGCAGAGTCGGGTAAAGTCAGCTTAAATACTTGGCTAACGCTCAAACATAGCCAACCGCATGATGCTTATGTTGAATTGCTGCCTTCCGAGTTGGAGTGGAATGAAGATGGACATCATGAGCTGTTTATTGAGTCTGGAATTTTCAATCTTCGACCAGATAAACAAGGCTGGAAAGTAAATGGCCACTCACTTCAGATCAGAACCGATAATACCCCTTGGCCAGAGCTAGACGTCGCGTTTGATTGGCAACCAAACGGCTGGATGCTTAATCTCTCTCAACTCGACATTGAAGCACTCATTCCGCTCATTAAGCTGGCTCCAGAGTCAGAGTCGACCAGTGACCTTATTAACAAACTAGCACCGAAAGGTCGGGTCGAAGATGTCCGATTGTCAATGAACGGTGGTTTAGACACCTTACGCTACTCGGCTGAACTGGATGAACTCGCGATGACACAATGGGAGCTCCTACCCGGGTTTAATCACGTACAGGGCAGCGTATCGGGGGATGTGAATCAAGCTAAAGCAAAAGTCACCGTCATTGATGATGTCTTTCCGTACGGCGATGTATTCCAATCTCCGCTGAATATCAAACAAGGTGAAGTCGATATTATCTGGCAGCAAGATGAGAGCGGCTGGCGCTTGTGGTCGGATAAAGTGACGGCAGCAACGCCTGATCTTCAAGTCTTGGGGGCATTCCGTCTTGATTTTCCAAAAGAACAAAGCCCATTTTTATCGTTCTATGCCGAAGCGGATCTCTACAACGCGGGTGAAACATGGCGCTATCTACCGACTCTGGCACTTGGACAAGACTTGACCGACTATCTTTCGACCGCGATTCAGGGCGGAAAAGTGAATACAGCGAAATTGTTGTGGTATGGCGAGTTAGGTGATTTTCCTTACAAAGAACATAATGGCATGTTCCAAGCTTGGGTTGGATTAAAAGACGCGAAATTTAGCTTTGATACGGCATGGCCAACCATCACGGATTTGCAGCTAGACTTGCTGTTTGAAAATGATGCCATGTATTTGGATTCAAAATCAGCCACACTAAATGGCGTTCATGCTAAGCGTATCACTGGGCGAATCCCTGAGTTGGCAGAAGGTGGACACATCGAGATTGAAGCGAAAGCAAGCGCGCCGGGTAATGAAGTCCGTGACTACATGATGGCGACGCCATTAGTGGATTCAGTCGGTGCCGCATTGACAGCGCTGCAAGTGAGTGGTCCCGTTTACTCTGAGTTTCAACTCAATATACCGTTTGATTTTGAGAAAGAGTCTCGCGCTTGGGGTTATGCAGATTTAACAGAAAATCGTGTTGATATTGAAGCGCCGCCAATGACGCTTGAAAACGCCACAGGGCGTATCACCTTCGACAATGATGTGGTTACCACATCGGGTTTGTCGGCCGAATTATTACAACAGCCTATCTCTCTTGATTTCCATGGAGAGAGTGCGGAGCAAGGCTACAACGTGACAATTAATACACTAGGAGATTGGGATGTCGAGCCGCTCAAACCCTATGTCGGTGAGCGTTGGTTAAACCTTGTTTCTGGCCATGCGCCGTGGCAAATGGATATTGACTTGCAACTCAATGATGTTGGTTTCACTTATCAGCTTGAAGTGCTGGCGCAGCTAAATCGTCTGGCTAGTCAATATCCTTATCCTTTAGCGAAAAAAATTGGTGAGTCTGGGCAAGCGAAACTGCAAGCATCCGGCAACCAAGAGAGTATTTCAGCACGACTACAGATCCCAAATGTGAAGTATCAAACTGAGATAGATATCGCTGGCGATGTCCCGGTTCTGACTGCGACTCATTTAATGGTTGGCAAAGGTGGCTTCCGGATTAGTCCTATTGTCGGGCACGATGCTTCGGTGCGTGTCGAAGAACTGAATTTAGACCAATGGGCGGAGCTTGCGCAGGTCTCTGAGAGCAAGCCTTCATCGTCTGTTTTGGCAAGCATGAAAACGCCGACCATTCCATTGCCGACACGCATTGAAGTTGAAACGCCAAACTTACAGCTCGGTGGGATTGAGTTTCATGATGTGGATTTTTCAGCAAGCAAGAAAAATTTGAGTTGGCAACTCGATGTGGACAGTCAAGAGGTTAAAGGGAAAGCTAACTATCTGAAACCCTATGATCTATCGGTCTCTCTAGAGCACTTGCATCTGTACATCCCAGGGTTTGAAGAGATGACCAAAGAGCGCAGTTCAATCTTTGCGAGTGAAGATCAAAACGCACCTTTGATTACCAATTTTGACCGCAAGTTTCACGCAGAGATGCCAAACTTAACTTTGAACATCGATGATTTTTGGCTGCAAGGTTACAAAGTGGGCAAAGTTAATGTTGATTTGCAGCGTCGCGAGAACCGCTTGGAGTGGAAAAATATCACCTTTAGTAGCGGCAAAAACCGCATTGATATGAGTGGTTGGTGGGGCCTGACGAAAGAGAGTAGTCATTCCAACTTAACCATGAAAATGAAAGGTGATAACAACACCGATCTTATGGAGCGCTTTGGTATTACATCAGGCATTCAACAAGCACCATTTGAGATCAATGCCAATATGGAATGGGACGGCGCACCTTGGTCAATGAAGACACAAACCTTGCAAGGAAACGTCTCAACGGAATTTGGTAAAGGCGTGATCAGTGAAGTTAGTGGTGCGGCACGCTTGTTAGGCTTGTTTAGCTTGGATTCTATCATCCGTAAGATGCAGCTCGACTTTACCGACGTATTCGATAAAGGCATGGCATTCAACTCGATCACGGGAACGGGCAAAATCCAAGACGGTGTGTTTATCACCAATGATATCGTAATGGATGCGTTAGCAGGGGAAATGCAAATCCGCGGCATCGCTAATATGAACAGCAGAATGGTTGATGCGGAAGTGAAATTCACACCAGACATCACATCAGGCCTACCAATGCTGACCGCGTTTGCCGTTGCGCCTCAAACTGCTTTGTATGTCTTGGCCATCTCTACGGTGATATCTCCGGTGGTTGAGGTCTTCACTCAAGTCAATTATGAAGTGAAAGGCCCACTAGATTCACCAACGGTGAAAGAAATTTCGCGAAGTAAAGGTGAATACAAGCTGCCAGAAAAACTGCGTGAACAGGCCAAATAACTCACCGAATATAATGGAATAGGGAGGAAACACATGGAGCGTGTTGGCATTATTCAAATGACTTCGGGTCCGGATATTAACGCGAATTTGGACTTCATTGAAAAACAGTGTGCTTTAGCGAGCAAGCAAGGTGCCAAACTTGTTCTTACTCCTGAAAATACAGTGCTATTTTCCAGTCGCGAAGCTTATCATCAACATGCAGAGCCACTTGGCAGTGGCATGATTCAACAGCGGCTCTGTGAAATCGCTAGAAAGAACCAGTTAACGCTAATTGTCGGAAGCATGCCCATTCAAACCGCAAAAGGTGTCACCACCACAACACTTGTATTTCCGCCGCACGGTAAATGCATTGCTCACTATGACAAACTGCATATGTTTGATGTCGACGTAGCCGATGGTTATGGTAGTTATCGTGAGTCGGATACGTTTATGGCGGGTAATCAAATAGTCGTTGCGGAAACTGATATCGGCAGTGTTGGATTGAGTATTTGTTATGATTTACGTTTCCCAGAACTTTATAAAGTATTGCGTCAAGAAGGGGCGGATATCATTGTGGTGCCCGCTGCGTTTACCGCTGTGACGGGGCAAGCTCACTGGGAAGTATTATTGCGAGCTAGAGCGATTGAGACACAATGTTGGATTTTGGCAA
Source organism: Vibrio sp. 947 (assembly GCF_033339115.1). NCBI lineage: Bacteria > Pseudomonadati > Pseudomonadota > Gammaproteobacteria > Vibrionales > Vibrionaceae > Vibrio > Vibrio sp. 947. The sequence goes on along the minus strand of NZ_JAWOTX010000021.1, from coordinate 50,211 downwards.
GCGGACAAACTGGAACGCATCCATGTGGACGAAAAACATGGGGACACTCAATGGTCGTTGACCCTTGGGGACGTATCCATAAACAGCTTCAGGATGAAGTAGGTTTATTGGTGACTGAGATAGATTTGTCACAAAGCCAACAAGTAAGGCAGAATATGCCGCTGACTCAACACAGTCGCTTTCAAAATGAATTGAGACGGAAATAAAAGAGCTAACTATGAGCACAAACCAAATAGAACAGGCACTCCTTGCCCCAAATGGTCTGACAGAACAAGACATTGCTGACACGCTTGCCAGCATTGCGACGCGCCAGATCGATTATGCGGACATTTACTTTCAGTCCAGCTGGCATGAGTCTCTGGTTCTAGAAGACAGCATCATCAAAGATGGCTCTTTTAACATTGATTGTGGTGTTGGTGTCCGTGCAGTAACTGGCGAGAAAACAGGCTTTGCCTACTCTGATCAAATCCAGCCTGAAGGCCTGAAGCAGAGTGCAATGGCGGCGCGCGGTATTGCTCAGCAAGGGCAGAATGGTAAAGTCAAAGCGTTTAAACGCACCGAAAACCAAGCGTACTACGCCGCTGTGAATCCACTAGCTGAATGGGAAAAGCAGCAAAAAACAGAATTGCTCAAATCTCTAGATGCTTACATCCGCACTAAAGAACCATTGATTAAAGAAGTCTCGATCAGCATCAGCGGTGTGCATGAGCAGATGCTTGTTGCGGCAACAGACGGTACTTATGCAGGCGATATTCGTCCTTTGGTGCGTTTGTCTATTAGCGTGCTCGCACAAAAAGGCGAACGACGTGAACGCGGTAGCGCTGGTGGCGGCGGCCGTTTCGGTTACGATTTCTTTTTAACGGAAAGCAATGGTGTGAAACAAGCTTTCCATTATGCAGACGAAGCGATTCGCATGGCGTTAATCAACCTTGAAGCAGAAGCAGCACCAGCAGGCATGATGCCAGTGGTATTGGGTTCTGGCTGGCCTGGCGTGTTGCTACACGAAGCGGTAGGTCATGGACTAGAAGGTGACTTTAACCGCAAAGAGTCGTCAGTGTTCTCTGGAAAAATGGGTCAACAAGTGACGTCTTCACTGTGTACCATCGTAGATGACGGCACGTTAAAAGACCTTCGTGGTTCACTGAATGTGGATGATGAAGGGGTAAACGGTCAGTACAACACGCTTATCGAGAATGGTGTGCTGAAAGGCTATATGCAAGACAAGCTAAACGCGCGGCTAATGGGTGTAAATCCAACGGGTAACGGTCGTCGTGAATCGTATGCACACTTGCCAATGCCTCGTATGACCAACACCTACATGCTTCCAGGTGAACATACGCCAGAAGAAATCATCTCGACGGTCGAGAAAGGGTTGTATGCGCCAAACTTTGGTGGCGGCCAGGTGGACATTACTTCGGGTAAGTTTGTGTTCTCTGCATCGGAAGCATACTTGATTGAAAACGGTAAAATTACGCGCCCTGTTAAAGGTGCGACGTTGATTGGATCAGGTATCGAAGCAATGCAGCAAGTGTCTATGGTCGGTAACGACCTAAGTATCGACAAGGGCGTTGGCGTATGTGGTAAAGCAGGTCAAAGTGTGCCAGTTGGTGTTGGTCAGCCGACCTTGAAGCTGGACTCACTGACAGTGGGTGGCACTGAGTAACTCAGTCGAATCGTTATAAAAAGAGCGCTCATTAGAGCGCTCTTTTGCTTTGTGAGTCGGTGTCGATTATAGATTTTCTTCAGCAAATTCCGCCAAGCGGCTACGAACCACGCCATTGAGGTGAATATTTGCGCTGCCTTCAAAGTTTTTGAAGCGCTCAACCATGTACGTCAATCCTGATGTCACTGGGGTGAGGTAATGAGAGTCAATCTGCGCCAAGTTACCGGAGCAGACGATTTTGGTTCCTTCACCACAGCGGGTAATGATGGTTTTGATTTGTGATGCAGTGAGGTTTTGACACTCATCAAGCAGTACAAACGCATTTTGAATCGAACGGCCACGCATAAAGTTGATCGATTTAAATTGAATGTTGGCTTTATCGCAGATGTACTTCAATGAGCCTTCAGTGCAGTGATCGTGTTTATGTAGTGCTTCCAAGGTATCGGTCACCGCCGCTAACCACGGCATCATTTTCTCCTCTTCGGAGCCGGGTAAGAAGCCGATGGATTCACCGATATCTGGCGTGTTACGTGTTACGATAATTTTATCGAACATGCTTTTTTCAATGGTTTGTTCCAATGCTGCAGCCATTGCCAGTAATGTCTTACCACTACCCGCCGCACCCGTTAGAATCACCAAGTCAATTTCTGGATCGAGTAAGGCATCTAACGCCATTCCCTGGTAGATATTTTTAGGTGTGATGTCCCAAGCCTTGCGATGCATTAGACGTTCGCGGCTCAGGTCGAGAAGCGTTAACTTGTCTTCATTGATGGTTTCTACGCGACCAGCAAAGTCACTGTCTTCATCAATGACGTATTGGTTGATAAAGGTTGGGTCGAAGGGCTCGCGACTGAGTTTGTGGTAAGTTTTTCCGCCCAGTGCATAGCTTTCTACTTCCTCAATACCGCTCCAGAAATCACCTTCACGCAATTGAAAGCCTTTGGTTAGGTATTGAATGTCATCAATTAGTTGGTCGGTTCTATAGTCCTCAACAAAACGCACACCAGCCCCTTTGGCTCGCAGACGCATGTTGATGTCTTTCGTGATCAGTACCACTTCACGTGGTGCACGTTTATTTTGCAGATAAAGCACCGCGTTGAGAATACGGTTGTCACCGGCTTTGTCGGCGAAGGCTTTGACGGTTTCCTGCAGTTCAAAATCCGCCAAAATGGAAATGGTACCCTGGTCGGGGTTGTCTTTAGAAACAGGAATGCCTTCAGAGATTTCATCTGGCGTTGCTTCTTTAAACAAATCTTCCAAGGTGCGAATAGCCACGCGCGCATCTCTTGCAACGTCGCGCTTACTGTCTTTGATTCGGTCGAGTTCTTCCAACACGGTCATGGGGATAACGACATCGTGTTCTTGGAAAGAGAAGATGGCAAAGGGTTCATGAAGAAGAATGTTGGTATCGAGTACAAACAGTTTCCGATCGGTATCGCCCATAGCGTCTCCTTGCCGTAGTACGGCTCTGCATGCGAGTTGTTAGGTCGTTTCCAAATAAGTGTGAAGTGACCTAACTCTGATTGCTTGCAATAGAGGTTGTCGGGCTGATGTCGGCTAGTGTGCAACCGAGTAGCAAGACAACTTACTGCAAACCCGTGTTGATCCTAATCGTGTACTAACGCGCTTAAATCATATGCAATGGTTTTAAACGCCCCTCATTAGAAGTATACGTAATATTTACGTTCTACAACTTAATAATTGGCATGAGTATTTTACAATTTGATTGCATTTAGAGTTTGGGAAAAAAAGTTTCTGCTTGGTGCGGTTTCGGCGTGACCTAAATCACAGCTTCAAGTAAGATTAGCGACCTTTTTCTGCGTATAGGCTACGTCCGATTTATCATGTTGAGCTGGCTTAAAAAATACTCAGTTCATACTGAAATGACGAATGCTATCGGCATAGCAGAAGCCAGAATCAGATCTAAACTATTATCCATGCCCACGGGCATGAGTAGACCAACAAGAAATACGAATCAAGAACTAATAACGAGGTAGTCAATTCATGACATTTGCTTTGGGGCAGCGCTGGATTAGCGATACGGAAAGCGATTTAGGTTTAGGTACCGTTGTAGCAATGGATGCTCGTACTGTGACATTGATGTTTGCAGCGTCAGAGGAAAACCGAGTTTACGCACGTAACGATGCACCTGTTACCCGAGTCACCTTTAATGTTGGGGATGTCATCGATTGCCAAGAAGGTTGGTCTCTAAAAGTAGAAGAAGTACTGGAAGATGAAGGTCTTTACACCTATTTCGGTACTCGTGAAGACACGCAAGAAACCGCTGTTGTTCTGCGTGAGATTTTTCTTAGCAACCAAATTCGTTTTAACAAACCTCAAGATAAGTTGTACGCTGGTCAAATCGACCGTATGGACAACTTTGTTCTGCGTTACCGTGCGCTAACCAACCAGTTTGAGCAGCATAAGAGCCCAATGCGTGGCCTATGTGGTATGCGTGCAGGTTTGATCCCTCATCAGCTTTACATCGCGCACGAAGTTGGCCGTCGTCACGCGCCACGCGTCTTGTTGGCGGATGAGGTAGGTTTGGGTAAAACCATCGAAGCGGGCATGATCATCCACCAACAAGTTCTGTCTGGTCGTGCCGAACGCATTTTGATTGTGGTGCCTGAAACACTGCAGCATCAATGGCTGGTTGAGATGATGCGTCGTTTCAATCTGCATTTCTCTATCTTTGACGAAGAGCGCTGTATCGAAGCGTTTGCGGATGCAGAAAACCCATTTGATACTCAGCAATATGTGCTGTGTTCTTTGGATTTCCTACGCAAGAGCCGCAAGCGTTTTGAACAAGCACTGGAAGGTGAATGGGACCTACTGGTTGTCGATGAAGCGCACCACCTAGAGTGGAGCCAAGACAAACCAAGTCGCGAATACCAAGTGGTAGAAGGTTTGGCTGAACGTACTCCTGGTGTGTTGCTACTGACTGCAACGCCAGAGCAGCTTGGTCGTGAGAGTCACTTTGCTCGTCTGCGTTTGTTGGATCCAGACCGCTTCTATGATTACGAAGCATTCGTTGAGGAAGAAGAGCAATACGCGCCCGTAGCAGATGCGATTACTTCACTCTTTTCCGGTGAAAAGCTACCTAATGAAGCAAAAAACCAGATCACTGAGTTGTTGTCTGAACAAGACGTAGAACCACTTTTCCGTATTATCGAAAGTGAAGCGGACGAAGAAGCTAAAGCGTCGGCACGCCAAGAGCTGATCGATAACTTGATGGATCGTCATGGTACAGGGCGTGTTCTGTTCCGTAACACGCGCGCGGCCATCAAAGGCTTCCCTACGCGTAACGTGCATCTGATGCCAATGGATATTCCACCGCAATACACTACATCAATGCGTGTTGCTGGGATGATTGGCGGTAAGATGAGTTCTGAAGCACGTGCGATGAAGAACCTTTACCCGGAAGAAATTTTCCAAGAATTTGAAGGCGATGACGCAAGCTGGTGGCAGTTTGACTCGCGTGTGAATTGGTTGCTTGAAAAAGTAAAAGAGAAGCGCAGCGAGAAAATCCTCGTGATTGCTTCTCGTGCGAGTACCGCGCTGCAATTGGAGCAAGCACTGCGTGAGCGTGAAGGTATCCGCGCCACCGTTTTCCACGAAGGTATGTCGATTCTTGAACGTGATAAAGCGGCGGCTTACTTTGCGCAAGAAGAAGGTGGAGCACAAGTTCTTATCTGTAGCGAAATCGGCTCTGAAGGTCGTAACTTCCAGTTTGCCAACCAACTTGTCATGTTCGACTTGCCATTCAACCCAGACTTGCTTGAGCAACGTATTGGTCGTTTGGACCGTATCGGTCAAAATCGCGATATCGACATTCATGTTCCTTACCTGAAAGGCACATCGCAAGCGATCTTAGCACGTTGGTTCGATGAAGGCCTGAACGCTTTTGCGGAAACCTGCCCAACAGGCCGTGCTGTTTACGATAAGTACTCCGATGATCTGATTGAAATTCTTGCCTCTGGTGATACCAGCACGCTAGATGAGATCATTGAAGCGTCAGCAAAAATGAATAAAGAGCTGAAATCCCAATTGGAGCAAGGCCGTGATCGCCTATTAGAAATGCATTCAAATGGCGGGGAAAAAGCACAACAAATCGTTGAGAAAATTGAATCAACTGACGGCGATACCAATCTGGTCACCTTCGCACTTTCTCTTTTTGACACGATTGGCTTGAATCAAGACGATAAAGGTGAAAACGCCCTGATTGTGACCCCATCTGAGCACATGATGGTGCCAAGCTACCCAGGTCTGCCATACGAAGGAGCGACGATCACGTTTGATCGTGATACAGCGTTATCTCGTGAAGATATGCACTTTATCAGTTGGGAACACCCAATGATCCAGGGTGGTATCGATCTTCTTATGAGTGAAGGGGTGGGGACGTCTGCGGTATCTCTATTGAAAAACAAAGCGTTACCAGTCGGGACTATTCTTCTTGAGTTGATTTACGCGGTAGATGCGCAAGCGCCAAAACGCAGTGGTATCGCGCGCTTCTTACCGAAAACGCCAATCCGTTTAATGATGGACTCGCGTGGTAATGATTTGTCTGCTCAAGTGGAGTTTGAAAGCTTTAACCGCCAGCTCAGCCCTGTAAACCGTCACTTAGGTAGCAAGTTGGTTACGTCGGTACAGAAAGACGTACACCGCTTAATTGAAGCCGGTGATGTTCTTATTGAAGAGAAGGTCGAAGAAGTACGCAAACAAGCTCATCAAGATATGCAGCACAGTTTGAATGCAGAGCTTGAGCGTTTGCAAGCACTGAAAGCGGTGAACCCAAATATTCGTGACGAAGAAATTGAAGCTATCGACGCACAAATTAAAGAGCTTACTGGTTATATCAACCAAGCTCAGGTTCAGCTCGACTCGCTGCGTTTGATTGTGGTGAGCCACAACTAAGTAAGTATTTATTGCTCATTAAAAAAAGGTCTTCAGTTGAAGACCTTTTTCTTTATTTACGGTTTAGTTTCTTTATGCGGAATGCATTAATCACTGATAGCTATCTCATTTACATCAACCACTTCCACCAGATAAATACAGCCAAGAAGCCAAACAAGTAAATCAGGCCTGCAATCGACAACCACTTTAGTTTAGGTCCAGCAGCCAAAGGCTCAGGTAACTCAGTTTTGCTCACTAAGGTGTAATTTAGCAGAGCAAAGAATGGCGTGGTCATAAAGGCGAGGATCATCGCAAAGTTCAGCATAGGCAATAACGCAGAAGCCCAGAAAACCACAATACCCAATGCAAGTAAGGAGACTACCAGCATGATCGCTGAAGTGGTTTTAGGGTTAGTGTCTGGTTGCGAGCGCAGTAGGCGTTGAGAATCCGAAATAACGCGCGAGTAGCCATCAATAACGGTAATCGTGCTGCCAAAGATACAGAAAAACGCAATTACCGCGATCAAGTAACGAGACCATTCGCCAATCGTTGCCGCATATAAGCCAACCAATTGGTGGGAGAAGCCAACACCAGAGCTTTCAAGCGCAACGCCAGATCCATAAAGCATCAAAGAGCCTAGCGATACAAAGATAATGGCAAGAAACGCCGTGCCAATATAACCGACATTAAAGTCAAATAGAGCAGAGCGGTATGTTACTTCTTGCTGGCTTGATTGGCGTTTTAGCCATGCTGAGGTTAAACAGGAGATCTCTATCGGTGCAGGCATCCACCCCATTGTCACAACGATAAAACCAATAGCCGCAATAGACCAAGGTGACGGCGGCTCGAAGTTGGCTACTTGCTCAACAGGGTTACCAAAGGCGATAGAAACAGCGAGTAAAGTCGCGATGGTTAACACCGACATGATCACCTTAGATAGCGTATCGAGCGCTTTGTAATGGCCAGCAAATAATATGATCAGGCAGGTGACAATCACAATGATGCTGAGTGATGCCATTGATAGTGAAAACGGAATGAAGTAGCCCAGCAAGCTAGCGCTAAACATCAACAAAGCGGCGGTATTGATGACGGCCGATACCACGCTAAGAAATAGAAATAGCCATAGATAAGGCCGACCTAATTTCGCGTAGCCCTCAACCAAGGTGAGCCCTGTCCCCATGGTGTACTGTACGCCCGCTCGGAAAAAAGGGTATTTAAACAGGTTTACGAGCAGAATCAGTGCAGCCAATTGCCAACCATAAATCGCACCAGCCTTGGTTGATGCCACGAGGTGAGAGCCACCGACCGCAGCAGATGCCATTAATATGCCGGGGCCTAGCGAACGAAAAAATAAGGAAAGTTTGGATTGGGGTTTATCTATAACGGCGGAGTCCATTGCTTATTGTCCTTTTTATCTTATGTATCTTTCTAAAGAGATACATACCGCAGTACATGACAAACTGAGCGCTCGCCCTATACTGCGCAACGGTAATGTCTTTTAAATGCTGTGTTTTGATGTATTTATTTTAAGTATTATTTGCGAATATCATGCTGTGTGCATCTAGCACTCTATTCAGTTATGCGTCTTGTTGTCAAACTAAATTTACAACGTGCTATTTTTAGTTTTCATGCTAAAGGATTGACTTTGTTTTATTGGGTTGAACTTTTCTTCAGAATCCTGCATCTGGGTGCTATTTGGGTATATAATCGCGGCGTTTTTATTTTGTAGAGATCTCCCATGGCAATGCTTGAATATACCCCTCCCACCGACCCTTGGGTTGATATCGTTTTTGAGGATGACGACATTCTGGCAGTGAATAAGCCATCAGGGCTGCTGTCTGTCCCTGGTCGCCTTGCAGAGCATTACGACAGCATGTGGAGCCGCCTCAAAGAGTTGCATCCAGAAATTCAAGTTGTGCATCGCTTGGATATGTCGACATCAGGGTTGATGTTGCTGGCGAAAAACAAACCCGCGGAGCGAGCATTAAAAAAGCAGTTCCAATATCGCCTCACTCACAAGGTGTATTACGCACGTGTTTGGGGGCATGTTGAGCCGCAAGAAGGGAATATTGATCTTCCATTAATTTGTGATTGGCCAAATCGTCCACGACAAAAAGTATGCTTCGACGACGGCAAGCCATCTCAAACTTTATTCCAAGTGGTGAAGCGTGAAGTGCACCCTGATGGCGCCCATACGACCTTTGTGCGGTTACTCCCCATTACTGGTCGATCGCATCAGTTACGCGTGCATTTGATGGCGATTGGTCATGCGATTGTGGGTGATGAGTTTTATGCAAGCGAAGAGGCGTATCAGTTTTCAGAACGTTTAGAGTTGCACGCTGCGGAGCTAAGTTTTTATCATCCAGCTACGGATCAGCTGAGCAGTATTTTTGTACCCTGTGACTTTTATTCTGAAGCCGAGGCGATGATCTTTAACTATTTTTCGCCAGAGCGTACATTGCCTGATTATAAAACGTTGCCACACCCTTAATGCCAATTGCACTCAACAGCGGTTCTTTCTAGTTCGCTATTTTTGGCTATTTCGTTACTGTGGTTGATGTATCCTGTCTTTCAGCCGTGAACAAGGAGTTGTTATGTCTTTGCCAAGCATCGTATTTTTAGATCGAGCGACCATCCCAGAACATATTGAGATCCCACGACCTAGCTTTCCGCACCACTGGCGTGAGTACGACCTAACTGCGCCTGGGCAGGTAATAGAAAGGTTAGCAGATGCCGATATCGTGATTAGCAATAAAGTCCTGCTTGACCAACATGTATTAGAGCAACTACCAAAATTACGAATGATCGCGGTTGCCGCAACTGGTTTTAACAACGTCGATGTGAACTACTGTGCTAATCATGATATTGCGGTTGCTAATGTACGTGGTTATGCGACGCGTTCGGTGCCCGAGCACGTGATGGCAATGTTATTCGCTTTAAGACGGAATTTATTTGGGTACCACCAAGATATTGCCGCAGGTGAGTGGCAGCGTAACCAGCAGTTTTGTTTTTTTACTCACCCAATCGGGGATATTGGTGGTAGCACGTTAGGTGTTGTTGGTAGTGGGGCACTAGGGCAAGCGACGGCGAATCTGGCTCAAGCGTTAGGAATGACCGTGTTGTTTTCTGAGCGTAAAGGGGCGGCAGAATGTAGACCAGGTTATGTGTCGTTTGAGGAAGTATTAAAACGCTCCGATGCGCTGACCTTGCATTGCTCGCTCAACGATCATACTCAGAATTTAATTGGTCAAGCAGAGTTGCAACAAATGAAGTCCAACGCCATTTTGATTAATACAGGGCGTGGAGGTTTGGTGGATGAGAGCGCGCTGGTGGATGCCTTAAAACAGCAAGAAATTGCAGCGGCTGGTTTTGATGTTTTTACACAAGAACCGGCAGATGAGAGCAATCCGCTGATTGCCAATATGAGTTTACCTAATTTGTTACTGACACCGCATGTTGCATGGGGCAGCGACTCATCTATCCAACGTTTAGCGGAAATCCTGATTGAGAACATTAACGCTTTCGAGCGCGGAGACCGCGTTAATCGCTTAGTGTAACGCTGACTGTAAAATCAAAGATAAAAAAAGCAGACATTGACGTCTGCTTTTTGCGTTTAAATCGAATGCTCATTGCTTGAGCCGTCGAATTAAAACTCTTCTTCGTTTAGACCTTTAAGGATCTGAAAGATTTCGCGGTACGCTTTTGCTGGTTTCCCAGCTTTTTTCTCTTTCGCTGCTTGGCGAGCAAGTTGGCGTAGACGCTGACGATCCGCTTCTGGGTACATTTCCATTACGTCATCAATGGCTTTGTCACCTTCTTCCACTACGCGATCACGCAACGCTTCAAGTTTGTGGAATACCGCCGTTAATTGAGAGTGCTTATTACGAATTTTATCCAGTGCGGCTTGGATTGGCTCTGGATCTTCGTAACGCATCAATTTACCGATACGTTGTAATTGGCGACGACGCGCTTCATTTTTAAAGCGTTGCGCGTCAGCAATTGCTTCTCGCAAATCTTCGCTCAATGGAAACTTTTCTAGAACTGAAGGTTTGAGGCCGACAAGCTCCTCACCTAGCTTTTGCAGTTCTTCCATGTCTCGCTTCATCTCGGATTTACTTACCCAGATGATCTCTTCTTCTGGTTCCCATGGCGCTTTTTGATTCTTACGTGCCATTTCAGTTGCCTGTGTTTTGATTAATATTATGACTATTTTAACAAGAATCATGGGGAGAAAGCGAAATTCTTGTTATCCTATTGTTCATCAAAGACAAGATGTGAAAGACAATGGATATTAAACAGCAGGTTGCTGAGCAACGTACCGAGCTAGAGCAAGCCGTCGCAAGAGCTTTAAAGCTTGCATCGGCAAAATCTGACGCCGCCGAAGTCGCAATTACTAAAAGCACTGGTTTAAGTGTTTCAACTCGTATGGGTGAAGTAGAAAATGTCGAGTTCAACAGCGATGGTGCGCTGGGCATTACCGTTTACCGAGGTCAACGCAAAGGCAGTGCTTCCACGTCTGATTTAAGTGAAGCTGCAATCGAGCAAACCGTTATAGCGGCGCTAGATATTGCACATTACACATCTGAAGACCCATTTGCAGGCCCTGCAGCAAAAGAATACATGGTGCAAGAGATACCTGAGCTTGATCTTTTCCACCCAGACGCACCCGATCCAGACTATGCTGCCAATGTGGCGATTGCAGCAGAAAAAGAGGCGCTAAGTTATAACAATGCAATCAAGCAAAGTGATGGCGCGAGTTATGATAGTCATTACGGCGTGAAAGTGTATGGCAATAGCCATGGCTTATTAGCTAGTTATGCGTCTAGCCGCCATAGTACTAGCTGTTGTGTAATTGGCGTTGGTCAAAACGGCGAGATGGAACGTGATTACAGCTACACCGTGGCACGTCATCGTGATGACTTATGGACCCCAGAAACGGTGGGTCGTAAGGCGGCAGAGAATACGGTTAACCGCTTAGATGCGCAGCGTCTAAAAACAGGTCAATACCCAATCATGTTTGCGGCTGATGTTGCGACAGGCTTGATTGGCCATCTCGTTATGGCGATCAGCGGTGGTAACCTGTACCGAAAATCTTCTTTCTTACTTGACCATCTAGGCAAACAAGTGCTTCCGGAATGGTTCAATATCTCAGAACGTCCGCATGTATTGCGTGGTTTGGCATCAAGTCCATTCGATAGTGAAGGTGTGTACACTCAAGACCGTGAGATCATTACCGACGGTGTGCTAGCAACTTATCTGTTAACCAGTTATGCCGCACGTAAAATGAAGATGACGCCGACAGGTCACGCTGGTGGGATTCATAACTGGTACGTGAAGTCGACAGGCCAAAACTTCGAACAAATGCTTAAAGAGCTCGGTACTGGTCTTCTAGTGACAGAAGTCATGGGACAAGGTGTGAACGTGGTAACGGGTGATTACTCTCGCGGTGCCGCAGGCTTCTGGGTTGAGAACGGCGAGATCCAATACCCAGTATCAGAAATTACCATCGCAGGTAATCTAAAAGACATGTTCACCAAGATTGTAGCGGTTGGTAGTGATATTGAAACGCGCTCACAAATCCAAACAGGCTCTATCCTACTGGATACCATGAAAGTGGCGGGTGAATAAGCTTTTCTAGCAATTCAGAATCAAAAAAGCCTGATGTGTTCATCAGGCTTTTTCGTTTTTTCTGTTAGGTAATCAGTATTGTGGCAAGCCCTAAGAAGACAGATAAACCAATCACATCCGTCACCGTTGTTAATGCCATACCACCAGCTAAAGCAGGATCGATGTTCATTTTTTTCAATAGGATTGGAATCGTTACTCCGGCAATACCTGCGACCAATAAGTTGGTCAGCATGGCGGCGGAAATGATTCCTCCGAGCATCCAGTTACCTTTCCAAGCAACAACAATACCACCAATAATCAGCGCCCACATGATACCGTTGAGTAAGCCGATCGAGGCTTCTTTCATTAACAGTTCGCGTTTGTTTGAGTCACCGATATGACCAAGAGCAAGACCACGAATCACTAGTGCGACAGTTTGGTTACCAGCGACACCACCCATGGACGGAACAATCGTCATCAATACCGCAATGGCCGCCATTTGATCTAATGTGGCCTCAAACATATTAGAAACGGAAGCAGCAGCAAGGGCGGCTAATACGTTAGCGCCAAGCCAGATACTGCGTTTGCGAGCTGATTTTACAACAGGCGCGAAAGTATCTTCGTCATCGTCCATACCCGCCATACTCATCATCGAGTGTTCCGCGTCTTCACGAATAACGTCAACCACGTCATCGATGGTGATACGACCGACCAAATGCAAGTTTTCATCAACAACAGGTGCAGATACCCAATTACGGCGTTCGAACAGACTCGCAACATCTGAGTCGCTAGTATCGACGGTGATGGCCTCGTCCGCGTCTTCCATTACATCAATGATTTTTACGTCTGGCTGAGTGGTAATAAGCGTCGTGATCGGCAGTTCACCGATGAGCTTACTCTCTTCATCGATCACATACAGGGCATCTGTAGCTTCTGGAAGCTCGCCTTTCATACGTAGATAACGCAAAACTACGTCCACATCTACGTCACCACGAATTGTGATGACGTCGGTGTTCATCAGTCCACCCGCGGTGTCTTCTGGGTAGGATAGGGCGGTTTCGACCCGTAGGCGGTCAGATGAGTCCATTTGCGACAGGACTTCGCGTGACAGGTTGTCAGGCAAGCTACGCAGTACGTAAGCCACGTCATCGGTATCCATGCCTTCTGTCGCTTCTGCAAGCGCTTCTGGTGCCATTTTGGATACGAGGCTGTCTTTGACGTCTTCGTTCAGCTCGTCAAGGATTTCACCATAATCTTCAGGGTCGGTGAGTTGCCAAAGAACTTCACGGCTCTTACGTGGGGAGGCTTCTAAAAGGTGAGCGATATCCTCAGGTTCCATGTCCTGTAATTGACGACGAACATGGACGAAGCGGCCATTTTCTAGCGCTTCTGTGACTTCTTGGAGGGCTTGGTGAGCTTGGTCGAATTCAATTTGCTCTGCCATTCATTCCTCCCAATTCCTGATATTTACAATGCGTTGAATAATAACTTAATTCTAGGCGCCTTTTAATAACAACTTATGATACTAAGCAAATTTATTTATTAGGTCAGGGAAGAGAAAGATAATGGGAGGTAAGAAAAAAGCGAGTAAACTACTCGCCTTCATCAAATTTATCTTCGATCAAGTGGCAAACGGCATCCAGTGCTTCTTCCGCTTGCCCACCCGTTGCGTGGATCGTGACGTATTGTCCTTGAGCGGACTCTAGCATTAACAGGCCCATTACGCTGTCTGCTGTGGCGGTTTTGTCTTCTTCATTGTCGATGGTGATGACCGCTTCAAAGCTCTGTGCCAGTTCGACCAGTTTGACTGCTGCACGAGCATGTAAGCCAAGGCGGTTTTGAATCAATACTTTACGACTTAACTCCACGGCTACTCCTTAGCGTTTTTCTCTAGTGAGGTATGGCGAATTTGTACTTGGTGTCCTTTGTTGGAGAAGTATTCACCGATTTGCTGAGTTAAGTACACCGAGCGGTGCTTACCACCAGTACAACCGATTGCAACGGTCAGGTAGCTGCGGTTGTTTTTCTCAAGCAGAGGTAACCAATTCTCTATAAAGCTTTCAATTTGATATTTCAAACTTAACACCGATTGGTGTTGCTCTAAAAATGCGGCGATAGGAGCATCCAGACCTGTAAGCGGGCGTAGTGCTGGTTCCCAATGTGGGTTAGGTAAGAAGCGAACGTCGAATACGTAATCGGCATCGGAAGGCAGGCCGTATTTAAAACCAAAAGACTCAAATACCATAACGAGCCCTTTGCGATCTCTGCCTTCAACGCGCATACGCACGGTTTCACTCAATTCATGCAAAGACTGCCCACTACTATTTAGGACCAGATCTGCATGCGCTTTGAGTGGCGTCAAAATTTGCTTCTCACGCTCGATGGCTTGATCGAGCGAGAGGGAGGTGCCACCTAAAGATAACGGGTGAATTCGGCGTGTTTCGCTGTAGCGTTTGAGTAGCGTTTCTTTATTAGCGTCCAAGAAAAGCACGGTCACATCAAGCTCAGTTTTTAACTGTTCTAGTGTACTCGTCAGTTCTTTTAGCTTTTTAGGAATATTACGAATATCAATGCTGACTGCAACATTCTGTTTGCTGTCAGCAACAGAATGAACAAATGCGTCCAGCAAGTTAACTGGCAGGTTATCAACACAGTAGTAACCTAAGTCTTCCAGTACACGAAGCGCAATACTTTTACCGGCACCTGAGTGCCCGCTAACAACGATTAGTCGCATGGAGTTAGTCCTGCTTATTGGTGAATCATGATGTCGTAAAGTTCTTCATCACTCTGAGCATTACGCAGTAGTTTTAATACTTGCTTATCGCTCAGACGTTCTGCCATAGAGGATAGAGTCTTGAGGTGCTCTTTGCACTGTTCTTCTGGTACAAGGAGCGCAAAAAGAAGATCGACAGGTCGATTGTCAATCGCATCAAATTCGATTGCTTCATCACATTGCAGTAAGACAGCAATGGCCTTGTCGCTTGATTGCATTCTCGCGTGAGGGATCGCAATACCGTTTCCGATACCGGTACTGCCCATTTTTTCTCTATTGAGCATGCATTCGAACAGCTCGGTAGAATCTTGGCCCGTTTGATCAGCCACGATACGGCTGATCATTTCAAGGGCGCGTTTTTTACTCGTGCAGTGGACCGCACTTTTGGTGCAGTCCAATGACAGTATTTCGCTCAGTTGCATGATTAATGACTGTTTAGTTTTTCTTTGTGCTTATTAAGTTGGCGAACCAATTTATCTACCAGCGAATCGATCGCGGCATACATATTTTCGTCATCGGCTGATGCGTGGATTTCGCCTTGATTTATGTGAAGCGTAGCTTCCGCGATTTGAGTAATTTTTTCAACTTTTAGTACAACATGCACTTGATTGATATGGTCGAAGAACCTTTCGAGCTTCTGAAACTTAGAATTTACATAGTCTTGCATTGAATCGGTAAGATCAACGTGATGGCCTTGAATATTGATTTGCATAGACTTTCCTTTTCAGTTAGTGCCTTATAATAGGCGTTTACGCTGACTTGAAGGGGCAATTCCCAAGGATTCGCGATATTTGGCTATCGTACGTCTTGCGACCTGAATCCCTTGGTCAGCCAGAAGAGCAGCAATCTTGCTATCACTCAGTGGTTTGGCAGTATTCTCTGCTGCGACCAGTTTTTTAATGAGTGCACGAATTGCTGTTGACGAACATTCTCCGCCATTGTCAGTACTAACATGGCTAGAGAAGAAGTACTTCAATTCAAAAATACCACGTGGTGTATGCATAAATTTTTGCGTTGTTACACGAGAAATCGTGGATTCATGCATGTCCACAGCCAAAGCGACATCATTGAGTACCATTGGCTTCATGGCTTCCTCACCATACTCGAAGAAATCTTGTTGATGTTCAACAATACATCTTGCAACTTTGAGTAGCGTCTCGTTTCTACTCTCTAAGCTCTTAATTAACCATTTTGCCTCTTGCAAATTGCTGCGGATGTACTGGCTATCCGCGCTATTACCTTTGCCTAACTGAGCATATTGTTGATTTACTTTTAATTTTGGCACGCTATCCGGGTTTATAGAAACGGTCCATTTGCCATTGTCTTTAAAAACGGATACGTCTGGAATTACGTACTCGGTATCATCAGGAGTGATGCGACTACCTGGACGAGGATCTAACTGTTGGATAAGCTTTAAGACTTCACGCAGATCGGCTTCTTTCAGCTTAGTCTCTTTGATGACGAGCTTGTAGTCACGGTTGCCTAGGTGATTAATATGATCCGCAAGTATCATTTTGGCTTCAGCAAGCCATGGCGTGTCTTCTGGGAAGGTCGTCAGTTGCAGTAACAAACATTCTTGTAAGTTACGCGATGCAACGCCAAGAGGATCGAATTGTTGAATGCGTTTACGAACGGCTTCTACTTCGTCTAACTCTATCTCTTCATTATCGAAGCTCTCATGAATCTCTTCAGGCGACAAAGTTAAATAGCCGTAGTCGTCAACAGCGTCAATAATCGCTAATGCAATCGTGCGGTCGGTTTCACTGAATGGTGTTAGGTCAAGCTGCCACATGAGGTAATCATGTAATGATTCAGTGGTTTCGCCTTGGTAGACGGGCATATCATCATCAAGAGCTAAGCCAGTGCTACCAGTATTCGCGCTGTAGACGTCATCCCAAGTCGTGTCGATTTCAAGTTCAGAGCTAATTTCTGATTTCTCTATCACATCGGAGCTATCTGGAACGTCAATTTCTGTTGGTTCGCTAGCACTGTTGCTATCAGCAGCCTCGACCGCTGACTTATCTTCACCGTTTGCTAGAGGCTCGTCTTGGCCTTCTTCAACTTCCAATAATGGGTTTGAGTCCAACGCTTCTTGGATTTCTTGTTGAAGATCGAGTGTCGACAATTGCAATAAGCGAATCGCTTGCTGCAACTGTGGCGTCATGGCTAACTGCTGACCTAGCTTGAGTTGTAATGAAGGTTTCATTCAGTGTTACTTACCTTGTAATGCTCAGAATCTTACCGTTCCTAATATAATCATAGACGGAATTGTTCGCCGAGATAAACTTGTTTCACCTGTTCATTATTGAGAACTTCTGCCGGAGTTCCCGATGCAATTAGGTGCCCTTGGCTCACGATATAGGCTTTTTCACATACGTCCAGTGTTTCACGTACATTATGGTCAGTGATTAACACTCCGAGACCACGATCGCGCAGATGCTCAATGATTTTCTTGATGTCATTAACCGAAATTGGGTCAACACCAGCGAAAGGTTCATCCAATAAAATGAACTGAGGGTTGGCCGCTAAAGCTCGAGCGATTTCCACCCTGCGTCGCTCACCCCCTGATAGTGCCATACCAGCACTGGTTCTGATGTGCTGGATGTGGAATTCTTCCAACAAATCTTCCAGTTTATCTTGGCGCTCTTCCCTCGTCATTTCTTGACGAGTTTCAAGTACGGCCATGATGTTATCTTCTACTGAAAGCTTACGGAAAATCGACGCTTCTTGCGGAAGATAGCCAATGCCAAGTCGTGAACGGCTATGCATCGGCAAAATACTGATGTCATTGTCGTCAATGGTAATGGTGCCTTCATCGCGAGGTACTAAGCCGACAATCATGTAAAACGAGGTGGTTTTACCCGCACCGTTTGGACCGAGTAGCCCAACAATCTGACCAGATTCAACTTCTAAGCTAACATCAGTGACGACTTTGCGTTTTTTGTAGCTTTTCGCCAAGTTTTTCGCACTCAGTACTGCCATATTAGTTCTCTATCTGATTGGGTTGCAAAATGGTCGTAACGCGCTCTTCCTTAGAGCTATCTGCGACTAACTTTTGTTTACCAATTTGGTAACGAATCGAAGAACCTTTGATGGTGTTGTTGTCTTGTGCCAGCTGCGCTTGACCTTTCATGGTCAGTTCGTCTGTAGAAATACGGTAATCCAACTCCGTAGCTTGACCACTAAGTGTTTTACCATCGTCCATCAGCTGAGAAAACTTCGCAGGTTTACCAAATGCTTGAATCTGTTTAATTGCTTCGGTTTTAGGATCGCGAGTTACCACGATTCTATCAGCATCGATATTGATGCTCCCTTGCTTAAGAGATACATCGCCTTCAAAAACAACCTGGTTACTCTTCATATCAACCTGTTGGGTGTCAGAGTTTATGTAAACCGGCTGTTGAGTATCCGACTTGAGTGCCAGCGCTTGAGGCGCCGCCAATACCAGTGCCAGTAGGCTAAGGTGTAACGGTTTCATATCGACCTTGAACTTCATCTGTCAGAGTCGCAGTATGCTGTTTTAAGTTGCCTTGCATTGCGCCTCCAGTAGTTTCAAATTGTGGTCCAACCAACATCACTTGTTGGTCAGCTTTAAAATCACGATTGGTTAGATTAATGACCAATTTGTCTGTTGCCATGGTATCAAAACTCGCACCAGGCAGAAGATTTTGCATTAAGACTTTGTCATATAAAGTCAAAACTTGGTCTTCATCTAACACTGCTCTTGTGGCAGTCACCTTCCATTCAATGACGCTACCTTCACGGTAAACCATCAAAGTCGGGTTATTAAAAATAGTATCTCCACTCTTAGCATAATGGTCTAAGTTAGTGGAGCGAATGATGTAACTGCGGACACCATCTTCACCGTAGGTGATGTTTTCTAATCCAGAACCACTGAACATGGGCAGTTCAGAATCTGGTGCTACTTGAATTGCGTCGTTGCCTTTAGGGGTTAGTAGGTAATAACCGCACCACGCTACAACGAAGATCAAGAGCAAATAAATAAGGCGAGTAAAACTCATATAATGAAGGCCTATCGTTTAGCTCAGTACTTCCCTGACCATTGCCTTTATTCGTCTAATAAATGATTTAAATGTTTGTGCTGATATTACATCACGCCAGCTTTTAGTAAATCGTGCATGTTCAGTGCACCCACAATTTTTTCGTCTTTACATAAAATCAGAGCGTTAATGTTTTTATTCTGCATCAAGTTCAAACCTTCAACCGCCAGCATATCAGGGTGTGCTGTGGTTGGGTTTGTCGTCATGACCTCGCCAATTGCCGTCGTATGAATATCGATACGCTTGTCTAAGGTACGACGTAAATCACCATCGGTGAATATACCAAGCATAGCATCGTGCTCATCGACGATGGCTGTCATGCCTAACCCCTTTTCTGAAATTTCAAGCAGGGCATCGCGAATTAATGCGTCAGGAGAAACTTTAGGTAACGCTTCTCCAAAGTGCATAATATCAGACAACTTAAGTAGCAGTTTTCTCCCCAGTGCACCACCTGGGTGAGATAGGGCAAAATCTTCGGCAGAAAAACCACGAGCTTGAAGCAGAGCTACGGCTAATGCATCTCCCATCACTAATGTGGCAGTCGTACTGCTAGTTGGCGCCAGGCCTAACGGACAAGCTTCTTGAGGTACCGTAATTTGCAGGTGTAAGTCAGACAGCTTGGCCATATTTGATTCTGGCTTACCTGTCATGCTGATGATCTTAATATTTAGGCGCTTTAATACTGGAAATAGAGACAGAATTTCGTTTGATTCACCAGAGTTAGAAATTGCCAGCACGATGTCACCAGGGCTGATCATACCCAAGTCACCATGTGCGGCTTCGCCTGGATGAACGAAAAACGCCGAAGTCCCAGTGCTTGCCAGAGTGGCGGCAATCTTGTTACCAATATGGCCTGACTTGCCAATACCCATAACGACAACTTTGCCGTTGTTGGAAAGGATAAGTTCACACGCTTTTTCAAATTGATCATCAAAGTAGGTATCTAGCTCTTGCAGAGCAGCAACTTCGATATCAAGAACTTGTTTAGCAGCAGCGCGAAAATCAAATTGATTGGACATATCAGATCTCTACTTATTGATCGTGGTAATTAAGCGGTCATGTTTGCGAATAAGTACACTTGGTAACCTAAGAAGCACACAAACAAGATGGCACCTTCAATACGGTTAATACTGCGTGATTTACCCAAACACATCGCGACAAGTAACAATGAAACGCCTAACATGACCCAGAAGTCACGTCCCATCGCGTACTCACTGAGCACCGATGGATTAATGATGCCAGGAATCCCCATTACCGCCAGAATGTTAAACACATTCGAACCGATAATGTTACCGACAGCCATGTCGTCTTCACCTTTTAAAACTCCCGCAAGTGATGCGGCCAGTTCAGGCAGGCTAGTGCCAATGGCGATAATAGTTAGACCGATAACAAGGTCGCTCATACCAAAGTGTTTAGCAATAATTACCGCGTTATCAACCAGCATGCTGGCTGCCAAAGGAAGCAGTATCAAGCCAATAACCACCCACATGATTGCTTTAGGGTTACTGACGCCTTCTGGGATCTCTGACTCTTGGTCATCAAGAAAAACATCACCTGATTTTTGCTCTTTGCGGCTGATTTGCAACATAGCAAATAAAAATGCCCCAAAGAGTACAAACAATAAGACACCCTCATAAAAACCGAGATGGCTATTCCAAAGCAGAATACCAGCGAGTACGGTTACGGCTATCATGAGTGGAAGTTCTCGGCGGATGACGGCGGAGCTAATCGACAAAGGCTTGATCAGCGCTGTAATACCTAGGATTAACGCAATGTTCGCTATGTTTGAGCCTAATACGTTACCCACCGCTGTATCTGTTTTGCCATCCCAAGCGGCGGTTGCAGATACCATCATCTCAGGGGCGGATGAGCCCATCGCAAGGATTGTCATGCCGATGACAAGCGGGGAAATACCGACGTTGCGGGCTATCGCTGCAGAGCCAAAAACAAGTTTATCTGCACTCCAAACAAGCAAAACAAGACCGACTATAAGCAACGCAACGGCTTCGAGCATGAGAATTCCTAAGTATTAAATAAGTAAAATGAATAACCGCTAATTTTGACCTTTTGCGGCCTAAAATGGAAGATAAACGAAGAATAAATTAAAGGTTAGTAACGAAAATGTATGTAAATCTCACTCATTTAAATGAGCAATTCTGGTCTAGGATTTAAACACTTCGTGCTAATTAGGTCATAAACCATGAGAAATTGCAGGGATATACTCGACTTTATTTAATTGAACAGTGCTTTAAATTCAACGCCAATGTGCTTATGATTGCAGCCTAATAAATGTACCGACGTTACTTTATTAAACGTAGAATTCAACTCCGATGAGTATCTGCTTGATGATTCCGTGAGTTGCAACGCTCCTACAGTAGAAGAGATGATATGTCGAACAACGATTTAGTCACCGTGAACAACCTCACTTTTTCACGGGGAGAACGCATGATCTTTGATGATATTGATCTGCATGTTCCTGAGGGCAAAGTGACGGCCATTATGGGACCATCGGGAATTGGTAAAACAACACTGCTGCGTTTGATTGGTGGTCAGTTGTATCCCGAGCAAGGAGAGATCTGGTTTGATGGCGACAATATTCCCTCTCTCTCGCGTAAAAAACTCTACCATGCTCGAAAGAAAATGAGCATGTTGTTCCAGTCAGGGGCTTTATTCACTGATTTGAATGTTTTTGATAATGTCGCCTTTCCATTGAGAGAGCATACCGATTTATCGGAAGATTTGATTCGCACCATGGTGTTACTCAAGCTCGAAGCTGTCGGTCTACGCGGCGCGGCGCAATTAATGCCGAGTGAGCTTTCAGGTGGTATGGCAAGACGCGCTGCTTTGGCTCGTGCAATCGCACTTGATCCTGACCTGATCATGTACGATGAGCCGTTTGTGGGGCAAGACCCAATCACTATGGGCGTTTTGGTTGAGCTAATTAGCAATCTAAACCAAGCGTTAGGTTTGACCTCTATTGTGGTTTCTCACGACGTACCTGAAGTCATGAGTATTGCTGACTGGGTATACCTGATGGCCGATGGAAAAATCATCGCCTATGGTACGCCAGAAGAGCTGACTCAAAACTCTGATCCTCGTGTCCAGCAGTTCTTACAAGGTGATGCCGACGGTCCTGTACCGTTTCGTTTCCCTTCTCAAAGTATCGAAAAGGACTTATTTGATGGTCGATAACTTCATTCACTTTGTCGCCTCGCTGGGTCGACGCACGCTTTCTATTTGCGGAGCATTTGGTCGTGCGACTTTCATGTTGATTGGGGCGCTATTTTCTAAGCCACAACCGATCAGAAGCTTTCCTCTGCTTGTTAAGCAACTTTATTCTGTTGGTGTTCAGTCGCTGGCGATCATCGTCGTATCTGGTCTGTTCATTGGAATGGTTTTGAGTCTACAAGGCTATGTTGTGTTGGTGGATTACGGCGCAGAAGGCAGTTTGGGGCAAATGGTAGCGCTTTCGTTACTCCGTGAATTAGGACCCGTTGTTACTGCACTTTTGTTTGCTGGTCGTGCCGGTTCTGCGTTAACCGCAGAGATAGGTCTAATGAAAGCAACGGAACAACTGTCTAGCCTTGAAATGATGGCGGTAGACCCATTGAAACGAGTGATTGCACCACGGTTTTGGGCTGGGGTTATCTCAATGCCTTTACTGGCTATGATTTTCATGGCTGTGGGAATTTGGGGCGCTCAGCTTGTTGGTGTTGACTGGAAAGGCGTTGATCACGGCAGTTTTTGGTCAGCGATGCAGTCCTCTGTTGAGCTAGGGCAAGACATTGGTAACAGTATGATCAAATGTTTTGCGTTTGCAATTACGGTTACTTGGGTCGCTCTATTTAACGGTTATGATGCTATTCCAACATCGGAAGGGATCAGCCGAGCAACTACGCGCACTGTTGTGCATTCTTCTTTAGCAGTACTAGGATTAGACTTTGTACTGACCGCATTGATGTTTGGGAATTAATCATGCAACAAACACGTAAAACTGAATTATGGGTTGGCAGCTTTGTATTAGCGGGAATTTGCGCGATTCTTGTGATGATTTTTCAAGTTGCTGACGTAAAAAGCATTGGCTCTGGTGATACTTATACCCTCAAAGCCGAGTTCGATAATATTGGCAGTTTAAAAGTTCGTTCTCCCGTAAAAGTGGGGGGCGTTGTGATTGGTCGAGTAAGTAGTATTTCGCTTAACCCAGACAACTTATTGCCAGTTGTAACACTATCTATCAATAGCAAATACAATCAGTTCCCAGAAACGTCGAGCGTACAAATTTTGACATCTGGCCTGATTGGTGAGCAATACATTGGTTTAGTACCTGGCTTCGTTTTTGATGATGAAGTCATGCTGGTGGATGGTGATACCATCGAAGACACCAAATCGGCGCTTGTGCTTGAAGACTTAATTGGTCAAGTACTATACAGCGTAGGTGGTTCAGACGACTCAAGTAAGGAATAACTATGTTAGCGAGATTACTACTTTCAGTTTGTGCTGTGTTTAGCGTCTTTGGAGCAACAGCAGCAGAGGTGGATAAAACTGAACCTTATAAGATGATGAAGCAGGTAGCTGAAGTCACGTTCGAAAGATTGAAAGCCGAACAGCCGAAAATCAAACAAGATCCAAATTTACTTAAAGTGATCGTTGAAGAAGAGCTAATGCCTTACGTCAACTACCGCTATGCAGGGTTAAAACTTCTTGGTCCAAACTTAAAAGGTGCTAAGCGTGAAGATGTACTTGAGTTTATCGATGCATTTCGTGCGTACCTGATTGCGTCTTATGCACAAGTGTTGACGCAATACTCTGACCAAAAAATTGAGTTTGGTCCTGAGCCTAGCATTGATGACTCTAAGCGTATTACAAGCATTAAAGTTGATATCATCGATACTCCGCGTCCAAACATCAAACTTGAGTTTAAACTGCGTAAAGACAACCAGTCTGGTGAGTGGGAAGCATTCGATATGATTGCAGAGGGCATTAGTTTGCTTTCTAGTAAACAATCCGAATGGAACAGTAAAATTCGTCAAGAAGGTATTCTATCTGTTGCTAAAGACCTAGAAAAATTGGCCGCAGAACCGATCCGCTTCGAGGCTAAGAAATAATGGCCCAGACTCCCGCTCAGTGGCAATTGGATCAAAACATTCTTAAGCTAACAGGGGCACTTGATAGAGATACAGTGCCTTCATTGTGGGCGTATGCACAGCAATGGCAACCTGCTCAATCGGAGCTGGAATGCTCGCTAAAAGAGATAGAGCGCGTCGACTCTGCAGGAATGGTGATGTTAATCCACTTATTAGAGCATGCAAAAAAGCAAAACTGTCATATAATGCTCAGTTTCGTGCCGGCGCAACTGCGCACTTTGTTTCAACTGAGCAATGTTGAATCTTTAGTGGCCAAACACATACAGAATTATCAGGGGTAAATTGTGGATAGCGCAAAAGTACAACAGTTATTAGAAGAAGCACTAAACCTTCAAGAAGTGCATGTGAAAGGTGAAGGTAGCCACTATGAAGTGGTTGCTGTTGATGCTTGTTTCGATGGAATGAGCCGCGTTAAGAAGCAGCAGCTAATTTATGCTCCTCTGATGGAATACATCCAGCGTAACGACATTCACGCATTATCAATCAAAGCGTTCACACCAGAAGAGTGGGCTCGTGATAAGAAATTGATGTCGCTTTAAGGTTTATTGATGGAAAAGTTTCGAGTTATTGGGTCAGATAAACCACTAGTTGGTGAAGTGACCATTTCAGGTGCAAAAAACGCAGCACTGCCGATTTTATTTGCGTCTATCTTGGCGGAAGAGCCAGTAGAAGTGGCAAACGTACCACACCTTCGTGATATCGATACAACCATGGAATTGCTTAAGCGTTTAGGCGCGAAAGTAAGCCGCAATGGCTCTGTTCATGTTGATCCAAGCAGTATTACAGAATACTGTGCGCCTTATGACTTGGTGAAAACCATGCGTGCTTCTATTTGGGCTTTGGGTCCTTTGGTGGCGCGCTTTGGTCAAGGTCAGGTTTCTTTACCAGGCGGTTGTGCTATTGGCGCTCGTCCTGTGGATCTACATATTTCTGGTTTAGAGCAGCTTGGCGCAACCATTACATTAGAAGATGGTTATGTGAAAGCAGAAGTGGATGGTCGTCTAAAAGGCGCGCACATCGTGATGGATAAAGTCAGCGTAGGCGCGACGATCACCATCATGTGTGCCGCAGCGCTGGCGGAAGGCACAACAACACTAGATAACGCTGCGCGTGAGCCTGAAATCGTCGATACCGCTGATTTCCTAAATAAGCTTGGCGCAAAAATCTCTGGCGCTGGCACAGATACCATTACGATTGAAGGTGTTGAGCGCCTAGGCGGTTGTAAACACAACGTGGTTGCTGACCGTATTGAGACGGGAACATTCCTTGTCGCAGCAGCAGTATCTGGCGGTAAAGTGGTATGTCGCAACACTAATGCTCATTTGCTTGAAGCGGTTCTCGCCAAGCTGGAAGAAGCTGGCGCGTTTGTCGAAACGGGTGAAGATTGGATCTCCGTTGATATGACCGACCGCGAGCTAAAAGCGGTAAGTGTACGTACTGCGCCACATCCTGGTTTCCCGACGGATATGCAAGCTCAATTTACGCTACTGAACATGATGGCGAAAGGTGGAGGCGTAATCACTGAGACTATCTTTGAAAACCGCTTTATGCACGTACCAGAACTCATGCGTATGGGCGCTAAAGCTGAGATCGAAGGCAATACGGTTATCTGTGGTGATGTTGAGTCACTCAGCGGTGCGCAAGTGATGGCAACCGATCTACGAGCTTCGGCTAGTTTGGTTATTGCAGGTTGCATTGCTAAAGGCGAAACCGTCGTTGATCGTATTTACCATATCGACCGTGGTTACGACAAAATCGAAAATAAACTGGCTGCACTTGGCGCAAATATTGAGCGAGTGAGCTAGGCAAGTTAAACTGCACCGCAGGTAACTTGGATATCAAGAGAGCCGAAACCTGAGTTTCGGCTTTTTTATATCACTCTCATGACCATATTTTCCCTTTATGGAAAGAGAGATATTAATAGCTGTATCTGGCAAAAGCCGGTTCCTGGAGAACAAGAATGATTGCACTGTTACGTGTATTTGCTGTCGCTATCTTTGCGATTGTTATGTTTATTGGTGGTTGTGGTTACTGCCTATTAAGCCCTAGAAACCCTAAGCACGTTTTCACTTTTGGCCGTTTGTTTGCCAAGATGTCTCGTGTGTTTGGGATTAAGTTAGAGTTGCGTATCCCTGAAGATGCGTATTCACGCGGCCAACATGTTTACATTGCTAACCACCAGAACAACTGGGACATGTTTACTGTTTCTGCGGCTGTGACTCCGAAAGTTGTGACAGTAGGTAAAAAGAGCTTGGCTTGGATGCCACTGTTTGGTCAGCTTTACTGGCTTACGGGTAACATTCTGATTGACCGAGCGAATCGCTCTAAAGCAAAAGGGACTATCGATCAGGTCGTGAGCAGCATGAAAGAAAGTGATGTTTCGGTGTGGATGTTCCCAGAAGGCACGCGTTCTCGTGGGCGTGGTTTGCTGCCATTCAAAACAGGTGCTTTTCATGCGGCAATTGGTGCAGGTGTGCCAATCATTCCTATCGTATGTAGCTCGACGAATAAAATTAAGCTGAACCGTTGGAACAATGGTCATGTGATTGTTGAAATGCTACCTCCAATCAGCACTGAAGGCTATGGTAAAGAGGGCATTCGCGAGTTAGCGAATATCTGTCGTGAACAGATGAAAGAGAAGCTTGAATCGTTAGATGAAGAAGTCAAACAGCGCAACGCTGCTTAAGTTTTACTGCGATATCATCACGAAAAGACAATAAAAAAACGGGTAGCCTGAGCTATCCGTTTTTTTATGTTTGTCAGCAAGTGCAATTATTTGCGAACAGCGATTGCTTCAATCTCGATGCCAACATCTTTTGGTAGGCGAGCCACTTCTACACAAGAGCGTGCAGGGTAGTTTGCTACGCCGTGCTCATCAAAGAATTTGCCGTAAACTTCGTTCACTGTGCCAAAGTCATTTAGGTCTTTAACAAAAACCGTTAGCTTTACAATATCAGATACTTTAAGACCTGAAGATTCAACTACAGCCTTTACGTTTTCTAGAGACTGACGAGCTTGTTCTGCGATATCAGCAGACACTTCACCTGTCGCTGGGTTTACTGGGATTTGGCCTGAAGTAAGAACCATGTTACCTAGATCTACGCCTTGAACGTAAGGACCGATTGCTGCTGGTGCAGACTCAGCGTGAAGTACTTTCGTCATTTGATTTTTCCATCAGTTGTAGGGAATAAAGATTCTCAGTTTGCCTCTAAACCCTCGGTAGGTAAAGAGCAAAATACCCTGACATTGCAGGGTATTTTAAACGTATCACAGCCTAGTCGTGCGGCGTGTTTATCGCTCGGTTACGATCTCGCGTGAGAACACTTTCTCGCAGTATTTACACTTTAGGCGGATTTCTTGTTTCTTCTCGAACACGCTAAAGCTGCTTTCTACTGGTTCATTATGAGAAATACAGTTTGAATTCGGGCATTCAAATACATCATTGATGCGCTCAGGAAGCTCTAACGCGAGCTTTTTCACCACTTCATAATTCTCGATTTGATTCACGGTCGCGTGAGGAGCATACAACGCTAGCTTGCTCGCTTGCTCTTCATTGATAAACACATTTTCGATTTTGAGTAGATCTTTATGACCGAGTGCTGATGATGGCAAGTTCAGTCCAATCGTTACGCGTTGTGATGAATTGTGCATATCGAACAGTCTTAATACTTTGATGCCGATTTGCGCAGGGATGTGGTCGATGACCGTACCATTTTTGATTGCTTCTACCTGCAATTGAGTTTCTTTAGCCATGATTTTTCCCCTCGATTACAGTGTTTCGTTTAGAACAAGCGCCAGCAATGCTTGGCGAGCATACACGCCATTTTGAGCTTGCTGGAAGAAGTAAGCATGAGGCGTTTTATCAACATCAGTTGTGATTTCATCCACACGTGGTAGTGGGTGCAGTACTTTCAAGTTCTCACGCGCGCCTTCTAGTAGTGCCGCCGTTAGGATGTAAGCCGACTTAATATGTGCGTATTCCGATTCGTCAAAGCGTTCTTTCTGTACGCGTGTCATGTACAGAATATCCAGTTCAGGAATCACACTTTCCATGTCTGTGTGTAGGCTATATTGAATGCCAGCTTCGTCTAGTTCTTCGCAGATGTAATCTGGCATTGCCAGCGCATCTGGTGCAACAAAGAAGAAGCGGATGTTGTTAAACTTTGCTAAGGCTTGAGTCAGTGAGTGCACTGTGCGGCCATATTTTAGGTCACCTACGAATGCGACGTTCAGGTTGTCTAGACGCCCTTGTGTTTCCGCGATGGTGTATAGGTCGAGTAGCGTTTGAGTTGGGTGTTGGTTTGCACCGTCGCCCGCGTTGATCACTGGCACGCCATTTGAAAATTCAGATGCCAAGCGAGCGGCGCCTTCTTGTGGATGACGCATCACAAAGGCATCGACGTAAGAAGAGATGACTTGTACTGAATCTGCGAGTGTTTCGCCTTTCTTCGCCAGAGAGGTATTACCATCATTATCAAAGCCAATCACGTCACCACCAATGCGCTGAATCGCTGTTTCAAACGATAAACGTGTACGTGTTGATGGTTCAAAGAAACAACTTGCAACGACTTTGTTTTTAATCAGTTCTGGTCGAGGTGCTTTTTTAAGGCTACCTGCTGTTTCTACGATAAGTTCCAGTTCTTCGCGTGAAAGCTCTGGAATAGAGATGATGTGCTTCTGGTAAAGCGAGTTCGCCATGATCTTCTTCCCTATAACATTGATGACTACATCCAAATAACCGAAAGGAATTTTGGACATAAAAAAACCTCCCCAATGGGGAGGTTTTAAAATTCAATAGAATTAACGAAAATAACACCACGTAAGCGTAGTCGCTTAGCGAGAGCAAATCGCGTTTTTACGTCAGCAATCAGCGTGGTCATTTCTTAATCCTCAGACAAATTGCCGAGCATTATACGCTTAACTTTCGTGAGCGCAAGCGATTACATCATGGTTTTTATCGGCTGTTTTTGCGCGCTGGTTTAGCTTCCTAGCGTCGCAACCATCACGGCTTTGATGGTATGCATACGGTTTTCAGCTTCGTCGAATACGATGGAGTATTCCGATTCAAATACCTCTTCTGTTACTTCAAGGCCTTTCATACCGTATTTTTCAGCGACTTCTTTGCCGACGGTGGTTTCATCATTGTGGAAAGCTGGAAGGCAGTGCATGAATTTCACATGTGGATTACCCGTTTGCTTAATCACGTCCATATTGATTTGATAAGGTGTCATTAACGCTACACGTTCATCCCATGCCTCGGCAGACTCACCCATAGACACCCAAACGTCGGTGTATAGGAAGTCACAACCTTTCACACCTTCCTCAACGCTTTCTGTTAACGTGATTTTTGCACCGGTTTGTTGCGCGATAGTTTGACAAGTTGCCACGAGATCTTCTTCAGGCCAGAACGCTTTTGGCGCGACAAGGCGAATATCCATGCCCATTTTCGCTGCGCCCACCATAAGTGAGTTACCCATGTTGTTGCGCGCATCACCTAGGTAAGCGAAGGTTACTTCATGTAGCTGTTTACCACGGCCGTGCTCTTGCATGGTCAGGAAGTCAGCAAGGATCTGGGTTGGGTGGAACTCATCCGTTAAACCATTCCACACTGGAACACCAGCATAAGTACCAAGCTCTTCAACAATGGATTGGCCAAAGCCTCGGTATTCAATCCCGTCATACATACGACCAAGGACGCGAGCGGTGTCTTTCATCGATTCCTTATGACCGATTTGCGAGCCAGAAGGGCCGATGTAAGAGACTTGAGCACCTTGGTCAAAGGCAGCGACTTCAAACGCACATCGGGTACGAGTCGAAGATTTCTCAAAGATTAGTGCGATGTTTTTACCTTGAAGTTTCTTCTGCTCTGTTCCTGCATATTTAGCTTTTTTTAGCTCTGCAGACAGTTCGAGCAAAAACTGGATTTCTTTGGTTGAGAAGTCCAATAGCTTCAAAAAGTTGCGGTTACGTAAATTGAAAGCCATAGCTCGTCCCTTAGTACATGTGATTAGATTAATAGAATTCATTAAAACATATAAATGCTTTTATTGTGAATAATTATTTTTAATTAAAGCTAAAAAAGGTTGATGTATTCACATCAACCTTAGTTTTGATTCACCTAATGTAAAGGGACGAGTAAGTTATATATCGTCTCGTTCTATTGGACAGCTCATACAGCGAGCGCCACCGCGACCACGACCAAGCTCGTTACCAGGTACTGTCAGTACTTTGATGCCAGCTTTATCGTATTTTTCGTTGGTGTATACATTGCGTTCGTAACCAATTACTACGCCCGGTTTTACAGTTAGAACGTTATTGGCATCATTCCATTGTTCGCGTTCCGCTTCATAGCTGTCACCACCCGTGGTGATGATTTTCAGCTGATCTAAGCCAAGAGCGGACTCAATCGCGTGCAGATAGTTATGTGAGGCTTCAACATGCATTTCACCGTTGCCTTTTGGTGTTAAGCGCCATGTGTCGAGATCTTTGCGCATGATCTCTGGGTAGACAGAGAAAGTATCTACATCCATATGGGTCATCACAGTGTCTAAATGCATACATGAACGGTGTTTAGGCAGATCAATTGCAATAACTTCGGTAGCTTGGCCTGCTTTAAATAGGCTCGCTGCAAGGTTCTCTACACCTTGAGCAGTCGTACGCTCAGACATACCGATAAGAACTGCACCTTTACCAATAACCAACACATCACCGCCTTCGACATTCGCATTATCATAATGCAGATCATCGTCACCGAAGTATTTGATAAAATCTTGGCCAGCAAAAATTGGGTGCCAACGATAAATCGCACGTAAGTGGTTTGTTTCACGTTGGCGTGCAGGCATCATCATTGGGTTGAGCGATACACCACCATAAACCCAGCATGAGGTATCACGAGTAAAGAGGTGATTAGGCAGTGGCTCAATAACAAAGTCGAGAGGACGCTTCATTTTTGGCAGCATAGAAGATGAGGAGATCGGTAGCTCTGAGTAAGCTAAGCCACCTAAAAAGATGCAGGCAAGGTGTTCATCATCCATTTCTGAAAAGTATTGGCGTAGGTCTCGCGCAAAGGTTGGCCCGTAACGAAAGTCAGAAATCTGAGTGTTCAGCAGCCATTGTTTTGCTTCTGGAACGGCGAGGGTTTCGACCAGTAAATCGTGGAGGAGAAGCACTTCAACGTCTTGCTCGCGCAGCGTACGTGCGAATGCATCGTGCTCTTCACCTGCCGCTTCTACAGCAAGAACGTCATCAAATAGCAACTCATGACAGTTTGACGGAGTTAAGTGGGTTAGGGCGCGTTCAGGGCGATTTAATAGAACTCGTCGAAGTTGACCAACTTCTGATCCAACGTACAGCTTGCTCATTTTGTATCCTTACAAATTTTCCAGCCATTAGTTATGACAAGCTTCCTAGAAAGATGCAAGTTATCAAGCTTTGTTTATATTCTGGTGTTTCTGGTTTTGTGAGTTTTTTATTTTTATTTTGATTCTTATTAAATTTATTATTAGATATAAATGCTATTTTGCTAAAATTAGAGTGCGTGCGTTTTTATTCTAATTTTCCCGTTGAGAAAGAATACACGCACAGTGCATAAAACGTGCATTTTTATTCTAAATTATGCATTATTAAAGTGAATTTATTCGTTATGCTTCTTCGTTTTACACGTGAGTGTATTCAAGAAAGCATCATAAACACGCATAGAAAGAGAAAATAACCACATTAAGTGTCAATTAGGATGTTCTGAATATTAAAAAATGCCATTCTTTGTTAATTTTTTGTTTCTTTGTGTGGTCGGTTTAATATTTAGATTCAAATAACCGATAAGAATCGCAGTGGTATGATGTTTGTTTGTGGCTTTTCATCGCAATCCATGCCATATTTCACCGGATCAGCATACTCAGTATCGGGTATTGTGTTTCCATCAAGTAACTAATCTGGAGCCAAAACATGTCTCACGAAGATGAATATCTATCAGTAGAAGAATTAATTGAGATTCAAAAGGAAGAGACTCGCGATATCATTGCAGCATTGCTAGAAGATGGCAGCGATCCAGATTCGCTATACGAAATTGAGCACCACCTGTTTGCCGAAGATTTTGACACGCTAGAAAAAGCGGTAGTTGAAGCATTCAAGATGGGCTTTGAAGTTCTTGAAGCAGAAGAAACTGAAGATGAAGATGGTAACAAGTTGCTTTGCTGTGATGCGACTATGGAGTCCGCACTAGACGCAGAAGCGATTGATGCGCAAGTTGAAAAATTGATTCACTTGGCAGAAAAATACGACATAATCTATGACGGTTGGGGTACGTACTACGAAGGCGAAGATGCGCTTTACCCTGAAGAAGATGAAGACGACGAGTAATCAAAGCTCACTACTTTTGGAAAAACCAGCGTTTAACGCTGGTTTTTTTATACCTTGAAAAACTGACGAATGTGGAGGCGATAAATAATTCACATTGAGTTTATAGGGGGTTTCTCCCTATAATGCGTGAAAATTGATCTAGCTCAAGGTGTATATGCAACTCTCACTCGCCGGTTTATGGCAAGTCTCTCCACTGACGGACCTTTCTATCCCACAGGATGACATTACTTTCCCTGCTCCTTTGAGTCAGGTATTGCCAGCTGAACTGACAGAAGAAGCAATTCGTCAGCAAGAGTGGCACCTGATGCATGACATTGAAGTGGACGAATCCATGATGGCATTCCCAGCGGTAGAAATGGTGTTGGGTGGTGTGGATTACCATGCAGAAGTGCGTTTGAACGGAGTAGCATTGTTTGACTGTGACGGTTCTCAAAATGTCTACAAGAAAGACATTCGCCCGTTCATGCAGATGGGGCGCAACCGTTTTGAGATCCTATTCCTTGAGGAAGAAGAAGATCTTCTGTTGGATGAGGATAAACCGGAGTTGTGTTCACTTGCAGATCATGAATACCAAAAGAGTGACGAGCGCTTAGGGGTATGGCAAGAGCCGTATCTGCAGTTCATTCGCAATGTACGTTTAGACCGCG
The DNA here is from genome assembly GCF_033339115.1 of Vibrio sp. 947. Taxonomy (NCBI): domain Bacteria; kingdom Pseudomonadati; phylum Pseudomonadota; class Gammaproteobacteria; order Vibrionales; family Vibrionaceae; genus Vibrio; species Vibrio sp. 947. Next base: position 17,065 of record NZ_JAWOTX010000021.1, on the reverse strand, counting down.
TGGCAACCGAGCAGATTTGGCACCACGGTGGTGGTTGCGAGTTTAAAGTAGACTTGTACTATCAAACTTTTGCGCCGGGTCTGGTCTCTGCATCGGTTAAGTTTAATGGTATGACTTACCATATTCCTATTGATGTCCGAGCGGAGCATGCGAGCGCTTTATTCCAGATCGAAGCGCCAAAGTATGCCGATCTTACTGATCCTGATCCAAGTGATCTCTACCAGTTGTCTGTTGAGTTGGATGGGCAGCACCAAAACTTCACTGTTGCCTTGAGCCAGGAGCTTTGTGTTACCCATGTTGTGCTTTAACGTCTAATAATATTATCTATTACAGCATCTTAAGCATTACGACTTCACATGCATCATGCCCTGTTTGTCCAAGCGGGGCATCGAGATGCTCAAAGCCTAGCTTTTCATACAAGCTTACCGCTTCTCTCAGACATTCAGTTGTCTCTAAATAGCACTGCTGATACCCAAATTGTTTCGCCAATTGTAAGCTCAATGCGACGATGCGTTTGGCTAAACCGTGTCCTCGTGTTTGAGGTAAGAAGTACATCTTTTGTAGTTCACACACATTTGGCTCGCCAGCTAAAGGGGCAAAGCCACCGCCACCAACGATCTCTCCGCGATGTTCAATGACCCAATAGGCGGCCCTGTTTTGATTGTACACCGAATACATATCATCAAGCGTTGGATCGGCCACACCATAACCTTTGTCTGCGGTTAAGCCGTATTCAGCAGAGACTTTACGAATCACATCTGCGACTTGCGGGTTGTCTGCTTTAGTAAGAGGTCGAAGAACGTATTCCTCAGACTGACACACTTTTGTTAGCCCTTTTAGGTAAGTCTCTAGACCAAGTTTGAGTTGCTCTTGCTCGCTGTCATCGAGTTGGGTAAGCAGTTGTTCAAAGAAGTGGTTTTGCTGTTGGTCCAGTTGCGATAACGCCAGTTGGCCTTGCTCTGTAATCGCGACGAGTTGACTACGTTTGTCTTTTGGGTTTTCGATGCTCTCGACCAAACCTAATTTAATCAAACCAGTAACGGTTCGGCTCGCGTTGGACTTGTCGACATTAAGCTGCTGTGCCAGCTGATTGATGGTCAATGGCTGCAATTGGATTTCACCCAATGCGTGCGCTTGCACTGGAGTGAGAGCGACATCGCCGCATTGTTTATCAAGCATACCAAGCAATCGGACGGCTTGACGGGAGTAGTGTCGAAGTTGACGAGCGTTCATTATCACTTACCTCTAAAAATAAAGTTGCGTACCGCAATTAAATAAAGTTGCGCACCGCAATTAAATTAATTGCGGTGCGCAACCTTGTCAATGGTAAATGTCATTTTTCTCGTTAGGAGACGTAGTGAGCCTCCATGTTTAAGCGTGGTGATGTAAACAAAACTGCGGTGCTGGAGCTTTTTCTGATGATTTACGCATCCATACTTTCTCGTGGAAGTAGTAAGCCACCGTGTTCAAACTCGGCTCTAACATCGCCATTACGCCGCCGACAAATGCATCACCTGTTAGTAAGTAAACCACGGTAAAAGCGACGCTGAAGTGCACGGTCGCAAAGCTTGCGGTTTTTAATTTGGTCATCCACTGACGAGCTTTAAGTGCTGGGACTTTTGCCCATGCCTTTTCATGAAAGTAGAAGGCTACGGTGTTCACTGAAGGCTCAATCATGGCAATTAAACTACCAATTAGAATGTCGCCTGTGAGTACGTAAGCGACACTAAATGCGATAGTAAAATGCAGTGCTGCGAAAGTTAGTGTCTTTTTCATGATAATTACTCAATCGTGTTTGTTTCGATGAGTTCATTATCGATAATAATTCTCATTAATGCTAATGGATGATGAGTATTGTTGCGATAGGGGAAAGCTATTGATGATGGTTTTTGGTGAAAGATATACAAAAAAGGTTGACCATGATGGCCAACCTTTGGATTCAAAGTGAGAAGTGTTAGTTCTTCTCTTTCACTGAGGCTTAAAGTGCAGCGATCGTTGTCTTCTGCTCTTCTAGCTTAGCTAGTGTCTCTTTGTAGCCTTCAAGCTTCTCACGTTCTTTAGCAACAACAGCTTCAGGTGCTTTCGCTACAAAGCCTTCGTTGCCAAGTTTGCCTTCGATACGCTTGATTTCGCCGTGAGTCTTCTTGATTTCGCCATCTAGACGAGCAAGCTCAGCATCTTTGTCGATCAGACCTGCCATTGGGATCATCAGCTCAGACTTACCAACCAGTGCTGTCGCACATGCAGGAGTTTGTTCGCCAGCTTCAAGCACGCGTACTGCTTCTAGCTTCGCTAGTGACATCAGTACTTGCTTGCTTGCTTCTAGACGAGAGGCATCTTCTGCATTTGCTGCTTTCAGCATAACGTCAAGCGGCTTACCAGGGTTGATGTCGTATTCAGCACGTAGGTTACGGATGCTGGTAATGAACGCCTTCACCCATTCGATATCATCTAGCGCTTCTTGGTTGAAGTTTGCTTCGTCGAATTGAGGCAGTGCTTGAAGCATGATTGTCTCACCTTCTACACCTTCAACTAGTGGCTTGATGCTTTGCCAGATAGTTTCAGTGATGTAAGGAATCACAGGATGAGCCAGACGTAGAGTCTTCTCAAGTACCGTGATTAGTGTACGGCGAGTACCACGCTGTTGCGCTTCAGTACCTTTCCATAGAACGGGTTTAGTTAGCTCTAGGTACCAGTCACAGAATTGGTTCCAGATGAATTCGTAAAGCGTGTTCGCAGCCATATCTAGACGGAAGTTGTCGATATGGTTGTTGAACGCTTTCGCTGCAAGTTCAAACTGAGACTCGATCCATTTGTCTGCTAGTGAGTATTCAATCTCACCACCGTTGAAGCCACAATCTTGCTCTTCTGTGTTCATCATTACGTAACGGCTTGCGTTCCATAGTTTGTTACAGAAGTTACGGTAACCCTCAAGACGCTTCATATCCCAGTTGATATCACGACCTGTTGATGCCATTGCTGCAAGAGTGAAACGTAGTGCGTCTGTACCGTATGCTTCGATACCGTTTTCAAACGTCTTACGAGTGTTCTTCTCGATCTTCTTCGCTAGCTGAGGTTGCATCATGTTGCCACAACGCTTCTCTACTAGAGACTCTAGGTCGATACCATCGATCATGTCGATTGGGTCAAGTACGTTACCTTTCGACTTAGACATCTTGTCGCCGTTTTCATCACGGATTAGACCAGTAACGTAAACCGTCTTAAATGGTACTTGTGGTTTGCCGTTTTCGTCTTTCACGAAGTGCATGGTCATCATGATCATGCGCGCAACCCAGAAGAAGATGATGTCGAAACCAGTTACTAGAACGTCTGAAGGGTGGAATACTTTCAGGTCGTCAGTTTGCTCTGGCCAACCTTGAGTACCGAATGTCCATAGTGCAGAAGAGAACCACGTATCCAGTACGTCTTCGTCTTGGTGCAGTTCAATGACTGACTCTAGGTTGTTGTTCTTACGAACTTCTTCTTCAGTGCGACCTACGTAAACATTACCTTGGTTGTCGTACCAAGCTGGGATGCGGTGACCCCACCATAGCTGACGAGAGATACACCAGTCTTGAACGTCACGCATCCAAGAGAAGTACATGTTTTCGTACTGCTTAGGAACAAATTGGATGTCGCCGTTTTCTACTGCTTCAACTGCAGTTTTCGCTAGAGGCGCAGTACGTACGTACCATTGGTCAGTTAGCATTGGTTCGATAACCACGCCACCACGGTCGCCGTAAGGAACTTGTAGATCGTGATCTTTCACTTCTTCAAGTAGGCCTAGCTCGTCGAATTCAGCAACGATAGCTTTACGAGCGGCAAAACGCTCCATACCGTGGTATTTAGCTGGTAGCTCAGTGCTGTAAGCGTCGCTTGCTTCGCCGTTGGTGTTGAATACTTCAGAAGCATCACGGATGTTTGCGTCGAAAGTCAGAATGTTGATCATTGGTAGCTGGTGGCGCTTACCTACTTCGTAGTCGTTGAAGTCGTGCGCAGGTGTGATTTTCACACAGCCAGTACCTTTTTCCATATCTGCGTGCTCATCGCCCACGATTGGGATGCGACGATCAACGATAGGAAGGATGATTTCTTTACCGATAAGATCTTTGTAACGTGGATCTTCTGGGTTAACTGCAACACCCGTATCGCCTAGCACGGTCTCTGGACGAGTCGTTGCAACAACGATGTAGTCTTTGCCATCGGCTGTTCTAGCGCCATCTGCTAGTGGGTAGCGGAAGTGCCACATGTGGCCTTTAGTGTCTTTGTTCTCTACTTCTAGATCTGAAATCGCTGTGTGTAGCTTTGGATCCCAGTTAACCAGACGCTTACCGCGGTAGATTAGATCGTCTTCGTATAGACGTACGAAGACTTCTTGAACGGCGTTAGATAGACCATCGTCCATCGTAAAGCGTTCACGATCCCAGTCTACAGATGCGCCAAGACGACGAAGCTGCTTAGTGATAGTGCCGCCAGATTCGCCTTTCCATTCCCAGATTTTGTCGATGAAAGCTTCACGACCGTAATCGTGTTTTGTTTTGCCTTCTTCTGCAGCGATCTTACGCTCAACAACCATCTGAGTTGCGATACCAGCGTGGTCAGTACCTACTTGCCAAAGGGTGTTTTTACCCTTCATACGTTCACAACGGATAAGCGTATCCATGATCGTATCTTGGAACGCGTGGCCCATGTGTAGGCTACCAGTGACGTTCGGTGGCGGGATCATGATGCTGTATGATTCTTTAGTAGTGTCACCGTGTGGCTTAAAGTAGCCTTTCTCTTCCCAAGTCTGATACAGAGCTTGTTCGATTGAAGTTGGGTTGTATGTCTTTTCCATAGCGCTCTTTTAATGGATACGTTGATGGTTGAATCTTAGTCAATCTTTATAAGTGAGGGATCTTAACAAGATCGCCTTAACTATAAGGATTGACCGTTAAGGATATTGAATTTCGATCGTTTGCAGCTGGTAACCTGCTTGACGGTAAATTTTATATCTTTCTCTTGCGAGTTGTTTAGCTTTTTCTTCGCAGGGCACGAAGTCTACCACTTGAGCAAACTTGTTCGCAAAGGTTGTCTCATTTTCCGCCAAATTAATTACCAGCTGACGGTTCCAATTAGGTTTTACACCTTCATGGCCGATTTCAATATTGGTGGCGTATTTCGGTCCCTCGCCTACGAGGTTATGTGCCATGAACTTGTCTGCATCAACTTGCCAAAAGGCTTCAGCGAGCTGCTCGGCGTGTGGTTTGTCTTGGCAGTTTAAATACACTTTAGCGCCTTGGCGAGCAAAGTGCTGAGCCAAAAACACGATGTATTCTTCAAAGCCAGCCACCGTTGCTTGCGGGCTCTCTTCGTTAATGATGTAGAAGGTTGCAGTTTGCATCATTCTCTCACTTGCCTTGGGTCTCTTCCTAAGACCATCTTAAGTCCCACTTTCATTTTAGAAAATTAGGATAATAAAAAAGGGCCTTGCGGCCCTTTTAGATTCTGTTCAGAAATTACTCTTCTGTCTCTTGGCCGCTGCGGTTCAAAAGGAATTGGACAAGCATTGAGACAGGACGGCCCGTTGAGCCTTTCGCTGCGCCTGATTTCCACGCGGTACCTGCGATATCGACGTGTGCCCAGTTGTACTTCTTCGCGAACTTAGATAAGAAGCAACCCGCAGTAATTGTGCCACCAGGGCGACCACCAATGTTTGCCATATCCGCAAACGGGCTCTTCAACTGTTCGTGGTACTCGTCTGCCATTGGTAGACGCCATGCACGGTCACTCGCTTGCTCAGAAGCGTTTACTAGCTCATGAGAAAGAGGGTTGTGGTTAGAGATTACGCCGCTGATATGGTGGCCTAGTGCGATAACACAAGCACCAGTTAGCGTTGCAACGTCAACCACGCAGTCTGGTTCGAAACGCTCTACGTAAGTCAGTGCGTCACAAAGAACAAGACGGCCTTCAGCATCCGTGTTCAGAACTTCTACAGTTTGACCAGACATGGTCGTTAGGATGTCACCTGGACGGTAAGCGTTGCTGCCAGGCATGTTTTCACAGCCCGCTAGAACACCAATAACGTTGATTGGTAGGTTTAGCTTCGCTAGCGCTTTCATTGTACCGAATACCGATGCCGCACCACACATGTCGTACTTCATCTCATCCATACCTTCGCCCGGCTTTAGAGAGATACCGCCTGAGTCGAAGGTTAGACCTTTACCTACGAGCACAATCGGTTTTGCATCTGAGTCAGGGTTACCTTTGTACTCGATGATAGACATCATAGATTCGTTTTTAGAACCACGGCCTACTGCTAGGTAAGAGGTCATACCCAGTTTTTCCATCTCTTGCTCACCAATGATTTTGGTGGTTACGGTTTCGTAATCGTCCGCTAGACGACGAGCTTGAGAAGCAAGGTAAGCTGGATTAGCTACGTTTGGCGGCATGTTGCCAAGGTCTTTTGAGGCTTTGACACCTGATGCGATAGCAAGACCATGAGTGATTGCTTTTTCACCCAAGTTCAATTCACGACGCGTTGGTACGTTGAAAACAAGCTTGCGCAGTGGGCGGCGAGTCTCAGGTTTCACGCTCTTGAATTGATTAAATGTGTATAGACCATCTTTAGTCGCTTCTACAGCCTGGCGCACTTTCCAGTATGTATCACGACCCTTAACATGCAGTTCAGTTAGGAAACATACCGCTTCCATTGAGCCTGTCTCGTTAAGTGTGCTGATCGTCTTTTGAATGATTTCCTTGTACTGGCGCTCGCCAAGTTCACGCTCTTTGCCGCAACCGACAAGTAAAACGCGCTCTGACAAAACACCTGGTACTTGATGCAGTAGCAGCATCTGACCAGGTTTACCCTCTAGATCACCACGGCGAAGTAGTGAACTGATGTAACCGTCACTGATTTTATCAAGTTGTTCGGCTACTGGAGAAAGGCGACGTGGTTCAAACACACCAACAACGATACATGCGCTACGTTGTTTCTCTGGACTGCCACTTTTTACACTGAACTCCATGCGTACTCCTACATCCTGAAGACAAATTGCTCTAAATGTTAGATAATGATCGCTTACTTGTTGAATTTTAGCTCCAGGCTTACATGCAGAGCTGATTAAGCGACTAACATCTAGTTTATAATTTTTAAAAAAATAAATGGTTCAACGGGAAACTATAGTGATTCGACCAAAAAAACAAGTTTTGTATAGGTAATTTCAGCGTGATTATTGTTAGATATTTGATCCGCGAAACACTCAAGAGCCAATTTGCGATTTTTTTCGTACTTTTTTTGGTGTTTGTAAGCCAGAAATTCATAAGTGTTCTTGCTGATGCTTCTGATGGGGATATTCCTGCTGGATTGATTTTCTCGATTGTTGGTTTGAACATGCCAGCAATGGGTCTGTTAATGCTGCCTTTAAGTCTGTATATCGGCATATTGATCACATTTGGTCGTCTGTATGCAGAGAGCGAAATTGTCGTAATGAACGCGACAGGTATTGGTAATAAATTCTTGGTTCAAGCGGCCTTATACCTAGCGTTGATTACTTCAGCGGTGGCGGCTTTCAATGCGTTGTGGCTATCGCCGTGGTCTCAAGACCGCGTTGAGCAGCTTTATGAGCAGGTAGCGTCAGAAAACAGCGTTGACCTACTTAAAAAAGGTCAGTTCCAAGGTACACCAGACGGTTCATCGGTTGTGTTCATCGATGACATTAAAGACAATACCTTGAGCAACGTTTTTGTTGCGCAGATGCGCCCTCGAGATTCAGTGTTACCGAGTGTGATGTTCTCATCTTCTGGTGAAGTAAAAGAGCTTTCGGACGGTCGTCAGATCATCACTATGAAAGAAGGTACGCGTTATGAAGGTGTGCCTACTCGCGTTGAATATATGATCACGAAATTCGATGAATACGAAGGTGTTATCGGCCAACGTGAGGTCAAAAAGAAAGGGCGAGACTGGGAAGCATACCCAACGGTTGACTTGATAGGTCACCCAGATCCAGAGGCGCAAGCGGAGCTACAATGGCGAATTTCGTTATTTGTGTGCATTCCACTCTTAACAATGCTCGTTATTCCTTTGTCTGCGGTGAATCCGCGTCAGGGACGGTTTGCCAAAATGGGGCCTGCGATCCTGATCTACCTAGCGTATTTCTTGGCGATCAGTGCAACCAAATCTGCATTAGAAGATGGTGACATCCCGGCTGCTATTGGTATGTGGCCAATCAATGCGATGTTGCTGATTGTTGCTATCATGGCGAATATGATGGATAGCGTTGCTGCTAGACGAATAAAAGACAAATTCCGCAAGAAGAGGCTCGCGTAAGCTGTGTTCAAAATCTTAGACCTTTACATCGGTAGAACCATCATCTCTACCACTGCCTTGGTTTTAGCGACGTTTGTTGGCTTATCGGGCATCATCAAATATGTAGAACAGCTACGTAAAGTAGGGCGAGGTGTGTACGACCTCACTCATGCGTTGTACTTTGTGTTACTCAGTGTGCCGCGTGATATCGAAATGTTCTTTCCAATGGCGGCATTACTCGGTGCCCTTATCGGCTTAGGTATGTTGGCTTCAAGCTCTGAGCTGGTGGTGATGCAAGCTGCTGGTTTCTCTAAGCTGGATATCGGGTTATCGGTACTCAAAACGGCCGTCCCGCTCATGATTGTTGTTATGGCGTTAGGTCAATGGGGCGCTCCTGAGGCCCAGAAGATGGCCCGTGACTTACGTGCGTTTGCGATATCAGGTGGTAGCATTGTGTCTGTGCGCTCAGGTGTGTGGGCTCGTGACGCAAACGACTTTATCTTTATAGGTAAAGTCGAAGACGACAAGCTTTATGCTTTAAATATGTGGCGTTTTGATGATGATAAGAATCTACAAAAAGTTATTTTCGCCGAAGAAGTCGACTACCAACAAGATAACAACTGGCTGATGCGCTACGTACAAATTACGGACATGGAAAATGAAAACGTAATTTCAAAGCAAGACATCGAACAGATGGAGTGGCACACCTCTTTGGCACCGGATAAGCTAGCTGTGGTGACCGTGAAGCCAGAAGAACTGTCACTGAGCGGTTTGTATGATTATGTGACTTACCTAAAAGCATCGGAACAAGATGCATCTCGCTATGAGTTGGCGTTTTGGCGTAAGTTGACTCAGCCGCTTTCAATTGCTGTGATGATGTTAATGGCGCTATCTTTTGTTTTCGGTCCACTCAGAAGCGTGACCATGGGGGCAAGGGTATTGTCGGGCGTGGTTGCCGGGTTTACTTTTTACATATCCAGTGAGTTCTTTGGCCCATTAAGCTTGGTGTATGGCATATCCCCAGTGTTTGGTGCTTTGGCCCCGAGTTTGGTGTTCTTAGCTATTGCGATTGCACTACTACGAAGAAAGCTATAACTGAAGCATCATCGAATAAACCAAGTTTTACCGAACCAAATGTAAAAGGAAGGCATTACGCCTTCCTTTTTTGTGTTCCTAGACAAGTTAGTTTGCCTTGGGTAATACAACAACCTCTGTTTTGGCCCAAATGTCGTGGAAACCACGTCTCTTCGGATCAATCGGTACAGTCAAATTTGCCAAGCCAAAGCCAGATGTCGAAATACGAATCAGAGCTTGAGTTACCGTAATTGGTGCTCCGTCTTTGGCATTGCGAACTCGAAGTTTCCAAGCGCGCATCCCAAGAGTTTGTCCTGCTCGCGTCCAGAAGAACACAAAGAAATATATCCACACACCCGCAAGATAAAGTGTAAATAGAGGGCTCAATACAGGGTGTTTTCCGAGCATATCTGCGGCATCAGCGTACTCGCCATAGCTCAACAATCCTGCTGCATTTAGTGCAAACACAACGGCCATAACAATACCTGCGGCCATCATTTCAATTGCGATAATAATCAATGTGTCGTAAATCAACGCTGCAAGTCGACGAAAGAGACCAGCAGGTGGAAGAGTTGTAGACGTTGTCATTATTCCATCACTTACCTTAAAAATTGTGCGTCAGAATATAGATTCCCTCACCAAGAGAAAAGAGACCTAACGCACAGAGTCTTTAATTGTGTATAAACGAAGAGACTTTTCTGCCCTACGTTATCAGCACATGTCATGATACACGAGGCCGTGCAGCAATATGTTTCAACTGAATTCGACTCTCTTAACCATTGGCTTTTTGGTCTGTGACCAGATTAGATAGCTGAGAGAGTTGGTGTTTCTCATCTTCGGTATAATGTTGGCTTAATGAAAGCTCTAAAGCTTTTTCTGACAGCTTGATTGCTGGTGACAAAAATAACTTAGGGTGCATACTAGAGAGAGCTAGCAAGGCCTTTTGTAGGCGAATCTGTATTTGGAGTTGCGCTGCACCATCGTGTGCTATCGGCAAAAAGACATCATCGAACAAATCCTGGCAGCTTAATGCGGGCACAAATAGTCTAGGGTATCGAGTTTTGGTAGGCGGCTCGCTGAGTAGGTCTCCCCATAATGAAAGTGCTCGTACAGAACGCCCAAGAACGTCAATCGCGGTGCCATTATCATTTACAGCCGGAGATAGTGCTCGTGAGGCGATTTCCGCCATAACGACTAAACCAAAGCGAGGGTCCTGATCATATGAACGCTCCGTTCGAATCGTGAAGGCTGCCGTTACTTCGCTTTCGTCTGGCAACTCTCCACAAACCCAAGCCAATGGTTGACCTACGTACACAAAACTTCCCGGTTGTCGCTCAAGATAGATGGTGCATTGGTTTGCTTCAGCAATACTATCGAGATGATGCATATCAACATGCTGTAAGTAGCCAATTTCTTGGCTCAAAATAGGTTTACTTCCTCTGGGTTTATGTTCTGGGTGGCTCCACGGGTGAGCACCTAGCCAGCGCTCTTTACCCCGTTTTCTTATCGCATCTAACAAGGCTTGCTCTACGTATGAAGTGGTTTCACTGACCCTTCCTAGTACGGAAAGGTGCTGAATCCAACGTAACAGAGTGAGTATGATCATCACGATTACGGCGATAGTCACGATGAATAGATAAATTTGTGCTTGTTGATGATAGGCCCCAATACCTAGCGCGATAATTCCTACCAAACTAAATAGAAAAGAGCCAAGAAAGGTTGCTAAGGCATTTTGTGTTGTGCTGTCTTCCATCAACAGTTTTGTCGCTCGCGGCGTTACCCCTGCACTAGCGGCACTGTACGCTGAGACCATAATATTGAGAGAGAATGTAGTCACTGCAAGCATGGAGGTTGCGAGGATATTTAATATGTTGTTCAACAAATCCTTGCTGACGTTGATGGCAGGGGGCAGAGTAATGAACTGGTTTAAAACAATCGACATTAAGGCGGTAGCAACAGCTAGTAATGCGTAGAGTGACGTCCGGACCCACAGTTTTCGTGTCATCTGTTTCAGTAACCACTGCCATTTTGACCCAGTCATTCTTTGCTCCTATTCAGTTCTCACTAGAAAGTCGATAGAAAATTCAGAAAGTTATTCTTGCTTAAGCATAGGTTAAATGCCCGTCGTTCTGCTTGATATTTCATGCATCACGAAAGTAAGAAAGCTGCTTGCTTCAAAGAATGGTGCTCTTGAGGTGTGAATTACCACGATTCTGTTACCTTAATTGATAGATGAATTAAAAGTATGTGATTGAAAAGAGGTAGCGCATGATTGTAATTACAGGTGCAAGTAGCGGCTTAGGGGCGGAACTAGCAAAGCGTTATGATGCGGAAGGCAAAGAGACGTATGTAATAGGAAGAAATACAGAAAAACTATCCGCACTAGCAAAACAACTCTCTCATAACGTCGGCTATCAAGCTTGCAACCTCTCATTACATCAAGGTGTGAAACAGCTCTTTGATGGGATGAAACAGCCGCCTGAAATGGTCATTCATAGTGCAGGAAGTGGTTATTTTGGCTTACTGGAAGAGCAGGAGCCGAAAGAGATTCAAAAGTTGATTGATAACAACCTGAATTCTGCGATTCATGTGTTAAGAGAGTTAGTAAAGCGTTACAAAGATCATCCAATAAAAGTGGTCATGATCATGTCCACAGCCGCGCAACAACCTAAAGCGCAAGAGTCTACGTATTGTGCAGTGAAATGGGCCGTCAAAGGATTAATTGAGTCGGTTCGTTTGGAGCTAAAAGGAAAACCTATGAAAATTATCGCGGTTTATCCTGGTGGAATGGATACGGAATTCTGGAAAACAAGCGGCAATACGATGGACACGAGTTACTTCATGCAAGCAGAAGATGCCGCAGAGATGCTCCATAATGCGTTGTCGAGCATTGGGAATGGTTATGTTTCTGATATTACAGTGAATAGAATTTAAAAAGAGTTTCGTATACTCACTTTCATCTGGAAGAGTAGTAGAAAATGGAGCGTACGTTTCTTATGAGTACAGCTTTGTCACACTTTGTGGCGAAATTATCAGCAAACGATAGTTATTTAAGGTATTTCTGCTTGCGCAGGTCAAAAGCTTACGTATAATGCCAACCATCAAAGGGCAATAGCCCAAAGATGCCGGTGTGGTGAAATTGGTATACACGACGGATTCAAAATCCGTTGCCTTCGGGCGTGGCGGTTCAAGTCCGCCCACCGGTACCATATCAGAAAGGTCTCTTTTATAGCGGCCTTTCGTCGTTTTAGGTGCTCGTAAATATCAAAAGGAAGTTAGCGTTGCCTTCGCGGTGACGGCAGGAATGCCAGTCCAATCAACTCCGTCCACCGGTACCATATTTTAAGACAGAGCCTCGATGAAAGTCGGGGCTTTGTTGTATCTGGATCTTCAAAACAAAAAAGCGCGAGGGGTATGCCTCGCGCAAACTACTACATGGTGATAGTAGGAACAGCCTATAGAGCTGTGAACAAGGTATTTTGAGTGTTCGGAGTCCAGTCTGCTTGGGACACGTGCGGTACATCAACTAGATAACGCAAACCTTGATAAGTCACCACATCACCTTGTTTATAGGAAACATTCTGAGTCCAGTTAGTGGCTGGGTCTGCATTTGTCCAGAGGCTAGAGGTTGGAGACGGTGCCCAATCTTGTTGTGCAGTATGGTTTGTTACAGCCTGGTATACAGTACCTAGGTGTAAGACGTAATCGCCAGCGTCGTAGTTATGACCAACTTGCCAGTTCGGTGTGTAGTTATCCATTGTGTCGAAGTCATAACCCGCTTGTTTTGCTAACTGTATAAACTTAGCGAGCTTAGGTAAGTTTTGCGTTGCCCCCATGCCACGCTTACCATCTTCAAATAGGAACTCGTGAGTTAAAACGATAACTTTATCGGCGTGTAAAGGTGTACCACATGGGAACTCTTGAGCTTTGGAGTTGATCGGGTTAATCGTTGTTGGTGCACAAGTGTTTAACGCGGAATCCACATATCCAAGAAATGCTTCTGCTTCTGTAAGGCTGTTTGCTGGCATTTCAATGCCCCAATTTTCAGGTGCCCAGTCCACATCCCAACCGTGAGTTTGATAGCCGTTATTCGCTAGGATATTTTGAACCTCGATAGCTGCTTTTACACTGTTGGATGGGTTGGATGTATCGCATACATATCCTGGTTCCCAAGGTTTCAGGTCATCAGACGTGGCACATAACCCATCTGCTTTGAAGTCTTTCGTCACGCGCCAACCGTTGGTGTAGGGCAGTCTAGCAAACTCTGTTGCCTTGTAGTTCGGGTAGCTTGTAATGTTCGGCAAATACTTTGCTAACACAGATAAGTTTTCCGTAAACATTGAGGCATCGTAAACAGGGTCTTGATACGAGTTAAGCTGGTGGTCCCCGGTCGCATTACACTCCGCAGCACTGTTCGGTCCAAACTCATCAACGCAATTATGAACCATATGATCGTAACTATGGTTCGCGACAATATGACCAGTGTCTAATGCGAGCTTTAAGGCTTCTAGCGAACGGTCTTCATTCTCATCACCAATTCCATCTAAATGCCAAGCATTAAAGTAAAACGTCGCTTTGATATCTTCCTGGTTAAGTACTTGAATAACGTCAATAGATGCATTGATTGGTCCATCATCAAACGTTAGATAAATGGTGCCTTTAGAGTCGGTTTGAGCAAATGAGTGCTGTGATAGTGCGGCACTTACAAGCGCTGCAATAGCCAATTTATTAAATTTCATTCTCTATTCCTTTTAAGAAATTAATAACGACGTTGTCAGTAGTAAAATATTGATAATTTGAAACTTAATGTGATGTCTTAAATTATTTTATGACTTTTATCCTAGACCTAAATAATTACAAAAAAATAGGTGGTATTTTCTAAATTGGGATTGTGTTCACGAATAATGCAACCGGTTGCGCTTTTTTGTCTTGGTTATTTTTGCTACAGTTTTTACAGGTTGAAATTTACACAACGGGAGTAAGGCTATGAAAAAGATCCTTTTATGCTGTAGCGCAGGGATGTCAACCAGTATGCTTGTTAAGAAAATGGAGCAAGCTGCTGAAAATAAAGGAATTGAGTGCAAAATTGATGCAATGTCAGTGAATGCGTTTGAAGATGTAATTAAAGAGTACGATGTTTGTCTTCTCGGGCCTCAAGTACGTTTTCAGCTAGAAGAGCTAAGAAAAACGGCGCAAGAGCATGGTAAAAACATTGATGCTATTTCTCCTCAGCATTATGGAATGATGAAGGGAGAAGAAGTACTAGAGCAAGCATTAGAATTAATTAACTAAACTATAGTTTTAAATTAAAAAGATAACTGTACATCAAATATAAATATTTGATGCGGGATTCTTTTGCCTAAAATAAGGATGGATTCTATGAAGCTTTATGACGCAATTATAGGCGCAGTCGAAAAGCATATAGCCCCTATAGCAGCTAAAGTGGGGAATCAGCCCCATGTTCGCGCAATGAGAGACGGTTTTATTGTCGCAATGCCGTTTATTATTGTCGGTAGTTTCATTTTGATTTTTGCATTCCCCCCATTTGCCGAAGATACAACCTTTACTTTTGGTCGAATTTGGCTCGATTTCGCCACTACACATTTTGATACCATAATGATGCCCTACAACATGTCGATGGGGATCATGACCATTTTTGTTTCGCTGGGCGTTGCTTATAGTTTAGCGAAGGCTTACAAGATGGATGGGATCACGAGTGCTGTATTGTCACTAATGTCTTTTTTACTCATTGCGGCCCCAGCTAAAGATGGCGCGTTGTCTATGTCTCACATGGGCGGAACCGGGATCTTCACCGCAGTGATGTGTGCATTTTTCTCGGTGGAGCTCTACCGTTTTATGAAAAAGCACAATATTACGATTCGCATGCCAGAGCAGGTGCCACCGGCGATTGCGCGATCATTTGAAGTATTGCTACCAGTCTTAGCGATATTCATTACCTTATATCCACTTAGCCTTTTCGTACAAACCCAGTACGACATGCTGATTCCAGATGCTGTTATGGCTATCTTTAAACCGCTAATTAGTGCGTCTAACTCATTGCCTGCCATTATTGGCGCTTTATTGCTTTGCCAGCTGCTTTGGTTTGCGGGTATTCATGGTGCTGCAATTGTTGTTGGACTGCTTTCTCCAATCTTTTTGACCAACATTGGTGCCAACATTGAAGCCTTTGTTGCAGGTGAACCGATTCCAAATGTATTTACTCAACCGTTCTGGGATTTTTACATCTTTATTGGCGGCTCTGGTGCAACACTTGCTCTTGTTATGCTGATGTCGTTTAGCCGTTCTGTTCACCTTAAGAGCATTGGTCGAATGAGTTCGGTGCCTGGCTTTTTCCAAATCAACGAACCAGTGATCTTCGGTAGCCCAGTTGTGATGAACCCGACCTTGTTTATCCCGTTCGTCTTCGCTCCAGTCATCAACGCTACGATTGCGTATTTTGCTGTGCATGTCGGCTTTGTGGGTATGGGTGTCGCTACAACACCTTGGACAACACCGGCACTGATAGGTGCTTCGTGGGGTAGCGGTTGGACCTTTGCGCCAGTATTGCTCGTCATTGGTTTATTGATTCTTGATCTAATCATCTACTTCCCATTCTTCAAAATGTTTGAGAAGCAAATGTTGGAGCAAGAACTACCAACGACGAAGGAAACTAAAGGTGACACGCAGCCGTCAGGCGAAGGCGTTACTGCTTAACTGTGCTTAATGGGCCGCAATTACCGCGGCCCGATTTTCGGAGAGAAAATGATGGAACAAGAATTGGTTGTGATGGAGATCATTTGCAATGCTGGTGAAGCCAGAAGTTTAAGCTACGAGGCATTGCGTTTATCTCGAGAACAAGATTTTGAAGCGGCTGACGAGAAGCTCTCTCAAGCAAGAGAGTGCATTAATAAAGCCCACTTAATACAGACTCAGCTTATTGAAGAAGATCAGGGAGAAGGGAAAGTCCCGATGACGTTAGTGATGGTGCATGCTCAAGATCACCTGATGACTACGATTTTGGCTCAAGAGATGGCTGTAGAAATCGTCGCACTGAACAAAAAAATCTCGAACAAGTAAAGGGGGATGAAAATGTCTAGAGAGGCGATCAAACTTGCCATTATTGGCGGTGGTAGTAGCTATACCCCGGAATTGGTTGAAGGGGTTATTAAGCGCTTAGAATATTTACCCGTTAAGAAAATCCATTTTGTGGACATTGAGTCAGGAGCTGAGAAGCTTGAGATCATCAAAGGATTGGCTCAGCGAATGGTCGATAAAGCCGGAGCAAAAATTGAGATAAAAGCCGGTTTCGATCGCCGTGCTGCGATAAAAGATGCGGATTTTGTGATGACGCAGTTTCGTGTTGGTGGCCTTGCTGCACGCGCTAACGATGAGCGAATCCCAATCAAGTACGACGTCATCGGCCAAGAAACAACGGGCCCTGGTGGTTTTGCTAAAGCACTGCGAACCATTCCGGTCATTCTTGATATCTGTAAAGACATTGAAGAGTTGGCTCCAAACGCATGGATGCTCAATTTCACCAACCCAGCGGGTTTAGTTTCCGAAGCGGTCAGTAAGTACACCAAAGTAAAGAGTATTGGTTTATGCAATGTGCCCGTTTCAATGGAAATGAAAGGGCGGGATCGAACTTTAACCACTGAAAATAAAAGACTTTATGTTATTGGGAACTTTTCAAGGTAATCACGA